>NZ_JAHXYO010000008.1:0-207336 GCF_019969905.1 Rahnella sp. GSA61A | reverse complement strand
AGTCACGGCCTGGGGCCCGGCATCGTTAAAGCAACCCGTAGCCGCGTTGTGGAACATGCTGATGGCAGTACGTCGCAACGCGGACCGGATGCTGGGTAAAGCCCTCGCCCCCGTCACGGATTTACTGAAAAAACTGGCAAACCGCCTGCGTGTTGAGGGTGACAATGCCTACCGCGCGCATGTGGGCACTAATGTACACCTCTACGGCGGTGAACGGGCGGTAAAAGAAGTGGAGATGTTTAAGCAGGAAAAACCGGATTGGGTGGATGTTGGCAGAAAACAAAGAACATATCCCGCATTAGATAAGTTATCCCCGGACTTAGAGAAGTTTATTAATAAGGGGTGGCCTGATATCAGATCGCTGGCATCTCGCAAAACACCATTAGATGGGAAGTTTGGCACCTTTGATAACTCTATGGCAGCAGTTGAAATACCTTCAGGTGAAATGATCTATCGAGTTATTGATCCAAACTCTTCCGACAATAGTATTTGCTGGATGCGAAAGGCAGAGTTTGAAAAGCTGACGTCGAAAAGTGACTGGCGTAAAAACTTTGCCGTATGGAAAAGCTGGAATGAAAACGGAGAATATGTCGTTTACACCGTTCCGCCGGGACAGCCCCTCAAGGTCTGGGAAGGCCGGGCTGCAACACAAATCAATGAGAATGCCAAAGAATATTCGCTGGAAGGCGGAGCGGTACAAATCGTACTGGACCCGTCGCAGCTTAAAAAAGAGTTTACCGGTGAGCGGCGTAAAACCAGCTGGGGCTATGGCGATGTGGGCAGTGACCCGGTCAGCCCTTATCTGGGGTTACCGAAGCTAGAGAATAAAAACAACTGGTATGAACCAAAAGGAAAAGAATAATGGGGATTTTACATCCGCAGGAATGTTATTTTTTAGAAAATTTTATCTCAGCAGAACATTATGCCGAAACCCGTGACGCCATCATTGCCTATATCGATGCCCATGAAGAAGCCCTGGCAAGATATAAACGTGAAATGCCGATTAATACCCGTAAGCTCCCCCAATGGCAGCAGGCTGATATAGTATGGGAATCACGCGTAATGTCTAATATCCGACCATTAAAGGAACGTTATATCAAGGCTTACATTCTGCGAACTCATAATGATGTTAAGGCATTTGATATTGGTCATGCTATGAGCAATATCAATAAGGGAATCGTAGAGTTTTGGGATGGGTGGATGACTGATCAAGAAAAAGATAAAATTAGACATCATGAGTATCAAGCTTCAGAACTAGATAAAAACTTATCAATAACAATATGGGGAGAGTGGGAGGAGGGGCGTTTGACATATAGTGATAATTGTGTGCGCCCATATATAAAAATTCCAAAAAAAATTCCTCTTTATATACTTGACTCATCCGTGAGAATAGAAAAAGGAGATGTGCCAATCCAAACTGGAATATATTTACCTGATGTTGATTTTTCGGCAGCTCGATTTTTACCAGCTGATTATGGTGAATCACCTGATGCACGGCAGGGCATTCAGCGTAACGAATGGTTTGACGCAGAAACTTGTAAACATAGATTCAGTTGGAAAGAGTCTAAGTGGGCAAAAACAGGCTGGACCCTTATCCGTCGGGTTGAAGGCGAATTTATCGATGTGCCGCCGGAAGGTTTTTTCCCGAAAGGATTACCGGAGGAATTGTACAACTGGCCGGAGAAAGAGAAGTTATTACGCCAGGTGGAACCCGTCCGACTTACTGCATACAGCGGCGAAACCAGCCCGCACTCGGGCCGCTGGGGCACCTTTATCGACGGCAGTTTGCGTTATGCTCATGTCAAACAAGGCCAAGCCCTGCCGGAATATGAAGATAAAGAAAGCAAGCTTCACCGTACGCTTTGGTCACTGCTGGAGCGGGATGATAAGGGCAGCGTTTTTATAAACAGCTAAATGACTTTTGTGCATGTAGCCGGTTTTTATTTTAACCGACCTGCAGTTTATAAAACGCATTCTGGCCGAGGTCGGTATCTGGTTTCGCTTTGAGGCGGACACCGCCTGACGTGTGAAAAGGTGCTGTTCGGCGACGGGCCGGAGCAGTACCAGTTTGGCGTGACCCTGCCGTACTGCGAGCCGTCGGGGATGAGCAACGGCCACGCCGAAAGCGTCTGGGGGCTGAAAATCCACTGGAACGCCGTGACCGGCAAAATCTTCAAACGCGATTACAACTACCGCGAGGCCACCACGCCGCTGGATGACAATGCCTGGTCACCTTATGAAAAACATCCTGACAAGGTTGATAAATTATCTGCGGCAGGCATCTGATTACGTCAGTCAAAAATAAAATAACGTGAGAAATAAAATGGATTTTTTTAAAAGACTGGAAAAAATAGACGGAGCCGTTAATCGTGGCTATGCCCGCTGGGGTAAATGGCTGGGCGCAGGATTATTACTGATCGTACTGGGATGGGGAGGCTGGTTAGTCTGGGCATCCGTCTGGGGACCACCGACCGGGCCGGTGACATTAATTATTCACAGCGAAATTGACCGGCCTATCCGGGGATTTAGTGTGAATGGTGTGGCGGGACCCAATGCATTTGCTCATGGCGGTGGGGGGGCAACCTGTTGTGGCAGTATCAGCGGAAAGACGGCGGAAGTTGTCTGGACTGTTGATTACACCCTTGCGCAATATCAGGCAGGAACTCGTACTGAAATCCATAAAATAATCATGCCTCTTCCCGAACGAAAATGGGAAGAAAATTATCTGCATGTTTATTTTCTTCCTGCAGATAAGGTCCGTTTGTGGTGGGGTACAGGATTTATTCATCCGAAGGTTGAAGATCTGCCAGATACAGTAAACCGTAAATAAAAGTCTTAGCGAGAAATAAAATGGATTTTTTTAGAAGACTGGAAAAAATAGACGGAGCCGTTAATCGCGGCTATGCACGCTGGGGTAAATGGCTCGGCGCAGGATTATTACTGATCGTACTGGGATGGGGAGGCTGGTTAGTCTGGGCATCCATCTGGGGACCACCGACCGGGCCGGTAACATTAATTATTCACAGAGAAATTGACCGGCCTATCCGGGGATTTAGTGTGAATGGTGTCGCGGGGCCCAATGCATTTGCTCATGGTGGGGGTAAAACAACGTGTTGTGGCAGTATCAGCGGAAAGACGGCGGAAGTTGTCTGGACTGTGGATTACACTCTTGCGCAATATCAAGCAGGAGCTCGTACTGAAATCCATAAAATAATCATGCCACTTCCTGAACGCAAATGGGGTGAGAATGATTTGCACGTTCACTTCCTCCCCGGAGATAAAGTTTTACTAGGGTGGAGTGACAATGCCTGGTCACCTTATGAAAAACATCCCGGCAAGGATAATAAATTACCAGCGGCAGGCATCTGATTCCGTCAGTCAAAATAAATAACAAGAGAAATAAAATGGATTTTTTTAAAAGGCTGGAAAAAATAGACGGAGCCGTTAATCGCGGCTATGCGCGCTGGGGTAAATGGCTGGGCGCAGGATTATTACTGTTCATACTGGGATGGGGAGGCTGGTTAGTCTGGGCATCCGTCTGGGGGCCACCGACCGGACCGGTGACATTAATTATTCACAGCGAAATTGACCGGCCCATTTTGGGATTTAGTGTGAATGGTGTAGCGGGATCCAATGCATTTGCACATGGCGGTGGGGGCGCAACCTGCTGTGGCAGTATCAGCGGAAAGACGGCGGAAGTTATCTGGACATTAAGTACAACCCGCGCCCAATACAATGCAGGACTGCGTAAAGAAAACCGTCGCATTACCATGACTCTTCCCGAGCGCAAATGGGGAGAAAATTACTTACATGTTTATTTTCTGCCCGGAGATAAAGTGCGCTTATGGTGGGGGAGTGGCTTTATTAGTCCGAAGGATGAAGAACTCCCAGATGCAGTAAACGGTAAATAAAAAGTTATGGCGGGAAATAAAATGGATTTTTTTAAAAGACTGGAAAAAATAGACGGAGCCGTTAATCGCGGCTATGCGCGCTGGGGTAAATGGCTGGGCGCAGGATTATTATTGTTCATACTGGGATGGGGAGGCTGGTTAGTCTGGGCATCCATTTGGGGGCCACCGACCGGACCGGTGACATTAATTATTCACAGCGAAATTGACCGGCCTATTTTGGGATTTAGTGTGAATGGTGTCGCTGGACCCAATGCATTTGCTCATGGTGGGGGTAAAACAACGTGTTGTGGCAGTATCAGCGGGAAGACGGCGGAAGTTATCTGGACTCTTGATATAACGCATGAACAATATCTTAAGGGAATGCGACTTGAGACTCGCCGTATTGTCATTCCTCTTCCCGAACGCAAATGGGGGGAAGATGATTTGCACGTTCATTTCCTCCCCGGAGATAAAGTTTTATTAGGGTGGAGTGACAATGCCTGGTCACCTTATGAAAAACATCCTGAAATTTCTCCTAAATCAGTTACACGGGGAGATCACTAATGGATATCGAAAGTCTTGTCGCTGCTGCGAATCGTGCTCAGCAAACCGTTGATGCGGGATTGGGTAATTGTTCGAGAACCTGGCACATCGGTTTCTTTTTTGATGGTATCCATCGCAATATTGAACAAGACTCAGCTGAGTTACGTCTGAGCAATGTTGCGAGATTATTCAGGGCATTTCCAGATCATGATCAGGATACTTCCCAGCACAATTATAATGCTTTTTACTTCTCGGGGCTCGGTACTCCTTTCCGTGAAGATATTACAACTAAGCTCCACGCCATAATGGATGGCGCGAAAGGCAGCGCACTGGATGACTTAAAAGATCTGCCTGGTGATATTGCCAAAGAAGCAGGCATAGAATTTTTTAAAACAGGCAAGTGGTGGGAAGTATTAAAAGATGTCGGTAAAAAGCTGATTAAACCCACTGAATGGGTGACGCTGGCCGGGGATATCACGAAAAGTGCGGTGAAAAAAGTGAGCATCGAAGCAACTCCCTGGTTGCGCGACAATCCTGTAATTGCCGACATGCTGGTGACGGGCGTAGATACCCGAATCACTTCAACCAAAACTTCTTTTGAAGAAGCGTTTAAAGAGGCTAAAAATAAGAGTCAGGTGCCCATCAAGCTGATCTCGGTCTCGTTATTCGGTTACGACCTCGGGGCAACTCTGGCGCGTAAGTTTCTGGATACGCTGCTCGACGATATTTGCCAGAAGCAGGGCGATAAATACGTTTATCAGGGTATTCCCGTTGAGATCATTTTTACTGGTTTATTCGATTGTGCCCGGCATACGCCTGCCAGTAATAACAACGGTGTGGACTGGTTTGTCGGGGCATTCGGCGGCCCCATCAGGGGGATCAGTATTTTGCTGGGGGATAAATATGTCGATCAGGACACTCCGTTACCGGTTGCGGTGAAAAGCGCCCTGCATCTGGTGGCGGCCCATGAAACACGGGTCTGGCGCAGCCTTTACCGCTTAGGCGGCGATAAGCAAAAATACCGCGAGGAGTTACTGCCCGGCTGTTCTGAAGATGTGGGCGGCGGGCTAAAACCTGATGAGCAAAAACCGAGCGCCGAGTTGTGCCGGGTCGCCTTACACAGAATGTACCGTGAGGCTACGCTGGCAGGCGTTCCCTTCCCTGATTTCCAGACACTGCGTGCGCATTCTGAAACTGTGGCCAGCTACTTCATAATGGAAAACAGCGTGAAGGAGAAATCGGTCGCAGAGTGGACAGCGTTATATCAGCAGGCAGTGCCTTTTAAAAATCTCAGCGTTGCTGCGCAGAATTTGCACCTCGACAGTTATATCGACTGGCTGGGCAGACAGTTTTATCTGCATCGCAGTCAGTGTCTAAAATATTCCGAACAGCGCGGGCAGGTGATGGCTTCCGCAGGTGCGTCGGCAGGCCTGTTAGGTATCTCGCCAAAAGCGCAGGAGACCGCCAGTGATATTCGCAATGAAATCGATATTTTGCGTAAACACTGGGGCTGGCTGGATGATGTTCACCGTGCTGCACTGAGTATGCAAAATGCGATGGAAATACGGGGTAGCCACGATACCCGCCGTCAGCTCGTGCCTGATGTTTACATTCCTGCATTACGCAGGGCGAAAAAGTTTTTGGCTTACGGGCACGCTGCTTATGAGGGATTGCCGCCACCCTGGCCTGAAGACAGTGCTCCCTCAGAGATATATGCCTGGTTTGTACATGACGTGCAGAAGGTGGACAAAGGTGCAGGTATTTCAGAAGATTTTCTGGTGATCCGCTCAATGGAAATGCCCGACAGTTAACCTCCTGATGCCGGCGGTCATCAGGCCGCCGGTTGATCGCTTTCCCTCACTTTTTTCTGCTATTCCGCGACTCAAAACCCGATTTAGCACGAATAGCTCGTTCTTTGACCGCCCCCAGGCCCTCTAAAACGCCTTTGCAAAACCCTTCAAATCCAGCGGTGACGCGGCCTGAAGCGCTGTCCGGTATCCCGTTTGCCTGTTTTTTTGAAACGTTAAATCCTTTTTTAATTTTTGTAGTGATAATGTTATATTCGTAGCCATCATTTGAAAAAATGAAGTTTCAGTAACGATCCCGCGTGTTTTTTTGCTAATTTCTTGTTCGATAGTCACAACAACGATTCATAACAGAACAGAACTAAACATTTAGAGAAACAGACGTCATGAGAAAGATACTTGGTATGCTTCTCAACCGTGACTCACTGGGTGCCAGCGAGCCTGCGGCCGCAGAAGACGAAAAATCCGTTGATGTATTGCTGGTCGGCGGCGGAATTATGAGTGCTACCCTGGGGACCTATCTCCAGGAACTCGAGCCGGACTGGTCAGTCCATATGATTGAACGCATGGACGGCGTGGCGCAGGAAAGTTCCAACGGCTGGAATAACGCCGGTACCGGCCATTCCGCGCTGGCAGAAATGAACTATACCCCGCTGATGCCCGACGGTTCTGTCGATATCACCAAGGCCGTGGCGATCAACGAAGCCTTCCAGGTTTCCCGTCAGTTTATGGCGTATCAGGTGCAGAAAGGCGTGCTGAATAACCCGCGCTCGTTCATCAACAGCGTGCCGCACATGAGCTTTGTCTGGGGCGATGAGAATATCGATTTCCTGCGCAAACGTTTTGCTGCGTTGCAGGAAAGCACGTTGTTCCGCGGGATGGAATATTCGGAAGACCCGGAACAAATCAGACAATGGATCCCGGCAGTCATGGATGGCCGTGATCCGAAGCAAAAAGTTGCCGCGACCCGCACCACCGCAGGTACGGACGTGAACTTCGGCGAAGTGACCCGCCAGCTTGTCGAGGCGTTGCAGAAAAAATCCAATTTCACGCTGGCAAACGGTCAGGAAGTGCGCGATATCCAGCGCAATCCGGATAAAAGCTGGCGCGTGACGATTACCGATCTGAAACATAGCCACAAACATCGCGTGGTGAATGCGAAATTCGTGTTCATCGGCGCGGGCGGTGCGTCCCTGACGCTGCTGCAAAAATCCGGCATTCCGGAAGCGCGTGAATACGGCGGTTTCCCGGTCGGTGGTGAATTCCTGGTGACAGAAAATCAGGATGTGGTGAAACGCCATCTGGCGAAGGTTTACGGCAAAGCGGCCGTGGGCGCGCCACCGATGTCCGTTCCGCATCTCGACACCCGTATTATTGATGGCAAACAGGTTCTGCTGTTCGGGCCGTTCGCCACCTTCTCCAGCAAATTCCTGAAAAACGGTTCCCTGTGGGATTTGTTTGGCAGTGTGAACAGTTCCAACCTGTTGCCGATGACGCATGTCGGCATGGGTAACTTCGATCTGGTGAAATATCTGGTCGGGCAGGTGATGCTCAGCGATGAAGACCGTCATGCCGCACTGAAGGAATTTTTCCCCGAAGCCGAGCAGAAAGACTGGAAACGCTGGGTGGCCGGACAACGTGTGCAGGTCATCAAAAAAGATGGCAAACACGGCGGCGTATTGCGTCTCGGCACCGAAGTGGTCAGCGCGAAGGACGGCAGTATCGCCGCCTTGCTGGGGGCATCACCGGGTGCGTCAACCGCAGCGCCGATCATGATGAAACTGCTGGAAACGGTCTTTAAAGAAAAAGCCGCGAGCCCGGAATGGCAGGCCAAATTCCGTGAAATCATCCCGTCTTACGGCACCAAACTGAATGGCAATATTGAAGCGACCGAGAAAGAGCTGCTGGAAACCAGCCGCATTCTGCAACTGGAAACGCCGTCGATGATCACCACGCCAGTGGCTGAGGTGGTTCAGCTGCGCCCGCTGGATGTTCAGGCAAAACAAGAGCCGAAACAACCTGCGGATATCGCTTTGTAAGTTCTGCGCTGTAAGTTCTGGTGCAGAAAAATAAAAACCGCCTCTTCAGGCGGTTTTTTTATGTCCTTATTTTCGCTTTGCAGGGCGCAGTCTTACGCCCCGGAAAGTGACTTTGCCATATTCTCTTTCTTCACCCGCGCTGTTTCATTCTGCGATTCCAGCACAATTCTCGCCAGCGGCGTGTCTTCGTGATAACGGGTTTTATCGTCCAGTCCTTTGGAATATTTATTGTATTTCCACCAGGCATAGCCGAGGAACAATACCAGTCCGCCGACGTTATAGAACACAATCGTGATAATACTGGCACCGGTCGGGAAGGTTGAGGCGATGAACCCGACGGTGAAAATCACAATCAGCGTACCGACGATAGTGATCCCCTGCATTCTGGAACCCATCTTAAAATCGCGCTCGACGCTGTCGTATTTCAGACGCAGATTCAGGTACGCCAGCATAATAAACAGCGGCGGCAGCATCGACGCGGCAGCGGTCATGTTAATCAGCGTATTCATTAAATCTTGCACGCTGTCTGAGCCTAATGTCGGAATTAACATCAGCGGGATAACGATAAGGAACTGGATCCACGCCGCGCGGGTCGGAACACCGTGTTTATTCAGACGAATAGTTTTCTCGCCAAAAATCCCCTTAGGAATCTCAGTAAAGAAGATTTTTACCGGCGCTGCCGTCCACATCAGTAATGAGCCAAACATGGCGGTGAAGGAAACCACGCCGACAAAGCGGTTCATCAGCACCGCCGGTAATCCAAAGTGTGCGGATAACCCTTCAAATACCTGCACCGTGCCGCCGGTAAAATGCAGCGCGGATTTGGCCACAAACACGTTAATCAGCAGCGAGGCGATGGAATACAGCACGCCGATCACCAGCCCGGAAATAATGATGACTTTCACGAAAGCACGGCTGCCGCCTTTGACGTCATTCACGTATACCGCGACCGATTCTGCGCCGCCTGCTGCCTGGAATATCCACGCAATAATGCCTAAGAATGCCCAGTTAAAATGCGGCGTCATCGCCTGAACATTAATCGGATCCGCCGGTTCTGCGCCGCCCATCAGCGCAGCGCCCGCCAGCACGATATAAGAGAACGTCAGCAGCAGCATTAATGTCGAGGTGACGGAGGTCATCGGCCCGAGTAGTTTCGCACCGCTGTTGGAAATCATCGTGGAAAAGGCAAACAGACAGATGCTGATAATCGCAGTCGTGAAGGGCGTGAAAATATAATCGTGCCCTAAAAAGGCGTAAGACGCATAAGCGATAACGCGGGGAAGCAGCGCCGTGAAGAAAAACAAATTCACGAACCAGTAAGTATAGGCGGTCATAAACGCCCAGCGGCCGCCGAGGGCACTTTTCACCCAGGCATACACACCGGCTTCCGAACTCTTATTCAATGAGACAAATTCGGCGATGATCAGACAAAACGGAATAAAGTAGATGATGGTCGCCACCAGAAATACCGGTGCCGAGGCGATGCCTAACTGGATGTTATTGTTGATGACGTTATTGAAGCTAAAAACGGCGGCAAATGTCATGGATAACAATCCAAATTTGCCTATGGTATTTCGACTGGACCCGGCCATAAATACTCTCCAACTGCGATGTTTATAGGGTAAGTGGTTCTTGTTTTTTTATTATTTATTAACGAAATAACTCTCTTCGACGGTCACTTTTAAAATGACTTTTCTGACGTCTTTTTCCGGTCTGAACCGGTACGCTTCGTGGTTTTCAAAAATGATCACGCGGCCTTTAGGTACCTTTATCGTTTCACCCTGACCGGTAAAAAATTCGCGATCCGTTTCATCGTCATAAGGCGACACGCGGTGCAGGGCAGATTTCGCAGAAAACTCGATTTCCTCCGTGCCTTCAAGGTAGTAATGCACATCGAAATAACGGCGGTGACCCTCGAATTCCGCCCGCTGTTTTTCGCTGCCGCTGGCGAGCCGGTAAACCAGCGAATCGCCGACGGAATGGAAAACGCCGGGACGAATATTGTCCAGGTTATTAATGGCTTCCATGCAGCGCTGCCATTTTTTTCCGCTACGGTAGAGCCGCTGAAATTCGGTTAAACAGTCGAGAATAATCATCAGTTTTCCTCCGCGGGATGAAAGGTGAATTCCGCGAGCTGCTGGCTGTTGGTGCCATGCTGGCTGAACGGCACCATCGTGAAGCCGTAGCGGAATGCCGAGAAATAGACGCGATAAGAATCGAGCACTTCGGAACCCCAGGAATTGGAGCCCAGACCGGAAATTTTGTGATCGAGATTGAGGGTCAGGCAGCCGTCCGGCGTCAGTTCATCAATATGCTGCGCCTGTTGCAGCATCTGCGCACTGTATGGCCACAGGCTGAAATTGAGCGGCTGGCGCGGCTGAATGAAAATCCCTTTTCCAGCGTCATCGCACAGACTCAGCCAGCGGATATCCTGCCGGTTACCGTTGTCCTGCGGCATCGGGTAATTTTCAAATAAACGGCTCACCGGCTGCTGATAATGGCCGATGAGATTGGCCTGACAGCTGTCCTGATAGTTTTCATCCGGCCCGCGCCCGTAATACTCCACCTGCGTGAAACGACGGCTGACGCCAAAATCGAGGCCGATCTTCGGGATAATTGAATCGAAATTACCGTAAGGCGAGCCGGATAAATCGAGGGTGACGACGCCCTGAGGCGATATCTGCCAGCGATAAGTGCAGCGCATACCGAAATCGAAAACAGGCGGCGCAATGATGCTTTGCACTTCAATGACGACGTCGTCCTGCTGGCGCGCCCAGTGCATCTGCCGGAAATGCTGTTGCATGATATGCAGATGATGGGGCTGCCAGAGGCCTTCGAACTCCTGTTTATGGTTGTCGATGACCGGCTTAAAGAAATTGAGTTTCGGCGCACGGCCTGTGATCTCTTCGTCATCCACTTGCCAGCTTTGCAGTTCGCCGTCCAGACGGGAAAATGCCAGCCGGAAGCCCTCGCCGCTGACGATAAGCTGATGTTTTTGCTCATCACATAACAGCGTTGCGGACTTTTGCGGCGCAGGTTTCATGGCTGACGGGCGGGCTGCCTGCAACAGCATCTGATACTGTCCGAGCGGATGTTGCGCTTCGCTGTACACCGTCGGGCTGTTTTTGCGAATGCCAACATTCAGGAAAACCTCCTGACCGCTGGCGGGAAATTCTGGCAGCGCCAGCGTTTCGCCTTCGCCGGGTTGCAGGTGCGGCAGGGAAATTTCGCGGGTTTCGAGGCCGCGTCCGGCGACCTGAACGGTCAGCGACAGCGTGATGTCTTCCAGTGAGCTGAACCAGTAACGATTTTTGATGTGCAGCGCGCCGCCGCGGAGACTGACGCCGACCGGGCACAGCACCTGTTTATATTCGCGCAGGCCGGGGCCGGGCGTCTGGTCGGGGTAAATCAGCCCGTCCATGCAGAAGTTGTAATTGTTTGGATAATCGCCGTAATCGCCGCCGTAGGTATAACGCATCTGGCCGTTTTCACCGGTTTCCAGCAATCCGTGATCGCACCATTCCCAGATGTAATGCCCCTGGAGGCTGTCATGGCGATTCAGAACGGCCTGATATTCGGCTAATCCGCCGGGACCGTTGCCCATTGCATGCGCGTATTCGCAGATGATGCGCGGTTTGGCGTGCGGGTATTCGCCGAACGCATTCATCATCTGTACGCGGGAATACATGGTGCTGATGACGTCGGTCACTTCGGCGTCGCGATCTTCTTCGTAGTGAACAAGACGTGTCGGATCGAGGGCTTTACAGTGTTTCGCCATGGCGCGGATATTGCAGCCATAACCGGATTCGTTGCCAAGCGACCACATAATGATCGACGGGTGGTTTTTTTGCGCCATGACGTGACGCCCGATACGCTCCACATAGGCGTGTTCCCAGTGCGGATCGTCGGAGATGCGGCTCAGATCGCCGACGTTCGCGAAACCGTGACTTTCCAGATCCGTTTCGGCCATCACGAATAATCCGTAGATATCGCACAACTCGTAAAAGCGAGGATCATTCGGGTAATGCGCGGTGCGCACCGAGTTAATATTGTGCTGTTTCATCAGGATGATATCGCGTTCCACCCGCGCCATATCGACCGCGCGCCCTTTGCGGTGATCGTGATCGTGACGGTTTACGCCGTGCAGCTTGAGATAACGTCCGTTGACGTAAAACAGCCCGTCACGCACGCCGATATCACGAAAGCCAACGCGCTGAGGTACCACCGAAATCATCTGTCCCGTGTCGTCATACAGCGTCAGCAACAGCTGATATAACTCAGGATGTTCCGCGTTCCACTGGCGCGGATGAGTGACCGGAATGTCCAGGCGACAGCGCGTTTCATCGCCAATATTCAGGTTATCTGCTGATAACTGTGCCACGCAGACGCCATCGTCGAATAACTGCGCGTGCAGGCGATAACCGCTGACGGGTTGGTGTAAATTACGCAGCACGGCATCAATGTTGAGCACGGCGTCGCAGTAGTTTTCATCGAATGTGGTGACTACGGTGAAATCGTTAAGATGAACCGGATCCTGACCGATGAGATACACATCGCGGAAAATTCCCGCCATCCACCACATATCCTGATCTTCGATATATGTTGAATCCGCCCACTGTAAAACACGCACCGACAGCAGGTTTTCACCCGGTTTCACGCTGGCGCTGATATCGAACTCTGCGTACAGGCGGCTGCCTTTGCTGAATCCGACGTAGTGCCCGTTCACATACACCTCGAAATAGGTTTCCACGCCGTCAAATTTGATCAGCGTTTGTTTGCCTGTCCAGGCTGCATCGAGGGTAAAACGCTGCTGATACGCGCCGGTCGGGTTATTAGTGGGAACGTAAGGAACGTCGATCGGGAAGGGGAAACCTTCATCGGTATATTGCAGCTGGCCGTGGCCTTCCATCTGCCACATGCCGGGGACGGTGATGTGACCCCATGCAGTCATCGGCTGATTGTAGAATTCATCCGGGACTAACGCCGGGTGCTCGAAAAAGCGGAACTGCCAGCGGCCGCTGAGCAACTGAAAGCAGTGACTGGCTGCGCGATCGAAACGCAGCGCCGCCTGTGGATTTTCATAGCTGAAAAAGGAGGCGCGTGGCGGTAAACGGTTCTCCGACTGCTTCTCGATATTTTCCCAATTATTCACGTGATCTCTCCTGAGACGTGTTTCTATGGGAGAGAAGATAGTAAATATTTAGTAAAAATAACTAAAAAGTTTTACTGGTTGTCAGGGCGATCACAAAAAATAAAAAATCGGTTTGAGGATCATGCAGTTAAATTTTACCGGCGGGTGGTGTCCCGGAGTTGCAGCGATCCCGGCACAAATACCGACAGCGGCACGGTGCGTTCATCGCGCAGACGCTCGGTCAGCAGGTTGACCGCCTGTGCGCCCATGGTTTCGGAATGGATGCGAACGGTCGATAAAGAAGGGAACACAAAGCGGGCTGTCGGAATGTCATTAACGCTGATCAGCGCGATTTGCTCGGGGATTTTAACGCCGTGTTCCAGTAGCGCACGGGTCACGCCCAGCGCAATGGTATCGGTGGCAATCAGCAACGCCGGGGGATAAGGCGCATTTTGCTGCAACATTTTCCTGGCGCACTGATAGCCGGACTGGCTGGTGAAATTGCCGTACCAGATATCGTCCGGCTGGACGACGTTTTTCAGACGGCCATATTCCACAAAGGCCTGCTCGCGCTGATCCGGGAATTCAGGGTGATCGCGGCCGCCGATAAAGCCGATGCGCGAATAGCCCTGACCGATAAAGAAGTCGATGACCTTCTGGCTGATCTTAAATAAATCCACATTAACGCAGTCAGATTGCGGGTCTTCCATTACGCCATCAATGAAAACGACCGGCGTGGATTGTTGCGCGAGCTGCGTATGCAGTGCGGCCTGAGGTTGTCCGATAACCAGAAAACCGTCCGCCGGAGGCAGCGCTTTTTCGCCGGTAAAGTCATAGCCAGAAATCAGGGTGATACCCAGTTTTTCGCATTGTGTTTCAATGCCATAGCGCATGGAAAGATAATAAGGATCGTCTATTTCCAGCCCCTGCCGGTAAGTAAACAATGCGGCAAACGTCATGCGTTGCGTGGCATTGCGGCGGGAAGGCGAGACTTTATATTCCAGGCGTTCCGCCGTTTCTAAAATCTTCTGGCGGGTCTGCGCTTTCACGCTCAGGCTCGGATCGTCATTGAGCACACGTGAAACCGTCGCAACGGATACGTTCGCGGCCTCAGCGATTTCTTTCAAAGTAGCCATCAGCGTCTCATCATCAGGTAAACCAAAGCCGTAGCTTAATGTGATCAGTGCCTTATGTACACCGCTCACCGGCCTTCCGGCCCGCAAAATCTCACTGTGACAGAGTTAACGCTTTACCTAATTTTAAGTATATTTTAGTAAAATATTTACTAGTATGCGTTTTACTTCTGCTTTCCTGTTCATAATAACCAAACAAAGAAGCGCATACCGATGAAGAACACATCATTAAATAAAATATTAGTACTTTTATTATTTTCCTTATCAATGAATTTGCGGGCGCAGGAACCGGTTGTCCCCGCCGAACATAATGAATCAGCACCACCGGAAATAACGCCGGTTAGCCGCGACGCCACTGCTTATCGCTTTTATGGCGAAATGGGCGGCGGCGGCAGCGTGTATTTAAATGGCAAAGATCAGCATAAATACAGCGACGGAACCTATATCGAAGGTGGTCTGGAAATAAAACACGGCAACTGGTTCGGGCTTATTTACGGCGAAGGCTGGACGGTACAGGCTGATCATCACGGAAACGCCTGGGTGCCTGATCACCGCTGGGGCGGATTCGAAGGCGGCTTAAACCGTTTTTACGGTGGTTATCGTACTGATCGGGGCACCGAATTTATCCTCAGTATGCGCAACGATTCCTCGCTGGATGACCTGCAATGGTGGGGCGATTTCACGCCGGAATACGGCTACGTGATCCCTAATACCCGCGATTTAACGCAGGCAGTGAAGGTGCAAAACCTGACCGGCAAGTTCCGTTACAGCCTGACCGCCGCACCGCAAAGCCGTGTTAATGAAAGCACGGCGTTACTGCATTTCGGAAAATACGACCGTTATTCAGATAAATACACCTATCAGGCGATGGTCAACGGCTACACGCAATATGATCTGATGGAAGGGCTGACGCTGCTCAACGGTCTGGAACTGACCGATGGCACCGGGCAGCTATTCCTCGCGGGTTTGCAGGGTAAAAATCTGGCAGGGCGCGTCTGGCATCACACCGGCAAAGGCGACAGCAGCCATTCCGGCCACGAATCAGGAATGATGGTCAGCGCCATGGTTGAAGCGGTCACCGGACTGTATTTATCCACCGCGTACAGTTATGCCGAACATTCGCGGGATACTACTTTCGATACCACCACGTCTTACGCACAGGCCGGTATCTGGTACGAATATTACGGCGGCCGGTTCGCGACCGCATTAGACAGCAAATTCTATATGAGCAATGACAATACCGGCGCCAGCAACTCGGTATTTCTTATGCAATATTTCTACTGGGGAAAATCATAATGAAAAAAATTAATCCGCACCGGCCGCTCAGTTTAATTATCTGTGCTGCTTTATTTATTTCTGCACACACACAGGCAGAAAACGCCGAGACTTTGCGGGCTGATTCGTTTAAAAACGTTATTAACCGTACCGGCGCGCCGCAATATATGCTCGATTATGATTTCGACGAGCATCAGCGTTTTAATCCTTTATTTGATGAGGGTGCCTGGCACGGGCATTTACTGCCGTCTGGCCCGCAAGGTATGGGCGGATTCCCTGGACCGGCGCTGCTGACCGAAGAATATATCAACTTTATGGCCGATAACTTTGACCGGCTGACGGTGTATAAAGCCGGAAAAAAAGTCGCGCTGAGCATGACCGCTTACAGCATTCCCGGGGCGCTTATCCAGACGCTGACCGCGCCCGGCATCCGCATCGACATGACCCTGCGTTTCGCGACGTCCCGCACTTCTTTGCTGGAAACTAAAATCACCACGGATTCCCCGCTGGAACTGGTCTGGGACGGCGAACTGCTGGAAAAGCTCCGCGCTCAGGAAGGAAAACCGCCATCGGATAAAACCATCGGGCAGGAATATCCGGGGTATACGCGCCAGATCCTGCCGGTTGCTGACGGCCTGCGTGTGATTTTCGGCAAAGTGCGCGAGGCCTCAAGCCTGATGACCTCCGGCGAGTCCGAATATCAGATCCACAAATCCCTGCCGATGCAGATGACGGTTACAGGCCATCAGTTTACCGGCAAAGCCAAAATCGCCGGTTCCACCACGTTTTACACCACTTATTCGCATCTGCTGACGGCCGCTGAGGTTCAGAAAGAGCAGCCGAAAATCCAGGATATTCTGGCGCATCCCCAGCCTTATCTGGATGCCTCGCAAAAACGCTGGGAAGGCTACCTGAATGCCGGTCTGACAAACCCGAAAGCAACCAAAGATCAGGAACGTGTGGCGGTGAAAGCCATCGAAACATTAACCGCTAACTGGCGCGGGGCGGCAGGTGCGATGAAGTTTGATTCGGTGACGCCATCGGTGACTGGCCGCTGGTTCTCCGGCAATCAGACCTGGCCGTGGGACACCTGGAAACAGGCGTATGCGATGGCGCATTTCAATCCCGAGGTGGCGAAAAACAATATCCGCGCCGTGTTTGCCTTTCAGATCCCGCCCGGTGATCCGGTTCGTCCGTGGGATGCCGGTTTTGTACCTGATCTGATTGCCTATAACCCGGGTCCGGAACGTGGCGGCGATGGCACCAACTGGAATGAGCGCAACACGAAACCGAGTCTGGCGGCGTGGTCGGTGATGGAAATCTACAAAACGACCGGTGATAAACAATGGCTGGCGGAGATGTACCCTAAACTGGTCGCTTATCACGACTGGTGGCTGCACAACCGTGACCACAACCATAACGGCGTGCCGGAATATGGCGCCACGCGCGATAAAGCGCATAACACCGCTGACGGCAAGATGTTGTTTACCGTCAGGGAAGGGCAGAAAGAACAGACCGAATCCGGGCTGAAAAACTACGACCGCGTGGTGAAATCCGGTCAGTACGACAGCATCGAAATCCCGGCGCAGGTGGCGGCTTCGTGGGAATCGGGGCGGGATGATGCGGCGGCCTTCGGTTTTATCGATGCCGATCAGCTGACGAAATACATCAAAAATGGCGGTAAAAAACAGGACTGGCAGGTCAAATTCGCCGAAAACCGTTCGGATGACGGAACGTTGCTGGGGTATTCGCTGTTACAGGAATCCGTCGATGAAGCCAGCTATATGTACAGCGACAACAAATACATGGCCGAAATCGCCGACATTTTGGGCAAGAAAACAGCCGCCGCAGATTTCCGCGCGAAAGCCGTCAAACTGGCCGGATACATCAACACCTGCATGTTCGACAGCCGCAGCGGCTTCTTCTATGACATCCGCATTGAAGACAAACCGCTGGCCAACGGCTGCGCGGGCAAACCGATTGTCGAACGCGGCAAAGGTCCGGAAGGCTGGTCACCGTTGTTTAACGGCGCAGCGACGCAGGCGCATGCCGACGCCGTGGTGAAAGTGATGAAAGATGTGCGCGAATTTAACACCTATGTGCCACTGGGCACCGCCGCACTGACCAATCCGGCGTTCGGTGCAGACATTTACTGGCGCGGCAGGGTCTGGGTCGATCAGTTATATTTCGGCCTGAAAGGCATGGAGCAATACGGTTACCGCGAAGATGCTGTGAAAATGGCACAGGCCTTTTTCGATCACGCCGATGGTCTGATTTCGGATGCGCCTATCCGGGAAAACTACAATCCGCTCAACGGCCAGCAGCAGGGCGCACCAAACTTCTCATGGAGTGCGGCGCATCTTTACATGCTGTACAACGACTTTTTCGGCCAGGGGAAATGAGACGGTAAGGGCTGAATTTCAGGCACAAAAAAACCGCTTCAGAGAGCGGTTTTTTTGTTGGGTGATTCAGTTAGCGCTAAATCAACCCAGTTTCACGCTTTAATAATAAGCGGGATCAGGCAACCCAAACGCCACTAACTTACACCAGGGGTGGGAAGGCAGCAAGTTTAAATTCTATACACATATCCTTATTGTTTTTATGGTCTTGGTGGTAGCATCTGCGCGGGGCTAGTTTGCCCGTTTAGCGACGGGTCACCGGGCTTGAAATTAGCACTTGAGTACCGCGCGGACAGGCAACCCAAACACTGCTTGTCCTTCTCCAGTCGGTCCCGGTGCTTATTGGTGAAACGCGGTTGTAAAAGGCCGCATCAATGAATAAGTGTATTTATGCACTGATCGTTGTACTGGGTTCTTTGATGACAACTGCTGGTGATGGATGGAACGTTAATGTTTCTCATATCAACATCAATGTCAGCACGGGCCCGGGTTTGTAGCAGTAGAGAAACCGCCCTTCGGGGCGGTTTTTTTATCTCAGGCTTTACGCCCTAATCCCCAGCACACCAGCCCCGCCACCAGCAGCGACGGAATTGTCGCGCCGATATCCGGCAGCAGATTTGCCATCAGATGATAAACCACAATGCCGGTAATCCAGGCTGCGAGGGAACGTATATTCAGGTCTTTTTGTGTCTGCCTGCGCAGAACAAAATGATGCGTCAGCACCACACCAAACAGCGGCGCAAACACGGAGCCAATCAGCAGCAGGAAGTTTTCGTATTGCGTCAGCGGAACGGCCCAGGCGATCAGCGTACACAGCAGGCCGATACCCAGCGTCAGTTTACCCACGCTGACCGGCAGGGAAGTCCCCGCCGACACCGCCGCTGAGTGAATATCCGCAAAGGCATTTTCATGCTCATCCACCAGAATCAGTAACAGCGGAATACCCAGTGCGATCCCGGAAAGCGCCAGCAGCAGCGCATTGGCATCGGTCGAGGTGCTGACAAACGCCAGCGTATACGCCACGCCGAGCGCCATCATCCACACGCTGCCGAGGAAATATCCGCAGGCCGTTCCCCAGAAGTTTTGCCGCGCAGATTTGCCGAAACGGGTGTAATCCGACACCAGTGGCAGCCACGAAAATGCCATCGACACCACAATATCGCAGGCCAGCGCGAACGGCATCGAACCGTCCCCGGCTTTATGCCACAGTGTGGATAAATCGGCGTGCAGGAACAGATAACCGGTCAGCCACGCACAGCTCGCCAGCAACAGCCAGATCCCCCAGCGGCGCAGTACCAGGCGGATAAACGCCAGCGGCCCGCTGGCCGCCAGCAAGGTGGCAACGACGCCGAAAATAAACGTCCAGAGGGTCGGATTCGCCCAAAAACTGCCGTCGCCCCAGGCGCGTTTTGCCAGCAGACTGGCCGCATCGCGCATCACCACAATTTCGAACGCGCCCCAGCCGATCAACTGGATCAGATTGAACAGCACCGGCAGTGCCACGCCGCGTTTGCCGAGGCTGAGCCTCAGCGACGCCATCGACGACATGCCCGTCTGCCCGCCGATCACCCCGACCAGTGCCAGCAGCGCAACGCCGACGGCAGACCCCAACACAATGGCTGCCAGCGAGCCCGCCAGCCCGAGGCCCGGAGCCAGAATGGCACCGGCCTGCAATACCATCAGACCCATACCGAGCGAGAACCACAGCGAGAATAAATCAGACCAGCCCAGCACCCGTGATTTTTCCGGCACAGACGCCTGAGGCGAATAAATACTATTATCTTTCATGAGGTTAATTTCGTGGCTAAAGCGAAGGTCTGTTATAGCATATTGCGGTGAGATTCTGATGAAGGGCGGAGGGGAAGCGCACTTTCCGGCGGGCAGCCTGGGGATTTCAGGCACAAAAAAGCCGCTTCAGAGAGCGGTTTTTTATATCGTATCCTCTCACTTCGAATGGATCACAATCATCCCCAATTTTTCCAGCAAATGACTCTGCTGCCAGTCGTCGATTTTCACGCCATCGAGATCGACTTTACGGATATTCAGCTCACCCAGATCGGAGTTCGTCAGGTCGCAATGGGTAATGTTGACGTTATTCCAGTCGAACTCGGTGAATTCGCCGCCGGAAAGGTCGGAGCCGCTGAAGTTTGCGCCCTGCACGTTCGCGCCGGTCCAGCGGTTTTCCCATAACTCGCATTTCTCCAGAATGACTTTGCTGAAGTTCGCGTAGCTGAAGTTATTTTTGGTCATGAAGGCGCTGCAAAACCAGGTGCGCGAGGTGATCATATTCATAAAACTCGCGCCGCTGAAATCTGCGCCAGTGGCTTTGCATTCACGGATTTCACAACCCAGTGCCTGAATGTTTTTGAAATCAGCCATCGTCAGATCACAGCGTTTAAAGCTGGCATCCTGCAATTTTGCATGCTGGAAAGAGCAGCCTTTTTGTTCCCCATCATCGTAAAACAGACAATCGACGAACGCCGTTTCTGACAGATCGGTGCTGTCAAAACGGCAGCGGTAAAAGCGGCAGTTCTCCAGTGTCTCGCCGGTAAACTGCTTCACGCTAAAACGCTGGTCACTGAACGTCTGGTCTTTGATCATCGGAACCTCTGTCATCTTTTATGCCCTGCTAAGGCCGGTATCCTGACAGAAAAGTTTTATCGAAAATATGGAATCCGCCTCGTAATAACACGATTTACCTACGTTTGCCTTTTGCCGGATCGCTGAGTGAGGTCTATTCTCAATGACTTAACGGAGCACTTCTCTCACTCAGATAAGGAAGACTGGAATGCGTTTGTCATCTCTCTTTTTGGCAACCAGCCTGGCTGTCAGCCAGTTTGCAGGGGCTGCGGAAACCGCACAGCCCGCCACTCAGGAGCACGTCATGAATCACGCTATTAATGCCGATAACCCATTTCTGAAACCCAGCCCGCTGGAATATCAGGCGCCGCAATTTAATCTCTATAAAGACAGCGATTATGAACCGGCGATCCTCGAAGGCATCCGCCAGAAACTGGCTGAAGTCGATAAAATCGCCAGCGACAGCGCGCCGCCAACCTTTGAAAATACTTATGCGGCCCTGGAAAAATCCGGCGTCATGCTGCAACGCGTGCAAAACGTTTTTGGCGCGATGACCGGCGCGAATACCAACGATACGCTGCAAAAAATTGACGAAGATACCTCGCCAAAACTGGCGGCGATGGATGACAGCATTCATCTCAACAGCAAGCTGTTTGCGCGGCTGAAAGCGGTCTATGACCAGCGCAGCAGCCTGAAAATTTCCCCCGAATCACAGCGCCTGATTGAGGTGACTTTTAAGGATTTCGAGCTGTCAGGTGCCAATCTTTCGGATGCGGATAAAGACAAACTCAAAGCGCTGAATCAACAGGCGGCAACGCTCAGCACGCAGTTCACTAATAAATTGCTGGCCGCCACCAAAGCGGGCGGGCTGACGGTGAAAGATAAAGCGCAGCTTGCCGGGCTGAGTGACGCCGAATTATCGGCAGCCGCGCAGGCCGCCAAAGACCGCAAGCTGGATAATGCCTGGCTTCTGGTGTTGCAAAACACCACGCAGCAGCCGTTGTTACAGTCACTGGATGACCGCGACACGCGCCAGGCACTGTATGAGGCCTCAATCAATCGCGCTGAAAAAGGCGATGCCAACGACACCCGTGAGCTGATTGCGAAGCTGGCAAAAGTTCGCGCACAGCAGGCTCAGGTGCTGGGTTTCCCGAGTTATGCCGCGTGGAAACTGGAAGATCAGATGGCGAAAACGCCGCAGGCTGCACTGGATTTCATGCACAAAATTGTGCCAGCCGCGACCGCCCGCGCGCAGCGTGAAGCGCAGGATATTCAGGCAGAAATCGATAAACAGAAGGGCGGCTTCAAAGTGACTGCCTGGGACTGGCAGCACTACGCCCAGCAGGTTCGCAAAGAGAAATATGATCTGGACGACGCGCAGATCAAACCCTATTTCGAGCTGAATAATGTGCTGGAAAACGGCGTGTTTTATGCCGCTAACTTGCTGTATGGCATCACCTTTAAAGAACGCAAAGACCTGCCGGTTTACAATCCTGATGTGCGGGTTTTTGAGGTGTTCGATAAAGACGGTAAATCGATGGCGCTGTTCTACGCCGATTATTATCAGCGCGATAATAAAGGCGGCGGCGCATGGATGAGCAACTACGTCGATCAGTCGAAATTGCTGGGTACGAAACCGGTGATTTACAACGTGGCGAATTTCCAGAAACCGGCGGCGGGGCAACCGGCGCTGCTGTCGTGGGACGACGTTATCACTATGTTCCACGAATTTGGTCACACGCTGCATGGCCTGTTTGCCGATCAGGAATATCCGGGTCTTTCCGGTACTGCGACGCCGCGTGATTTTGTCGAATTCCCGTCGCAGTTTAACGAGCACTGGGCGAGTGATACGAAAGTGTTTACTCACTTCGCCAAACATTATCAGACCGGTGAAGTGATGCCGCAGGCCTTGCAGGACAAAATCGAGAAGGCCAGTAAGTTCAACAAAGGCTATGACATGACCGAACTGCTGGCGGCTGCGTTACTGGATATGCACTGGCACAGCCTGAGCGCGGACGCACCGCAGCAGGATGTTGATAAGTTTGAAGCGGAGTCGCTGGCGAAAGATAAAGTGAATCTGGCGTATGTGCCGCCGCGCTACCGTTCCAGTTATTTCCAGCACATCTGGGGTAACGGCTATGCCGCCGGATACTATGCCTATCTGTGGACCGAAATGCTGGCTGATGATGCCTTTGCCGGTATCACTGAGCAGGGCGGGCTGACGCGGGAGAACGGTCAGAAATTCCGTGATCAGATCCTCTCACGCGGTAACAGCGAAGATCTGGAAAAACTCTACGAAACCTGGCGTGGCAAGGCTCCGTCAATTGAGCCGATGCTGAAAAACCGCGGACTGGAGGAGTAAAAATAGCCGTGCCCGGTATCACGCCGGGCACGGACACTCTTGCTGTGAATATTTAAAATCAACGCCCGAAAAACGTCGCTTCTCCCGCTGAAATTCCCCTATGCTTTTCCCCATGTTTCCGGTCTGCGAGTGAAATCATGCTGTTCGATTTACCTGACGATGATGTGCTTTATGCTGCGCTGATTGCCCGTGATCCGGCCTATGACGGCTTTGCTTTTGTCGGCGTCAAAAGCACCGGTATTTTTTGCCGCCTGACCTGCCCGGCACGAAAACCTAAGCGCGAGAACTCGGTATTTTATCCGTCGATGGTCAGCGCGATGGAAGCCGGATTCCGGCCCTGTAAACGCTGCCGGCCGCTGATGCAGGGCGGAGAAAAAGACCCGCTGGTGCTGAAATTGCTGGCTGCGCTGGAAAACGAGCCAGACAAAAAGTGGAGCGAGGGCGATGTGCAGGCGATGAACGTTGATCCTTCCACCGTCCGCCGCGCCTTTAAACGACAGTTTGGCATCACTTTTCTGGAAATGGCGCGCTTACGCAGAATCGGCAAGGGTGTCGATGCGCTGGCCGGGGGAGAGCCGGTAATTGATGCCCAACTGGATGCGAGTTTTGAATCCGGCAGCGGATTTCGAGCGGCGATCACCCGTCAAATCGGGCTGAACCCGAGCCAGGCCAGAAAGCATCAGTTTCTGAAGGCTGACTGGCTGGATACGCCGATCGGTTCCATGCTGTCGATCGCCAGCCACGACGCACTGTATCTGCTGGAGTTTATTGATCGTCCGGCATTACCTAATGAAATTGAGCGGCTGAAACAACTGACGTCCTCTGAAATTATTTTTGGACGAACGCCGCTGATTGATCAGCTCGAACTGGAACTGGCGGCGTATTTCGCGGGTGAAAAGCACACATTTATCACGCCACTGGCGGAATTCGGTTCATTGTTTACCCGTAAAGTCTGGGATGCGCTCAGGGCTATTCCGGCGGGTGAACTGCGCAGTTACTCCGCGCTGGCGGCGGATATCGGGCAGGCCACGGCTTCCCGCGCAGTCGCCCGTGCCAACGGGGCTAACCAGATTTCAATCCTGATCCCTTGTCATCGCGTCATTGGTGCTGATGGTTCGCTGACCGGTTACGGCGGCGGATTATGGCGCAAGCGGTGGCTGATTGAACACGAACGAAGAATGGCGTTGAGCCGCTAAACGAGGAGCAGGGTATGAATCAGCAAAGTCGGGCACTGGCATTTTCACAACTTCACCAGAAGCACAATCCGGTCATTTTATACAACATCTGGGATGCGGGCAGCGCGCTGGCGGTGGCGCAGTCGGGGGCAAAAGCCATCGCTACCGGAAGCTGGTCGTGTGCGGCGGCGCAGGGGTATCAGGATGGCGAAGCCATGCCTTTTTCCAGCCTGTTACGGACGGTGCAACGCATTGCCTCTGTGATCAGTCTGCCGCTCACGGTGGATTTCGAGACCGGTTATGGTGCGGATCGCCGCGACAACCTGAGCGCACTTTTGCAGGCGGGTGTCGTGGGTATTAATGTTGAGGATCAGCAAATGGGATTATCCGCGCTGAACGGCGTCCGTGAACAATGCGAGATTCTGAACTCGCTTCGTCAGGTGGCGGAAAATCAGGGAATGGCGTTATTTATCAATGCGCGCACCGATGTCTTTTTACAGGAACCCGACGCCACGCGGCATCCGGTGCTGATGGCGGAAGCTAAAAAGCGGCTGACTGCCTATAAGGATGCGGGAGCCAGCGGTTTTTTTGCCCCCGGTTTGAGTGACCTGACACTGATTGCCGAACTCTGTGAGGTATCAGCGCTGCCGGTGAATATTATGGCCAGCAACCTGACACCACCGCTGGCTGATCTCACTGCGGCGGGTGTCAGCCGGATAAGCTATGGCCCGCATCCTTATATCGGGCTGATGGAAACCCTTAAACAGCACGCGGCTGTGCTGTATTAGCCGCCAGACGGTGCCCCATCCAGAAGAACAGCAGACCGCCAACCGAGGCGGCAATCAGCGCGATAAACATCACCGGCGGGGCGGTGTAACTGAGCAGAAAACCACACATGACCGGGTTTATCGCGCCACCCAGATTGCTCAGGTTCTGCATGCCGTAATAGCTGCCCTTCATATTTTCCGGCGCGATAAAGTCGATAAACATATATTCCACCGGGATAACAATCAGTTCGCCAAAGCTGAAAATCGCCATCGCGATCACCCAAAGCAACACCGATTGTCCGGCGGTCATAAAGCCGATCAGGCCGATGATGAAGAAAATCGTGCCGAGAAGCAGCCATTTCAGCAGGCTGTTTTGTTTCATCCGGCTGCTTAATACGTACTGGAAGGTAATAACAATCACGGCGTTGGTGATCATCACCGCGCCGATGATTTTGTACGCAAAAGCGGCGTTTGAGACCAGAATCAGGTACTGGGAGAGATAACCGGCGAATTGCCCGAACACCACCGAACCCAGCGTGCTGCCCAGTGTGAAGTAAATCAGACGACGGTCATGGGCCAGAATGCTCAGTGTCTGACGAAGGTTCGGTTTTGGCAGGGGTTTCTGTTCCTGTTCTGTTTGCGGCGGTTTATGCGGGATATTGCGCAATCCCCAGGTCAGGGAAATCACGGTACCGAGCGCCAGTACGCCGGAAATCACGAACGGCAGCAGCGGGCTGAAACCCGCCAGCCACACGCCCAGCGACGAGCCCACTGCCCAGCCGACATTCACCAGCGTGTAATTCATCGAAAATGCCTTCACCCTTTTTTCTACCGGCAACCAGCTGGCGATACAGGCTTTGAGCGTGATGCTGAGCAGGGCGTAAGCGGCATTGAGCAGCGCCAGTACCAGCAGCACGCCGGTCACATTCGGCAGAAATGGCAACAGTAAAAAGCTCAGCCCGAACAGGCTGATGGAGACGGTAATCAGCGTCCGGTGATTGAATTTATCCACCAGATAGCCGCCGTACAGACTACTGAGAATCCCGATTGCCAGGCTGGCACCGAGAATGATCCCGACGCTTTTGGGCAGCAGATGATAGTGCTCAGTCAGATAAATAGTGATAAACGGCAGTGTGACGCCACGTCCGATAGTGAGTACTAACGAACTGGCTAACAGCGCAAGAATTAATGGCGGCATTCCCTTCATGTTGAATGGCATTCCCTGATTAACAGCAACATTTTCGTTACATCATAAAGGAGTCTGCACAGTATTTTTCATTACAAAAAAGAGGGATTTAAGAGAGTTGCACGGGATAACCCGCGCAGGTCGTGGCCCGGCTTATAACTTCTGCGGCGCAACACCGTGGAACAGCAAAAGGGCGACGTGTTTACGCAACATATCGGGGGAAATGGGTGACGCGCCTTCCCGTCTCATTTTCATTGAGGCCATCGGGAACAGCGTCAGACCGAACAGGGAAATGAACAGCAATGCCGGGTTGAGATCCGGATTCAGTTTTCCTTCGGCCTGCCAGCGGGTAATGCATTCCTGTACGATTTTGCGGTTTTTGTCGCCGTTACGTTCTTCCATGCGTTTTTTCAGCATACCGCTTTCGCTGATGACTTCCCGCACCCACAGCGGTGCCACCCACGGGTATTTTTCTGCCGCATCAATCATGCACTGCGCCATATTAGTGATCGCCAGAAGCGGATCGTCGGCATGTGTTTGGAAAATGTCAGTAAATCCGGCACGGACTGGCTGAAAACGTTCGTCGATCATCACGTCCAGCAGTTGTTCGCGGGTCTTGAAATAGTAATGCAGCATGGCAGTAGTGACGCCTGCTTCTTTGGCGATCATGCTCAGCGGCGTTTCGGCGATGCCGTATTGGGCAAACAGTTTCAGGGCGGCGTCCAGCAGCAGTTCACGCTTATCCGCTCCGGATTTTGCACTGCGCGGACGACCCGGACGACGCACGGGCGTGTTGGCTTCGTTTTGATCCTTTTGTGCGGATCCTGGCGTTTCTGAGATTTTTCTGTCTGCCATAAGGAGGGCGATCCATTGACCAGATGAATTTGATGCTTCAATATTAATTATACAGTTAATTAATTACAAGTCAGGATGTCATTCATGACGACAATAAATTCGGCACAGAGCGAGGTGGCGGAACAGAAGCCTTCGATAAAGCTGCTGTTCTCCGCGCTGATGCTGGTGATGCTGCTGGCCGCCCTCGACCAGACGATTGTGTCCACCGCGCTGCCGACTATCGTCAGCGAGCTCGGTGGCCTGGATCAGCTTTCGTGGGTGGTGACCTCTTATCTGCTGGCCTCCACCATTGTGGTGCCGCTGTACGGTAAGTTTGGTGATCTGCTCGGTCGCAAAATCGTGCTGCAAACGGCGATTATCGTGTTCCTGCTCGGTTCGGTATTGTGCGGACTGGCGCAGAACATGACTCAGCTGATTCTGATGCGCGCCCTGCAGGGGCTGGGCGGCGGCGGGCTGATGGTGGTCAGTATGGCGGCGGTCGGCGATGTCATTCCGCCGTCCGAGCGTGGGAAATATCAGGGGCTGTTCGGCGGGGTATTTGGTCTGGCGACCGTCATCGGGCCGCTGATCGGTGGTTTTCTGGTTGAGCATATTTCCTGGCGCTGGATTTTCTACATCAATCTGCCGCTGGGGATTTTCGCCCTGCTGGTGATTGGCGTGGCGCTGAAATCGCAGACTGCACGCATCCGCCATGAAATCGATTTTCTCGGCGCGGGGTATCTCGCGGCGGCGCTGACCTGCATCATCTTGTTCACCAGCGAAGGTGGCACGGTGTATCAGTGGTCGGATCCGCAACTGTGGTGCATTCTGGCGTTCGGGCTGGTGACCCTTGGTGGCTTTATTTATGAAGAAACGCTGGCGGCCGAGCCGATCATTCCGCTGGGTCTGTTCCGCGAGCGCACCTTCCTGCTCAGTTGCGCAATCAGTTTTATTATCGGCATGTCACTGATGGGGTCGATGACCTTCCTGCCGCTGTATTTGCAGGTGGTGAAAGGCTCGTCGCCGTCAGAAGCGGGGATGCAACTGCTGCCGCTGATGGGCGCATTGCTGTTCAGTTCGATCGTCAGCGGGCGTCTGATCAGCCGTATTGGCCGTTATCGTATTTTTCCGATTATCGGCACCTTACTGAGTTTCGCCGGTATGGTGCTGCTGGGTTTTCTGAAAGTCAGTACGCCGGTACATATGCTGTATCTCTACATCGGCGTGCTCGGTTTCGGCCTGGGGATGGTGATGCAGGTGCTGGTGCTGGCGGTACAAAACTCGGTATCGATGAAACAAATGGGCGTGGCGACCTCCGGTGTGACACTGTTCCGTTCGATTGGGGGTTCCATCGGCGTGGCAATGTTTGGGGCGATTTTCACCCACGTTCTGCGTGATCAACTGGTGGCGCTGATCCCCGAAGGCACGGTGCTTCCCCGCTCACTCAGCGCGCAGGCGGTGCAGGAATTACCGGACGCCATCCGCGCTGATTATTTGCAGGCATTTGGTTCGGCGCTGCACTCGGTGTATCTGATTGCCGCGTGCGTGATGGTGCTGGCGTTTGTCCTGTCGCTGCTGCAAAAAGATGCGGTGCTGAAGAAATAACCGGCCGCAATCCCGGCGATTTGCACTAAGCTTTCCCCTTTACGGCGTTGAAATGGCATGGAAACCAGCAACGCCGGCAGGGATATCATAAAGGGGATCGCTATGCTGTTTCGCCGTTTCGAGCGAATGATCGACATCTTCCGTGAGGCACCGGCTGCTGAACCGCCGGATCAGGTTCTGCCTTTCTATCTTTATTATCTGCGTCAGGTCTGGCCGAGTTTCGCCGTTTTACTGGTGGTGGGGCTGATCGGTGCGCTGATTGAGGTTTCGCTGTTCAGCTATCTCAGCCAGATTATCGACCTGACCAAAGACACACCGCCGGGCAGTTTTTTCACCGACCATATGGGCGAGCTTTTATGGATGGCGGCGGTGGCGATGATCCTGCGGCCGGTGTTTATCGGGTTGCATGATTTGCTGGTTCACCAGGCTATCAGCCCCGGCATGACCAGCATGATCCGCTGGCAGAATCATAAGTATGTCCTCAAACAGAGCCTGAACTTTTTCCAGAGCGATTTCGCCGGGCGCATTGCCCAGCGCATTATGCAGACCGGTAACTCGTTGCGCGATTCGGCGGTGCAGGCGGTGGACGCCATCTGGCATGTGGTGATTTACGCCGCCAGTGCGCTGTTCCTGTTTGCCGAGGCGGACTGGCGGCTGATGATCCCGCTGATTATCTGGATCTTCGGTTACGGCGTTTGCCTGCGTTATTTCGTGCCGCGTGTGAAACAACGCTCGGTGCAGTCATCGGAAGCGCGCTCAAAACTGATGGGCTGCATCGTCGACGGTTACACCAACATCACGACGCTGAAACTGTTTGCGCATACCGATCTCGAGCAAAAATACGCGCGCGAAGCGATTAGCGAACAGACCGAGAAAACCCAACTGGCAGGGCGTCTGGTCACCGGCATGGACGTGTCGGTCACCACGCTGAACGGGTTGCTGATTGTCAGCACCACCGGTCTTGCCTTGTGGTTGTGGACCCAGTCGCTGATAAGCGTCGGGGCTATCGCGCTGGCGACGGGTCTGGTTATTCGTATTGTGAATATGTCCGGCTGGATCATGTGGGTGGTGAACGGTATTTTCGAAAATATCGGCATGGTGCAGGACGGCCTGCACACCATTGCGCGGCCATTGACGGTAACGGATATCCCGCAGGCGAAAGCGCTGAAAGTCGATCAGGGGGCGATCCACTTTGATCACATTCAGTTTAATTACGGCAAAGAGAATTCCGGAGAAGGCGGCAGGGTGATCCCCAATCTGGATCTGGCAATCCGTCCCGGCGAGAAGATCGGCCTGATCGGGCCTTCCGGCGCGGGGAAATCCACGCTGGTGAATCTGCTGCTGCGTCTGTATGACATCGACAGCGGTCGCATTCTGATTGATCAGCAAAATATTGCCGACGTCACGCAGGAAAGCCTGCGCGCGCAAATCGGTATGATTACCCAGGACACCTCGCTGCTGCATCGTTCCATCCGCGACAACCTGCTGTACGGCAGGCCGGGCGCGACGGAAGAGGAGTTGCAACTGGCAATTCGTCAGGCGCGTGCCGATGAATTCATTCCGCAACTTTATGATTCGCTGGGCCGTACCGGGCTGGATGCGCATGTCGGTGAGCGCGGCGTCAAACTTTCCGGCGGCCAGCGTCAGCGTATTGCGATTGCCCGCGTATTACTGAAAAACGCACCGATCCTGATCATGGATGAAGCCACGTCGGCGCTGGATTCCGAAGTGGAAGCGGCTATTCAGGAAAGTCTGGAGACGCTGATGGGCGGTAAAACGGTGATTGCCATTGCGCACCGCTTATCGACGATTGCCAAAATGGACCGCCTGGTGGTGCTGGAAAAAGGGCAGATTGTTGAGACGGGCAATCACGCCGAGCTGCTGGCGCACGGCGGGCTTTATGCGCGCTTGTGGCAACACCAGACCGGTGGATTTGTCGGCATGGATTAGGGCCCGAACTTAACAGACGTCGTGCCGGTAGGGCAGCACTTCGCGGGCTTCGTCCGCCCAGCGCTGCACGGCGGCACGCTCTTCCACTAAAAAATCTTCCACGGCATCGCGCAAACCCGGATGCCGTAAATAGTGCCATGAGTCGGTGATCACCGGCTCAAAGCCGCGCAGCAGTTTGTGTTCGCCCTGTGCGCCCGCATCAAACCGTTTGAGGCCGCTGGCAATCGCGTATTCCATTCCCTGATAAAAACAGGTTTCAAAATGCAGCCGGTCGAATTCCGCCACGCATCCCCAGTAGCGGCCATAAAACGTATCACCGCTGATTAAACTGAACGCCATGGCGACATCACGGCCGTTTTGCTGCGCGAATACCACGCGGATCGCCTCCGGCATTCTTTCCGCCAGCAGGCTGAAAAATGCGCGGGTCAGATACGGTGACTGGCCGCGTACCGCATAGGTATTGCTGTAGCAGGCATAAACGAAATCCCATTGTGCTTCAGTCACCTGCGCGCCTTTCAGCCAGACAAAATCAATGCCCTGGGCGGCCACCTGTTCGCGCTCTTTGCGAAACTGTTTGCGCTTGCGTGAGGTGAGTGCGTCGAGGTAATCCTGAAAATCGCGATAACCGCGGTTCTGCCAGTGATATTGCAGACCTTGCCGGTGCTGCCAGACCGCTTCACCGCCGATCAGCCGGTTGGCGCGCTCGTCAGTAAAATTGATGTGCGCGCCGGTCAGACCGTTTTCTTCAAGATAATCTGGTATCGCCTGCAACAGACTGACTGCCGCCGGTTCATCGCCCAGCAGCCGTGCGCCGGTCACCGGGCTGAACGGCACCGCGCCCAGCCATTTCGGGTAATAGGCAATACCTGAACGCTGACAGGCATCCGCCCAGCCCTGATCAAACACGTATTCGCCGTAAGAATGGCGTTTGCGATAGCCGGGAATGGCGGCGCGGATTTCCCCGTTTTCCTGCCAGAGAAGATGCTGCGGATGCCAGCCGGAATGCGGCCCGAGACTGCCGCTGTCTTCCAGCGCGGATAAAAATGCATAGCTGAGGAAAGGCTGCTGCGCAGGCACCAGCGCATCCCACTGTGCGGCTGGCAAATCAGCCAGACGGTTTAACGTGATAACAGGCATCAATTATTCTCGCTGTAGCGTAAAAGAGAAATCAGTTAACTGTCGTGCAGGCAGGGGGATATTACGGCAGAGGTTAAGATAACAATATAATAAGTCTTAAGTCGCTGATTTATCATCCGGAACATTATTTAAAAATGTTCCGGATGTTTTATTTAACGGGTAATTAACTGGCGCGTACTTCCGGGTTATCGGACAGCGAAATAAAGGCTCCGCTTTTCGCATCAAAGGCTTCGATGCAACCCGATTCAATATCATACACCCAGCCGTGCAAGGTAATTTCCCCTTTCGCCAGGGCGACCGCTACGCAAGGATGCGTGCGCAGGTTACTCAGCTGGGCCACGACGTTCTGGTGCACCATACCGTTGACGCGTGCCTCAGGGTTTTCGTGTTCGACGGATTCATTGATGGCTTTTGCGGCATCGGAATAACGCAGCCAGTGTGCGACCGCTGGCATGTGATCCAGACAGGTGCAGTTGGCAATCGCGCTCATTGCACCGCAGTTGGAGTGCCCGCAGATGACGATATCTTTTACGCCCAGCGCCATGACGGCGTACTCCACCGTGGCGGAAACGCCGCCCGGTTCCGGCCCGAATGGCGGCACAATATTACCGGCATTACGGATAACAAACAGTTCGCCCGGTTCACGCTGCGTGACTAATTCCGGCACTAACCGGCTGTCAGAACAGGATATAAACAAGGTCTTAGGATTTTGGTTTAACGCCAGTTCTTTGAATAACTTAGAACGCTGTGGAAACGCCTCTTTCTGGAATCTGAGGAAACCTTCAATGACATCTTTCATAGGGGAATTCCATGTATTTCAATGCCAGTGAGTCTGCCACGAAAAAAAAGTCAGATCAATCAGACACAATATCAACACTATTTACAGGGAAATAAGCAGGCACAAAATAATATCATTTACCGGCGATAAGAATTTCACATTCTGTTTTTTTAATGCCATACCTTTATCTCAGCATTATTCGTCCCCATATTTCCTCTACCCCCTCAGTGAAGGAGTCTGTATGACAATCGAATACGCTATTTTCGGTGGCGGCTGTTTCTGGTGTACAGAAGCGGTGTTCAAAGACGTCATTGGCGTGGAGTCGGTGGAAAGTGTCTACACCGGCGGGCGTCGCCCGAACCCAAATTATGAGCAGGTCTGTACCGGCACGACCGGTCATGCGGAAGCCATCCGCGTGGGGTTTGACCCGGAAAAACTGACTTACGGCGATTTGCTGGATATTCACTTTGTGACGCACGATCCGACCCAGCTTAACCGCCAGGGAAATGACGTCGGCACGCAATACCGTTCGGCGATTTTCCCGGCCAATGAACAGCAAAAAGCAGAGGCGGAAGCGGCGATACTGCGCGCGCAGCACGATCACAGTGATCCGATTGTGACCAGCATCGAACCACTCGGCGAAGTGTATGTGGCCGAAGGCTATCACCAGAACTACTGGGATGGTGCGGGGCAGCAGAACCGTTATTGCATGGCGGTGATCCCGCCGAAACTGCAAAAGTTGCGCAAGAGTTTTGCGCAGCGGACGAAATCGTTACAGCAGTAAAAACATCCTTATCCGTTGCTCAGCCAGCACATTAATGCGTGCTGGCTGACGACGATTCATCTCCGCCTGTTATTCTTCCGGCAACACTCCCCCTTTTGCCCAATGTGATTTCGGTATTTCAGTGATCACCACATCCACACTTTCAGGTTTACATTTCAGGGTTTCTGCTGCCAGGCGGGTCACTTCGCGGACAAAGTCACGTTTTTGTTCGGGGGTACGGCCAGGAAACATTTCCAGACGGATCATCGGCATAGTAAATCCTTAGTGATTAGGCCCTCACGGCGGGGGCAGCCTCTATTCTACGTAAGGATTGGGAAGAATAAAGACGTGCAAAACAAAAGCCAGAACCTCTGTTCTGGCTTTTAATTGCTTCAGAATCCGTAGCGGATTGCATCCTTACTTTGCTGCATCAGTGCATCGATTTTTTCGGAAAATCGCTCCAGCCCTTTGCCGTCACCGGCTTCAGAGCACTGCCGCCGTCGCGCATTGTAGGCTTTCATCAGCTGTGCCTGTGCAAAACCCGGCTTGCCGTAACAGGCCATGCTTTGCTCCCAGCAGGCAATGGCCGCGTCCAGATCCTGCTGTTCCTGATACTGTTTTCCCAGCTCATTCAGCGCTTTCGCCGACTCCTGCGGCGGCAGTTGCTGCGCCAGAATTTGCTCAATGCGTGTGTCCATAACCATGACCTCCGGCTTGCTTAGTGGAAGAAGTTGAGAATATGGCCGAATACCAGCCCGACGCTGATCACGTCTGAGTCACTGAACGTCACGTTCGAGAAGCCGAACTTGCCCAGCAGCGGCAGCAACAGCGCAGGCAGCAGGGTGATAAACAGGCCGTGGAAGATACCGCCGATAATCGCGCCGCGTCGTCCGCCGACTGCATTGCCGAAGATTCCCGCCGTGCCGCCCGCGAAGAAGTTGGTCAGCATGCCCGGTAAAATCATCGCCAGCCCGAGACTCGGGAACAGGAACATACCGATGATGGAGCCAATGGTGGTAGAGATGAAACCGATAATGACGGCGTTCGGTGCGTACGGGAAAAGCACCGGACAATCGAGTGCCGGAATGGCATTCGGGACGATGCGCAGGGCGATGCCGCGAAATGCCGGTACGATTTCCGCCAGCAACAGGCGCACACCCGACAGCAGAACGTAAACACCGACCACAAACTGAATGGATTGCAGGAACGAATAGACCAGATAATTAACGCTGTTGGCGTAAGGCGCGACGACTTCCGGGCCTGCGGCAATCGCCGGGATCAGGTAAATCGGGATCATCACCACCATCATCGACAGGTAGGTGTCCTGCAGGAACGAGAAAGATTGCGGCAGCTCGAAATCTTCGGTGCTTTTACTGACATCGCCGGTGATTTTCGCCACGCCTGCCTGCACGATATAGCCGATGGTGCAAAAATGGCCGAGTGCAATATCATCGGACCCGGTGATTTTACGCACAATCGGCTGAGCCAGCACCGGCATCCCGACGGCCATGACGCCCGCAATAATGCCGCCAGTCAGGATCAGTTCCGTGCCGCGCAAGCCGCCCATATAACCGATAACGGAACACACCGTGGCCATCCACAGCGATGCTTGTCCGGTGAGAAAGATATATTTGAAACGGGTCAGGCGGGCAATCAGGATATTAACGATAAACGCCAGAACCATAATTAATGCGGTTTCACGGCCGAGAGTTTGTTGTGCGATACCGGCAATAGAACCGACGTCGGTAACAATCCCGCGCATGTGAAACCCTTTCTGGAATATTTCACCCAGAAAGGTCAGGGCATTAACAATAATGCTGGCCCCGGAAAGCAGAACCAGAAAACCCAGCAGCGTTTTTAATGTACCGGTAATGATCTGGCCGGTGCTTTTCTTTAATGCGATCAGACCAATCATGGCGATCAGTGAGATTAAAATTGATGCCTGGCCTAATACATCATTGACAATAAAGTGAAGGAAAGACATAAGCGTCCCCTGTAGAGTTCACGGTAATTGTTTTATCGATTTATAAGTATTGTGAATTGAGTGGGTCTGTTATTAAGTGGCCAGGTGACCCATCTCCTGAAGAATAGGCGTCAGCTTGCTCTTTATTTCATTTTTATCGACCAGTCTTTTCAGGTAAATAATATTGGCGTTGATGGTGTAATGCTGGAATTGCGATCTGAAATTTTCGCCGGTCATAATAATGTCGGCTCTTGAAGACGTGGCGCTTGAAATATCACAATGTGATAAATCGGCTTCCACACCCAGATCCTTCAGTGCCGCTTCGATACTCATTTCACAGGCAAAACTGCTGCCCAGACCCGCACCGCATACCGCCAGGATTGATAGCTTTTTCATCATTTTTCCTTACGTTCTTTGTAGGTGTTCATAAAGGGTTATGTTTATCTTTTTTCACTTCACGTCTAAAACTGTCGGATAATCTCTAATGCTTCCTGCTTGTTTTTACTGCGTTTTAATCGTTCCGCTGCCTCGTCATCGCAGAACAGATGGGAAAGGCTGGCAATCATTTCGATGTGTGAATGGCTGTCCACCGCGGCCAGCGCGAAGATAACGTAAACCGGATCATTATCTTCACTGCCAAACTCAACGCCTTCTGAAACAATGACCAAAGACAGTGCCGTTCGGTTAACCCCTTCTTCCGGCCGGGCGTGCGGCATCGCAATACCTTCGCCCAAAACATAATAAGGCCCGATTTCCCGGTGCATATCATATATAGCCTGAAGATAACGACTTTCCGCTGCGCCCGAATCAATTAATGGTTGCACGGCAAATGCCACGGCACTTTTCCAGTCATCTATTTTGCTAATGATTTGCGTGTTATTTTCATTAATCCAGTCGCTTAACATAATACCTCTTCATATGAATAGGGTCTTTTCTCAGTATGATATTTAATTAAAATAAAAACTGTGATCTATCCAATCCTATTAGCCATCAATGAAAGATAATAATTTCAAAAGACCTGAAAGAATGAATGATAGTAGAGGTTTAACAAGGTCCTGATATCAGAATTAACTTACTTTTTCAGTAAATGAATATTTCCTCCGGTCAGTATTTATTGAATTTGCGTATTGAATGAATTGATTATCCACGCATGAATATCAACAATATTTACAGGCTTATTTTGGCCGATAACATTCTGGTCAACAGAATAAACTGGTCCCGGGGTTATTGGTCGTGCTTTTCCTGCGAGAATTTTTAATTCGGGGATATATTCTGCCCCGACATGTCCCGGTAAACGCTCGCCCAGCCGTGAAGAAAATCGTTCGGCCGCCAGTTCAGCATCAATCTGGCACCAGATTTCCACAACCTGCGATATGCCCGCCCGTTGCAGATAATCCTGCAACACCTCTTTGGGCTGAAAACCAAACCAGGCATCGACAATAAAGGTGCTGCCTTCGGGCGCGCCGCCGATGATGTCCCAGATAACCTGATAACTTGCCAGCCCGAGTACGCGGTTAAAAGGGCGGTCAACATTCTCTAATCGCTGAAGAAACGGATTTTTAATGCCATCAAGCGACAGTTGCAGCCAGCCGCTGTATGCAGAAAGCTCAACGGCGAGCCGGCTTTTACCTGACGCCGGGATCCCGTTCACCAGGATGACGCGTTTGCCGGTTGAGCCATTTCGTGAGGCATTTCTGTTTTCAGACATGCTCCACCTGTTGTGTCTGGTTGTGTGACGGTGCATGGAAATACTGTTCAATGACGGCCTGAAGTTCGTTCAGACGCGGTACCGCCAGCGATTCAAGACGGGATTTCGTCGCGTTGCGGTCCAGTGAGATGCAGTCTTTCCATAATGAACGGCCTGCGATAACGCCTGATGCGCCTTCGCTCATGGCATCTGCCACTTGTTTGAGGAAGGTGGAATGGTCAACCCCGGCAGAAAGCACGGCCCACGGCACGTCGCCAGCGAGTTTTGTGATGTCAGCACAGGCTTGTTTTGAGCCAGGATAAGGCAGTTTCAGCACCTTCGCGCCGCATTCCAGACAAATCTTGGTGCCGCCATAAATCAGAGACGGGACTTTTTCTTTATATTCTTCCTCGGTTTCGTTGTCGAGTTTATAGGTCAGAAACTCCACCACCAGCAGCAGGTCTTCGCGGGCGAAATCCTCAATGCTCTGGCGCAGAATATCAATGTTATGACGGTTTGCTGCTTCCTGGTCTGAACGCAGATACACCATGATTTTGCCGCCGGTCGCACCGAGTTCACGCACACGACGTGCATCGACATTCTCCACCAGCCGTGACAGGCGGTAGCCTTCCGGCGAACTGTCCCAGCCCGACGCATCCAGGCCAATCAGCAGCGCGGTGTCGCGGGCAATAATGCCGTTGTCCACCAGTTGCGGAACGGCACAGACCGGATCGACCAGTACGCAGGAGGCTTTGCTGGCAAGATATTGCGTGATGTCGGCTTTAATCAGCCCGAGTTCGTGTTCTGAAATGGCAGATTGCTGTTGCGGGTCGCTGGCGAGCAGGCTGCGCATGGCACCGCGCTGATCACAGGCGATCACCAGCATCGCGCCATTTTTACCGCAAATCTGCTGGTAGCTGCGTAATTCTGAGGTAGACATCTTTGACATGGAACTCTCCTTTGCGTGAAATTTATTACAGATTAAAAAATCTCGATTACACTGGACGTTCTGTCTTTCCCCCCTGAAAAAACGGGGCGGAAAATCGCGTAACATGCCGTATTACAAGGGTTGAAGCCCGATCCGGCACATTGCATTTTTACAGGTGTTGCGCAATAATCCCTCAATCGACGATTTGAGTGTAATTCATTACTGAAAGGAATTTCAAGCTGAAAGAGCCAATTTTGCAAGATATTGCAGCAACGCGTGCCATGATGCATCTGGTGGCGAAGCTGCATTACGAGTCTGATATGTCTCAGGTGGAGATTGCACGCAAGCTGGATGTGTCGACGGCAACCATTTCCCGGTTGTTGAATAAAGCCCGCGCGGCGGGGATTGTGCGCATCGAAGTGGTGGGATTATCGTCACCGGAAGACATGACGGCAGACCTGATAAAACGTCTCGGGCTGAAACATGCGTATGTTGTGGATGCACCGCCGGGTAATGTGCTCGGCGCGCTGGCGACGCCGCTGGCTTCTCTTTTACAGGAAGCCGGTTTAGGCGCGGGATCGGTGCTCGGCATCGGCTGGGGAAGAGCAGTGCGCGAAGTCACGCTGGCCGGTATGCCCCGTCTGCCGGGGATCATGACCGTGGCGCTCAACGGCGGGATGCAACAATCTGCGCCGCATTTTCAGATAACCGAGTTCGTGCGCCGTGCGGCGGAACAGATGGAAGGCACACCCTATTTTCTTCATGCCCCTTATCTTTCTTCGGCGGAACTGCGTGATGCGTTTCTCTCGGACCCGAGCGTGCAGGAAATCATTTCACTGTGGGACAAACTCGATGCGGCGATTGTCGGCGTGGGTCTGACGCATACCCCGAAACCGAGTGAATCCACTACCGCGACGCCCGGTGAGCAGGCATTGAGCGATGCCGCAGGCGATGTGCTGCGCCATTACTTCACGGGAACCGGCGAGTTATTGCACTGGGAAGGCGAGGAGCGAATGATTGCGGCCTCGGTTGAACAGCTACGCAATACGCCGCTGACTATCGGCGTGGCGGCAACGCCGGAAAAAGCGGCAGGGATTATCGGTGCCGTGCGTTCAGGCATGATTAATTCATTAGTGACAGACGTGAATACCGCACAGGCGATTCTGGATAAACTGCCGGTGGTCTGACGCCTGCTTGCTTAAAAAAGCAGTGCTTAAAAAATATGCTTAAAAGAAAAAGGCATTCCTTTGCGGGAATGCCTTTTCGTTTCTGCATCTATGCTATCACACCGCACCGTCGGAAATGCCGTGCCCTGATGAGCACTGCAGTTTCCCCGTAGTATGATTGATTTTCTTGTTGAACGTTTGGATGCAGGGAAGGCAGTTTGAAAATTAAAGCTACCAATAATCCTAATCGTGATTGAGGAGCATTCCGTTTTATCCAGAAATGTTAATTGATATTTGAGGATTTCGCGGGATTTCTGAAAAATAAATAATGATATATGTCAATTTTCACAAATTATTTATCCATTAAGACATCGTTACAACGACGAATTATTTTCTTTTACGCATAAAAAAGAAAGGTTTTTTTCATTTTTATTAATTTAACTTATTGATTTTATTTTGTTTTTATTTGATGTGGTGTTTGCTAAATGATCATTTCAGTAAAAGTGGGTGTTCCACGGGGTATTTTGCTGGGAAAATAATGTGTTCTAGCAGTAAAACCCTACAGGATAATCCCCATGAATAAGCCTTGCTTAATGTCTTTGACTCTCATTGCGTTAATCGCATTGACTGCTTGTAGCACTAAAAATAATGTGGCTACGATAAAAGAGGTATCAGTAAATAAAAGCTCGAATAATACGTGCGTTAATGAATTCAAAGCATTACAACGTCTCTCTCCTCACGATTTTGATCTATATCAGAAGCAGTTTAATCAACTGACAAAATCTTATGATGTCTATAAAACCAATAAAGGTTTGATAAATAAAGATGCTCAGGAGATCCTGAACATAGAGCTGGATTCTAAATTAAAACTTATCTGCGCAAGAGTTAAAGGGGCGGCCTTTAAGAGCATGGACGAGCGCTCTCAGGAAGTGAATAAAATATGATGGCGCGAGTGAAGTCTTTCTTCTTAATTCTGCTCCTGATCAATATACAGGGAGCCCATGCTGAAGAACCGGTGGATGCTAACCTGGGTCTTTTGGATCAGTTGCAGAGTGAAAATTTAATTTCTGCTCCAGAACCGTCTGTTTTTGCGGAAAAAGATAAGACTTCCTCTCCGCTGATCCAGCCTCCAAAAAATATCGTCGTGCCGAAAGCCCTTGTTGAAAAACCGGTAGCGCAAAAACCGCGACCTAAACCGACGCCAGCGCCCGTCAGGAAAGCCCCTAAAGCGCTTCAGCCTGCGAGCACTCAGTCTGCACCTGCGGTGCCTGCTACTGCGAATGTCAGCGACACCCAGAAAAAGGCCAATGAGCAGCTCAAAAAATCCCTTGAGACAGCAAAATCCACGGCAGAAAAATCCCGTGATCAATACGCGGCTTTGCAAAAATCTTATGCGGATACACAAAAAGAAAATCAACAACTCCAAACGCAGATCGCGGCGTTAAAAGCCAAACCTGTGGTCATCCCGCCGTCGGCAGATCAAAAACTTGCGCAGAAAAAAACGCAGGATGAACTGAAAAAACTGCAAAATTCGCTGAAAAATACACAACAAGAAAACCAGCAGATTACCACTCAGTTGCAGAAGCTAAAGAGCAGCCAGAAACACGCTGAAAGTCTGACGGAAAAACTTTCCGTGGCGCAGACGGCGACAAAAAAATACCAGGACGAAGTGGCAGATATTCAGCAATCTTTGAAAAAGACTATGGGTGAAAATGCCCGGTTGAAAGCACAGTTAACCGCATTCAAAACCAGTCAGGACGGCTCAGTCAAAAAATCCTCCGAACAGGTAGCTGCCTCTCAATTGGCGACTAAAAAAGCCCAGAAAGAATTCGCTGCTCTGGAGGCGAGCTTTAAAAAATTAAGCAGTGAGAATACACAGCTCAAAACGCAACTCGATACCGTGAAAAAGCAATCCTCGGCACGCATCGAACAACTGGTCTCATCCGAACACGCTAACGGTAAATCTCTGGCAGAATTCGCAGTGCTGAATGCGACATTACAGCAGGCGACAGAAGAAAATCATAAGCTTAAAACGCAGTTTGAGACACTACAAAAGCAGTCGACTGCACAGGCCGATAAATTGCAGGCTTTACAAAGCACGGGCAATAAATCTCAGGCTAATGTGGTTGAGTTGCAGACGACGGCAAAACAAGCTGCTGCTGAAAATGTTCAACTGAAAACGCAGCTGGCCAGCCTGCAAAAGCAAGGCGCCAGCCAGAATGAAAAAATAGCGTTCGCTGTCGAGGCCAATAACAAATCCCTCAATGAAAATCAGCTACTGCAAAAGTCCCTTAAACAGGCCACTGATGAGAATGCGCAATTGAAATCGCAGCTTGCAGACTTGCAGAAACAGGATGCTGTACGTAATGACAAACTGTCAGTTTCAGATGCTGTGAATAAGAAATCTCAGGCTGACTACGTGGCTTTGCAGAAAACCCTCAAACAGGCGACCGATGAAAATGCCGGGTTGAAAAACCAACTGGCGGCATCGCAAAAAGAAACTGCTGCGCAGACCGGAAAATTGTCAGTGTCAGAGACGGCGGTTAAAAAATCTCAGGCCGACTATGTCGCTCTGCAGAAAATCCTGAAACAGGCCGCTGATGAGAATGCGCAAATGAAAACTCAATTGGCAGACTTGCAAAAACAGGGCACCGCACAGAATGGCAAACTGTCCGTGTATGAGGCGACCATCAAAAAGTCACAGGCTGACTATCTGGTCTTGCAGAAAAGCGTGAAACAGGCCGCTGATGAGAATGCGCAAATGAAAACCCAACTGGGAGAGTTGCAGAAACAAGGCGCGGCACAAAATGAAAAGTTGTCCGTTTCACAAGCCGCCAATAAGAAATCTCAGGCGGATTATCTGGCTTTGCAGAAAACCCTGAAACAAGCCACGGATGATAAAGCGCAACTGAGTATTCAACTGGCAGATTTGCAGAAACAGAGCGCAGCGCAGGCGGAAAAACTGGTGGCGTCTGAGGCCGCGAACAAAAAGTCGCAAAGTGATTATCAGGCGTCACAAACGGCATTATCAAAATCTTCTGAGGATGTGAAACGTCTGACAGCCCAGCTCAGCGAGAGTCAGCTGGCGGCGACCAAAGTCACTGAAGAAAAAAATAAGCTGACAGCCGAACTGGATAAAACGAAGAAAGACCTCGCCTCACACAGTATTGCTGCCGTGACGCAATCTGGCGGAGAGTTGATCAGTGATGCAGAACTTAAAACGTTGCAGGCGAAAGAAAGCAAGAAAACCGGGCGTTCTTATTCTGTCGGGTATTTGCTGGGGCAGGCCGCGAATTCAAAAATCGAGCAGGTGGTATCCGCCGGTGAGAAAATTGATCGCAATGTGATTGTTAAAGGCTTTGTTGACCGGATGAATGAGCTGTCCAACATGTCGACTGAAGACATGCGGGAGTCGCTGAACAGTCTGGACAGTGATATCCGCTCTCGTCAGGAAAAGCAAAAAACGTCAAATGTAGAGAATAACCAGAAAATCCTCGATAAAGCGGGCAAGGCTAAAGGCGCGGTGAAAGCCAAATCTGGCTTTATTTACCAGATTACTAAGCCAGGTTCTGCACCTAAAGTGACGATGGATAAGGGCATTCGTTTGCAGATTATTGAGACGTTGGGCGACGGTAAAGTCATTGCCAGCGAAAAAGACAATAATGTGATCAGCGCGTCCGTAACGGAAATCCCTGCAGTGCTTCAGGAAGTCGTGCTGAAGCTGGGTTTGCAAGGCGAAGCGACACTGTATATTCCACCTGAACTGGCGTATGGCAAAGACGGCATTCCGGGTAAAATTCCGCCGAATTCACTTTCCATCATGAATATCAAAATATTAGGTATAAAAGACAAGTAAGAGTGGCCGCATAAAAAAAGGCAGGCGATCGTCAGATCACCTGCCTGTTTTATTTCTGCGGCCTGATTTATTTTCCGCTCAGGAATGCCAGCAAATCGTCGTTCAGTTGATCCTGATGCGTGACGGCAAAACCGTGCGGTGCGCCTTCATAGATTTTCAGTTCTGCATTTTTAATCATTTCTGCCGCCAGCTTGCCGGTGGCTTCGAACGGCACTATCTGATCCGCGCTGCCGTGAATAACCAGCGTCGGCACGGTAATTTTCGCCATATCCGGGCGGAAATCTGTTTCAGAGAAGGCCGTGACACAATCGACGGTGCCTTTCAGCGACGCCATCAGCGCGATGTTCAGCGTCTGTGTCATCACGCCGTCGGAAACGGTCATCCCCTGATTAGTGCCGTAGAACGGCGTCGCAAAGTCGCTGATGAACTGTGCGCGGTCTTTCAGTAAACCGGCCCGGATGCCGTCAAATACTGATTTATCCACGCCCTGCGGATGATCATCCGTTTTAATAAACAGCGGGGTGACCGCGCCGAGCAATACCAGGCTGGTGACTCGTTCTGAACCGTAACGGCTGATGTAGCGGGTCACATCGCCGCCGCCCATCGAGAAGCCGACCAGCGTAACGTCGTGCAGGTCGAGATGTTCAATCAGATCGTTGATGTCAGAGGCGAAAGTGTCGTAGTTGTAACCTTCCCATGGCTGCTCTGAACGGCCAAAACCACGACGGTCAAAAGCGATAACGCGGTAGCCGCGATCGGCCAGGAAATTCATCTGGCTGTCCCACATATCGGCATCCAGCGGCCAGCCGTGGCTGAATAACACCGGCTTACCTTTGCCCCAGTCTTTAAAATAAATTTGAGTGCCGTCTTGGGTATTGAATGTGCTCATTTTTATATTTCCTCAGCGGTTATTTGCAGGTTTTAAACAGGTTGTGTGTTGTGTTGCAAACAACATTAGGCATGGCAGGGAAATATTGATAATGGGTTATTTTTGACAAGTCGTTAAAAGATTTTGTTGCTTCTATCAGTCTGAAAGTAATAGGGATTTACGACGGTATAGAGAGGGGGATGCCTGTCAAAAAAATCTGAACAAGTTGCCAAATTCTTTCCGCTATCCGCTTTTGATGTCCTGACCTATTGTTAATTCCAGCAGCACAACAACACAACGTGAAATACAAACACACAACCCAACAATGCACTCTGAGAGGAAATGAAAATGTCTAAATTCGATCTGCTGGACCCACAGAACTCCACCCTGATTTTCATCGACCATCAGCCACAAATGTCATTCGGCGTTGCGAATATCGATCGCCAGCAGCTTAAAAATAATACGGTCGCTCTCGCTAAAGCGGGCAAAGTTTTTAACGTGCCGGTGATTTACACCTCGGTTGAAACGGAAAGCTTCAGCGGCTATATCTGGCCGGAATTACTGGCGGTACATCCGGATGTGAAACCGATTGAGCGTACCTCAATGAACTCCTGGGAAGACGCGGCATTCGTGAAAGCTGTTGAAGCCACTGGCCGTAAGAAACTGATTATCTCTGCCCTGTGGACTGAAGTGTGTCTGACATTCCCGGCACTGATGGCGCTGAAAGAAGGGTATGAAGTGTATGTGGTGACCGATACTTCCGGCGGCACCAGCGTGGATGCACACGAACGTTCCATTGACCGTATGGTGCAGGCCGGTGCGGTGCCGGTGACCTGGCAGCAGGTTCTGCTCGAATACCAGCGCGACTGGTCACGCAAAGAGACTTACGACGATGTGATGAATCTGGTTCGCGAGCACAGCGGTGCGTACGGTATGGGCGTCGATTATGCCTACACCATGGTGCACAAAGCCCCTCAGCGCAAAGCGTAACCTTCTTCATTTATCCATTAAGCCGGAACCGTGCTCAGGCGGGTTCCGGCAGGAGAGACATCATGCGTCATGCCCCTGTTTCCCGCCTGTCGGCACCTGTTATCCCTTTCGCGGTTATCCGCTGGTTGGCCCTGCTGGCCTTGTGTGCCGCGTATCTGCAGGGCGGTATCGTCAAACTGTTCGATTTTCCCGGCGCGATTGCCGAGATGCAGCATTTCGGCTTATCGCCCGCCGCGCCCATGGCCGCAGCCGTGATTGTGCTGGAACTGGGCGCTTCAGCGCTGATTCTTTCCGGACGCTTTCGCTGGGCTGGCGCGCTGGCGCTGGCGCTGTTCACTTTCAGCGCCAACTTTATGGCGAATGCGTACTGGCAGGTTTCCAGCCATGAACGCGCCATGATGATGAACGGTTTCTTCGAGCACATCGGGCTGGTCGGCGCTTTTATCTATGTCGCCTGGAATGACCTTAAGGAGCGGGCATGAGCCAGAATAATGTTGCGGCCGGCGGCGCTTTTTCGCCGCTCAAACAGGGGCTGTTTGCCACGATTTGGGTGGCAACCATTCTCGGCAATACCGGCAGTTTTATGCGTGATGTGGCCAGCTCATGGTTAGTCACCGGGCTTTCATCAAACCCTGCGGCGGTGGCGCTGATGCAAACCGCAGCAACGTTGCCGATTTTTTTGCTGGCGATCCCCGCGGGTGTGCTGTCCGATATTCTTGACCGTCGCCGCCTGCTGATTTTTGTTCAGTTGTTACTGGCGGGCGTCAGCGGAACCTTGCTTCTGTTGTCGCACAATAATTTGCTGACCGTGGAATATCTGGTCGCGCTGACCTTTATCGGCGGTATCGGTGCGGCGCTGATGGGGCCAGCCTGGCAGGCGATTGTGCCGGAACTGGTGCCCCGTTCTGATTTGCGAAATGCCGTTGCCCTGAACTCGCTTGGGATTAATATTGCCCGCGCAGTAGGGCCTGCGGGCGGTGGCTTGCTGTTAGCCAGTCTCGGTGCCGGTGCGGCTTATGGCGCAGATGTCATGAGCTATGTTTTTGTGATTGGCGCATTACTGTGGTGGAAGCGTCCGGTCAAAGCGAAAAATGAATTATCAGAACACTTTCTTGGCGCGTTCCGTGCCGGGCTGCGATATGTCAAAGCCAGCCGGGAACTTCATCGTGTGCTGCTGCGTGCCGCGATTTACTTCGCTTTCGCCAGTGCGATCTGGGCGATGTTGCCGCTGATTGCCCGCAATATGCTGCACGGTACCGCCGGATTTTACGGCATCCTGCTCGGCGCAGTGGGCGTCGGTGCGATTTGCGGTGCACTGTTGCTGCCCCGTTTACGTCAGAAACTGAGTGTTGACGGGCTGGTGTTGCTTTCCGCCTTACTGTCCGCCGCCGTGATGTTGCTGCTGGCGACGTCACCGGCAAAATGGCTGGCCGTGGTGCTGATGGTGGTATTAGGGATTGGCTGGATTATCGCGCTGACATCCATGAACGGCGTGGCGCAGGCGGTGCTGCCTGACTGGGTACGTGGCCGCGGGCTGGCGGTGTACCTGATGGTATTTAACGGCGCGATGGCGGCGGGCAGCCTGTTCTGGGGATTAATCGCACAGGAAACCGGTCTGGTCGGGGCGTTATTACTCGCCGGTACCGGCCTGGTTATCGCCGCGCTGGTATGCTGGCGGCTGAAACTGCCCGCAGGCGAGGCGGATTTACAGCCTGCCGGTCACTGGGAAAATCCGGTGGTTGAAGGCGATGTGCAGGGCGACCGCGGTCCGGTGATGATCCAGATTGAATACATGATTGCACAAGAAGATCGCCCGGCGTTTCTGGCGGAAATTCGGAAACTTTCGCTGGCGCGCCGCCGTGACGGTGCTTATGCGTGGGGGATCACCGAACACAGCGATGACCCGTCGCGTCTGGTGGAATGGTTCCTGGTGGAGTCCTGGCATGAGCATTTGCGTCAGCATCAGCGTGTGTCACATGCCGATGCCGATTTACAAAGCGAAGTGACGCGTTATCACCGTGGCGAAAATAAACCTCAGGTGCATCATTATTTGTCGGTGCGTTAGTCGCCGTAAAAAGCCGCATTGTGCGGCTTTTTGTTTTTCAGGCCTGGCTGTACACCGCCGCAATGCCCTCGAAATCCTGTAAATTTTCGCGCCACCACATGGCAGCGTTGCCGGTCGCGTTTTCGTTCCAGGCCATAAAAGCCTGATCGCGGCGGGTTTCGGTATCCAGACGACGTTCAACCAGCGCACCGCTTTCGAGATGGGGGGCGGCCAGATAACGCGGCAGATAGCCACAACCCAGCCCGGCAATTTGTGCGTGAACTTTGGCGTTAAAATCATGAACGCTGAGCATTTTCTGCTCATCGAGCACGCGCAAATCCGCACCTGTGCCATGGCGGGACGTGTCGTGAACCACCACGGCGCGATACTGACGGATTTGCTCACGCACCAGCGGTTCCGGCAGCGAGGCGAGCGGGTGATGCGGCGCGACGGCAAACACATATTCCAGCCAGCCGATCGGACGGTATTCAATGCCGCTGCGCGTCACCGGTTCCTGCACGGCACCAAATACGATGTCGGCTTCGCCATAACTCAGCGCTTCCCAGCAACCGGCCAGTACATCGTGGCGGAACAATAACTGCGTGTGCTGATGTTCTGCGTAAAAACGGTCAATCAGCGGCGCAAGCAGCGCGAAGGGGACGGAAGCATCCACGCTGATGGTCAGTTTGCTTTCCCAGCCGCTTTCGACGTACTGCGCTTGTTGTTCCAGCTCACTGACGGCACGCAGCAGCACACGGCCTTTTTCCAGCATCAGACGGCCTGTTGGTGTGAATGTCGCACGGTGGCCTGAGCGGTCCAGAAGTTTAATGTTCAGGTCACTTTCCATTTTCTGCACGGTATAACTCAGTGCAGAAGCGGTTTTAAACAGTCTGGCGGCCGCTGCGGCAAAAGTGCCGTGTCTGTCCAGCGCATCCAGGATCAGCAGCGCTTCAAGGCTTAATCGCATTATTTTCCCCACCCCAAAAATTGTTTAACAACAACCCAAAATATTTCCGTTATGAATGGCCGTGTTGATTTCGTATCGTTCATGAATATAACGCAACATTCAGTTAACCAGAACAACGGTTAATCAGAAGGAACATCCTGTGACTTATCCTCATCAACCTGACCACATTACTCTGGTGATCACCCACGGCGTACAGCGGGATAAGCTGACGGAATATGAACGCTGGCTGGAACAGCTGAAGACCGATGCGGCCCGGTTTCCAGGTTATCAGAATGTAAATATCCTGCGCCCGGTGCATGGCGAAACTATCTATACCGTGCTGGTGCGGTTTGATAACCTCGATAATTTGTATCTCTGGATACAATCCGATCAGCGCGAAATCCGTGAGGCGGCATTAGCCAACTTACTGAGCGGACAGGAATATATTGAGCTGCGTACGCAGGCGTAAATCCTGACGTCCAACATTTACACCCGATTTTTTCCATAAAGGTTGAAGGCTGTATAAATCACCAGTATTATTCGTCTGTTTTCTATACGACGTTTATCCGGTTAAAGCAGGTCAGTTATTTTGTGGAATCCCGAAAAAGAGTTTTTTACCGAGCTTTATCAGTACCCTGAACATCTTCGCCATACCTTAGAAAACTTACCCAACGGCAGCGGCGTCTATATTTTTTACGGCGACGATAATGCCTTTCCGCTGTATATCGGTAAAAGTGTGAATATCCGCAGCCGCGTGATGTCGCATTTCCGCAATCCTGCCGAAGCCAAACTTCTGCATATGACCCGCGATATTGAATTCATCGAGACGATCGGTGAAGTGGGGGCGTTACTGCTGGAATCGGATCTGATTAAAACCCGACGACCGCTGTTTAATAAGCGGCTGCGCACCGCCCGCAAGCTGTGTTCGATCCGGCTTCAGGGGCTGACGGCCAGTATTGTGTTCAGCGATGACGTGGATTTTTCTCACAGCGAAGATTTATTTGGCCTGTTTAAAACTAAAATGTCGGCAGTCGAAAAAATCCGGGATATCGCCGATCAGGAAAAGCTGTGTTACGGCGCGCTGGGGCTGGAAAAACTGGCAAAAAATCGTGCGTGTTTCCGCTTTTCACTCGGCAAATGTGCCGGTGTCTGTTGCGGTAAAGAGACGCCCGACGTCCATCAGGCGCGCCTCAGAAATGCACTCAGCACCCTGAGAATCCGCAGCTGGCCGTATCCGGGGCGCATTGCCATCGCCGAAGAAGCCAACGGGCTGACCGATTATCACGTCATCAATCACTGGTTCTATCTGGGAACGGTCAAAACGCTGGAAGACGCCAAAGCCTTCGATATCGCTGTGCCGCACTTTGACCGCGACAGTTATAAAATACTCTGTAAGCCGCTATTCGAGACGGAGAGTTCGAAAGTGATTTTGCTGGACTGACGGCAACAAAAAAGGCTGCCGATCGGCAGCCTTTCAGTGCATTGCGACTCAGCGCAAGCCCCGCGAATTAACGCATAGTCACAAACTCTTCCGCACCGGTCGGGTGGATGGCGACGGTGTTGTCGAAGTCTTTCTTGGTCGCGCCCATTTTCAGTGCGACCGCAAAGCCCTGCAACATTTCATCCATACCGTAGCCGATACCGTGGATACCGACGATTTTCTCTTCAGCACCGACGCACACCAGTTTCATGCGGCACGGCTGGCGGTGTTGAGTGACGGCAGTGTACATGGCGGTGAAAGCAGATTTGTAGACTTTCACGTTTTCTTCGCCGAACTGCTCTTTCGCCTGCGGTTCAGTCAGACCGACCGTACCGATTGGCGGGTGACTGAACACCACGGTCGCAATGTTGCTGTAATCCAGATGTTCGTCAGGTTTGTTGTTAAACAGACGCTCAGACAGACGACGACCCGCAGCAACGGCAACCGGAGTCAGTTCAACGGCACCGGTATTATCGCCAACGGCGTAAATCCCGTTTACGCTGGTGTTCTGGAACTTATCGACGACGATGTAACCTTTTTCGTTGGTTTTCACGCCGGTCGCTTTCAGATTGAAGTTATCGGTTTCCGGTTCGCGGCCAATCGCCCAGACCAGGCTGTCGACTTCAAATTCCTGACCGTTTTCCAGCTTAAGCGTCAGGCTGCCGTCGGCATTTTTCACCACTTCTTTCGGAATGGATTCTTTATGCAGCGCCGGGCCTTCGGTTTCCATCACTTCCACCAGCGTTTCAACGATCAGCGGATCGAAAGTCCGCAGCGGCGCGTGTTTACGCACGAACAGATGGGTTTCAGCACCCAGCGCGTTCATCACACCGGCGATTTCTACCGCGATATAACCTGCGCCAACCACCGCAACGCGTTTTGGCATTTCGGTCAGATCGAAGAAACCGTCTGAATCAATGCCGTATTCTGCACCCGGAATATCCGGATGGCTCGGGCGTCCGCCGGTAGCGATCAGGATGTGATCTGCAGTGATCTTCTCACCGTTCACTTCCACAGTATGATCGTCAACGAAACGGGCGAAGCCTTTGATCACATCAACGTTATTTTTGCCCAGCACGTTATCGTACGAGGTATGGATACGGTCGATGTAGGCGGTACGGTTGGCGACCAGCGTTTTCCAGTTGAAGCTGTTCACGGTGGTATCAAAGCCGTAATCCGGGCCGTAGTTGCGGATCGCTTCAGCGATTTGCGCGGCATGCCACATCACTTTTTTCGGGACACAACCCACGTTGACGCACGTGCCGCCCAGCTCTTTAGCTTCGATCAGCGCACATTTTTTCCCATACATGGCTGCACGGTTGATTGATGCGATACCGCCGCTGCCGCCGCCAATTGCCAGATAGTCATAATGTTTGGTCATCGGATTTTCCATGAGTTGTCAAAAATGAAGAACGCCATACCGGCGTCGCTAATCTTAAAAATTGCTTGTGAGTTTAGCGCGTGAATGCGTTTTGTCGCAAAGTTTGGATCGATGGCTGCAATAGGTTTGATAGCTGAGACCTTAGAAAAAGGCCTCAGCGAAGGGAAATTCTTTACTTACTCAGGCACTACCCAGTTCACCGTGGTGTGACCGGTACCGGAAGGCACCAGCACTTTGAGCAGCCACGGCAGTACGTTGTTCATCTGCTGCTCGAGCTTCCATGGCGGGTTAATCACGATCATGCCGGAAGCGGTCATGCCGCGCTGATCGCTGTCCGGTCGCACGCCCAGTTCGATTTGCAGAATACGGCGGATGCCGGTTGCTTCGAGATCACGCAGCATTTTCTTAATTTGCTGGCGCATCACCACCGGATACCACAACGCGTAAGTGCCGGTGGCAAAACGTTTGTAGCCTTCCTGAATGCCTTTTACCACATCCTGATAATCGGTTTTCATTTCGTACGGCGGGTCCATCAGGATCAGCCCGCGACGTGAAGGCGGTGGCAACTGGGCTTTCAACTGCTGATAACCGTCGGCACGCGCAACGCGGGTACGGTCATCTTTCTGGAATTCACTGCGCAGCAGCGGGAAATCGCTCGGGTGCAGTTCGGTCAGGTGCAGTTTGTCGTCTTCGCGCAACAGCTGACGGGCAATCAGCGGTGAACCCGGGTAATAACGCAGGCTCTCGTTGCGGTTGAAGTGATTGACGACTGACATATACGCCGCCAGTTCTTCAGGAATATCGTCCCGCTGCCAGATGCGCGCGATGCCTTCCAGATATTCGCCAGTACGTTCGGCATGTTCGCCGCTCAGCTGATAACGCCCGGCACCCGCGTGGGTGTCGAGATAAAGGAAGGGCTTTTCTTTTTCTTTCAGAGATTCAATGATCAGGCTCTGAACGGTGTGTTTCAGTACGTCGGCATGGTTGCCGGCGTGAAAACTGTGGCGGTAACTCAACATGTGCGGCTTCTCCTGCGGCTTCGCGGCATTATCCATTAAAGACTATCCCGCCGCCACCCATTGATTTCCCCGTAACTTGACCGCATGTTAGAAGTCACGTCATCTTTAAGACGACCCGAATTCACGGCGTGGTGCGCCACAGGCGCATCAGCCCCAAACGCTATTACGAAGGACTGGCCCTATGACTGAACAGCAAAACGCGTCGAATCCGCTCTTAAAACCGTTCTCCCTGCCTCCTTTCTCTGCGATCAAGCCTGAACATATTGTCCCTGCGATGAAATCCGCTATCGAAGAAAGCCGTCAGACGATCGAACGTGTTGTCGCGCAGGGCGCGCCTTATACCTGGGAAAATCTCTGTCAACCGCTGGCCGAAAGTGATGACCGCCTGAGCCGCATCTGGTCGCCGATCGGGCATCTCAATGCCGTAAAAAACAGCCCGGAACTGCGTGAAGCTTACGAGCAGTGCCTGCCGATTCTGTCTGAATTCAGCACCTGGACCGGGCAGCACGCCGGTTTGTATCAGGCCTACCGCGATTTAAAAGACAGCGAACATTTCAGCACGCTGTCCGTGGCACAGAAAAAAGCCATTGATAACGCGCTGCGTGATTTTGAGCTGTCCGGCATTGGTTTGCCGATGGAAAAACAAAAGCGCTATGGCGAAATTTCCGCGCGTCTGTCTGAGCTGGGTTCGACCTACAGCAACAACGTGCTCGACGCCACGATGGGCTGGAGCAAACTCATCACTGATGAGAATGACCTGAAAGGTCTGCCGGAAAGTGCGCTGGCCGCCGCGAAAGCGCTGGCAGAATCGAAAGAGCAGGAAGGCTGGCTGTTGACGCTGGATATCCCGAGCTATCTGCCGGTGATCACCTATGGCGAAAACCGTGAACTGCGTGAAGAGATGTACCGCGCATTTGCTACCCGCGCCTCCGATCAGGGTCCGAATGCCGGTAAGTGGGACAACAGTGAAGTCATGGCCGAAGAACTGGCGCTGCGTCACGAACTGGCTCAGTTGTTAGGTTTTGATTCTTTCGCGGATATGTCTCTCGCCACCAAAATGGCCGAAAGCCCGAAACAGGTGATCGACTTCCTGAGCGGTCTGGCAACCCGTGCGCGTCCGCAGGGCGAGCAGGAACTGGCCCAACTGCGTGCTTTCGCCAAAGAATATTTCGGTGTGGACGAAATGGAAGCCTGGGATTTGCCGTTCTACGGCGAAAAACAGAAACAGCATCTGTTCTCCATCAACGACGAACAGTTACGTCCTTACTTCCCTGAGCAGCGTGCGCTGGAAGGGCTGTTTGAAGTGGTGAAACGCATTTACGGCATCACCGCCAAAGAACGTAAAGACGTAGAAACCTGGCATAAAGACGTGCGTTTCTTCGACCTGTTCGATGAAACCGGCGACCTGCGCGGCAGCTTCTATCTCGACCTGTATGCCCGCGAACACAAACGCGGTGGCGCATGGATGAACGACTGCGTTGGCAGCATGCGTAAAGCCGACGGCGAACTGCAAAAACCGGTCGCGTACCTGACCTGTAACTTTAACGGTCCGGTCGGCAACAAACCGGCGCTGTTTACCCATAACGAAGTCACGACGCTGTTCCATGAATTCGGTCACGGCCTGCATCATATGCTGACCCGCATCGACACGCCGGGAGTCGCCGGTATTGCCGGTGTGCCGTGGGATGCCGTCGAGCTGCCAAGCCAGTTTATGGAAAACTGGTGCTGGGAGCCGGACGCACTGGCGTTCATCTCCGGTCATTTCGAAACCGGCGAACCGTTGCCGAAAGAGATGCTGGATAAAATGCTGGCGGCGAAAAACTATCAGGCGGCGTTGTTTATCCTGCGTCAGCTGGAATTCGGCCTGTTCGATTTCCGTATGCATGCGGAATACGACCCGGCTAAAGGCGCGCAAATCCTGCAAACGCTGGCTGAAATCAAGAAACAGGTTGCCGTGGTGCCGTCACCTTCATGGGGCCGGTTCCCGCATGCCTTCAGCCACATCTTTGCAGGCGGTTATGCGGCCGGTTACTACAGCTATCTGTGGGCGGAAGTGCTGTCTGCAGATGCCTATTCCCGCTTTGAAGAAGAAGGGATTTTCAACCGCGAAACCGGTCAGTCGTTCCTGGATAACATTCTGTCGCGCGGCGGTTCCGAAGAGCCTATGGAGCTGTTCAAACGCTTCCGCGGGCGTGAGCCGCAGCTGGATGCTATGCTGCGCCACTACGGAATCAAAGGATAACCTCTGCCTGTGAGTGTGTGTTTACTGTGTGAAGAAGGCGCCGATGAAGGCGCCTTATCTGTTCTGGCGCAGCGCTGGAATCTGACGTCTGACCCGGATGCTGTGATGGCACTGGTGCTGACGCCTGAACGTCTGGAATTACGTAAACGTGATGAGCCGAAACTCGGCGCGATTTATGTCGATTTTGTCGGCGGCACGATGGCGCATCGTCGCAAATTTGGCGGCGGGCGCGGTGAAGCGGTGGCCAAAGCTGTCGGCATCAAGGGGCGCTATCTGCCGGATGTCGTCGACGCGACCGCCGGGCTGGGCCGCGATGCGTTTGTGCTGGCTTCTCTGGGTTGCAAAGTGCGGATGCTGGAACGTAATCCGGTGGTCGCGGCACTGCTTGATGACGGGCTGGCGCGGGGTTATCGCGATGCAGAAATTGGCCCGTGGCTGCGCGAGCGTATGACGCTGCTGCACGTCTCAAGCCTGACGGCGCTTGCTGAGCTTTCGCCAAAGCCGGAAGTGGTGTATCTCGACCCGATGTATCCGCACAAACAGAAAAGTGCGCTGGTGAAGAAAGAGATGCGCGTGTTTCAGGGACTGGTTGGCCCGGACGAAGATGCCGATGGCCTGCTGGAACCGGCACGCCGTTTAGCGACCAAACGTATTGTGGTGAAACGCCCGGACTATGCGCCGCCGATGGCCGACATCCCTGCACAGGCCGCCGTGGTGACCAAGAGCCACCGGTTTGATATCTATACGCCGTTATAGAAAGCCGCTGCTGTAACGTCTTTCCACTACTGTCATAAAAAAAAGCCCGCAGGTGAAAACCTGCGGGCTTTTTTAAATTAACAACAACGCCTCTTATTCTTCTTCTTCCTCATCGCGCAACGGCACGATCAGCATGTCGATATGAACGGTGTTGATTAGCTGGCGTGCGGAGGACATCAGTTTGCTCCAGAAATCCTGGTGATGGCCGCACAGTACTAAGTCCATGCCATATTTGTTGATGGCATCCACCAGCACCTGCGCTAAATCACCGCTGCCGCTCAGGGTTTCTGAAATCGGATAGCCGGCATTTTGCGACAGTTCGTTCAACGCGTGATGCGTTTCTTCGGAAATACGTTTCTGCATGTCACCCAGATTAACGTCGATCAGACCGGTATACAGGTCGGAATAGTTTACATCAACGTGGATCAGGGACACTTTGGCGTTATACGGACGCGCCATGGAAACGGCTTTCTCGACCAGAACTTTGCTCTCCGGTGACAAGTCCACAGCAATAAGTATGTGTTTGTAAGCCATAAGAAAACTCCTTCCATAAGTCGGTTAATAGCAATATCAGCATCATGCAAAACTCATGACTTCAGTATAGCGCCAAAAGGGTTAAATAAATCAAGCATACAGATCCCATTTCCGTTTCCGGCTATGTATAGATATAAATAATATGAACAGTTACGGATTCGTTTCCTACACTGAATAATGCAGGCGTCTCCTGTTTTGGCAATCTTCTGTGATAGGGCAAGAGGGCGGGCGAACGTAGCCCGGGGGTGTGAAATTGCGGAAAGGCAGGGCGAAACGCCGGGTGTGTGCCAGCACGACGGGCGCATTGCGCGGTGTCAGTTCGCCTTGAGGGGGAATCATGATCAGTCCCGTTGCGCTGTTTTGGGCTTTATGTTTTGTGTGTGTAGTGAATATGCTGCGCTATTACTCTTCTTTGCGCGCATTGCTGGTGGTTCTGCGAGGGTGTGATCCGCTGCTGTATCAGTACGTTGATGGAGGAGGATTTTTTACGTCTCACGGTCAGCCCAGCAAGCAAATAAGGTTGGTACGCTATATTTATGCTCAGCGCTACGTTGAACATCACGATCCTGAGTTTATTCGCCGTTGTGAACGGGTTCGCGGTCAGTTTATCCTGACAACAGCATTGGTCGGTTTAATATTAATCAGTATGTTAGCCATGCTGATTTGGTATTAGAAACGGAAAGAAACGCGAGGGAGGATGCGTGAAAAAGGAAACAAAAAAGGCGACCTGCTGAGCAAGGTCGCCTTTTTATTTCATGCCGGTCAGACAATCATCAGATCAGCTTCAGTGCAATCCAGTACAGGACACCGGAAAGCACAATCGACACAGGCAGGGTTAAGACCCACGCCATCGCGATGTTTTTCACGGTTTTCGACTGCACACCGCCACCATCGACAATCATGGTTCCTGCGACCGCAGAAGACAGCACGTGCGTGGTGGATACCGGCATGCCGGTATAGCTGGCTACGCCGATGGAGACCGCCGCCGTGAGCTGTGCAGACAGACCCTGTGCGTAAGTCATGCCTTTCTTACCAATCTTCTCACCGATAGTGGTTGCGACACGTTTCCAGCCAATCATCGTACCCAGCGCCAGTGCCAGTGCCACAGCGATAATGATCCAGATAGGCGCGTATTCAACGGTTTGCAGAATGTCTGTTTTCAGCTCGCCGAGGAAGCGTTTGTCTGCAGGAGAGGTTTCCGGCAGCTTGGCCACTTTATCCGCAGTATCAGAAACACACATCAGCAGGCGACGCATATGGCTGCGTTCTTCCGGTGCCAGGTCGCTGTAAGACTGAAGATTGGTCAGCAGGGTTTGCGCGCGGCCGATAGCGTCAAGTGCGTGGCTGCTGTCGCAGTGGAACACTTTAGGCTCATCGGTCGGTGCGATATTGACGTCCGGTGCCGGCACTATTGGCGTCTGTGCAACCACGTGCGGCACGGCATCAACATGTTGCTGATAATACTGGCCGAGGTGTGTCACGGCGTCGCGGGTACGGGTAATGTCGTAACCGGTCGCGTTCATATTCACCACAAAACCGGCTGGCGCCACGCCAATCAGCACCAGCATGATCAGACCGATACCCTTCTGACCATCGTTAGCGCCGTGAGAGAAACTCACGCCGATAGCCGACAGAATCAGACCGGTACGTGTCCAGAATGGCGGTTTTTTCTTGCCGTCTTTCTTCTCACGTTCCGCGGGTGTCAGGTGGATACGGGCATGTTTCTTATTGCCACTCCAGTAACGGCGCAGCAGGAAAATCATGGTACCGGCGATAATCATCCCGACCAGCGGAGAGATAATCAGCGAAGCAAAAATACCAATCATTTTAGGGATGTTTAACGCATCGACCACAGAGGTGTGAGTCATTAATGCATTGGTCAGCCCTACGCCAATGATGGCGCCGATAAGGGTGTGGGAGCTGGACGCCGGCAGGCCGAAATACCAGGTACCGAGGTTCCAGATGATCGCGGCCAGTAACATAGAGAACACCATGGCAAGGCCATGAGCAGAACCCACATTGAGCAGCAAATCGGTTGGCAGTAAATGAACGATGGCATAGGCCACACTCAAACCACCGAGCAGGACGCCAAAGAAGTTAAATACCCCTGCCATCACGACCGCTAATTGCGAACGCATTGCCCGGGTATAGATGACGGTTGCCACTGCGTTGGCCGTATCATGAAAACCGTTAATGGCTTCATAGAACAGAACAAACAGTAACGCGAGAATCAATAACGAACCGGTATGAATATCCAATCCGGCAAATAGATGCAGCATAATTGTTACGCCAGTTAGTGGTCATGAACGCCGCGCATTATCTGCGAGAACAGGGGGACGGGAAAAGGAAAATATGACATTTTTTTGACTAAAAACAGTTCAATGTTTGGCTTTATTTCAATTAAGTATTTATCTATCAATATGTTATTCCTCCTTTGAACGCAGAAACATTTACTTACGACGTCCGGCAAGCAGTCTGTCTGGCTGGTTTAACAGCCCTCCGTCCCTTACAATCCGCGACTCAAAGCCCCGGTTAACAGGGCAAACCTTATCTAAAACGTAGTTGAATTTCCGGAAAAGAGAGGCCAAAAGTGGAACAGGTTGATGTGGTAGTCATTGGTGCAGGTGCGGCAGGCATGTTCTGCGCAGCACAGGCCGGACAGGGTGGCTGCCGTGTTCTGCTGCTGGATAACGGCAAAAAAACCGGGCGAAAAATTCTGATGTCAGGCGGCGGACGCTGCAATTTCACCAACCTTTATGCCGAACCCGCTGCCTATCTTTCCGAAAACCCGCATTTCTGTAAATCCGCGCTGGCGCGTTACACCCAGTGGGATTTCATCGATATGGTCAACCGTTACGGCATCGCCTGGCACGAGAAAACGCTCGGGCAGCTATTCTGCGACGACTCGGCGCAGCAAATCGTCACCATGCTCGATAAAGAATGCGAGCAGGGCAATGTCGATGTGCGCTTGCGCAGCGAGATTTCCGACGTGCAGAAAACCGAAAATGGCTTTGTTATCAAAGTGAATGGCTCAACTGTAAGCACTCACTCACTTGTTATTGCCAGCGGCGGGCTTTCCATGCCAGGGCTGGGCGCGACACCCTTCGGTTACCGTCTGGCGGAACAGTTTGGCCTGAAAGTACTGCCGACCCGCGCCGGTCTGGTGCCATTTACCCTGCACAAGCCGCTGCTCGATCACTTGCAGACGCTTTCCGGGGTGTCAGTCCCGGCGGTGCTTACTGCTGAAGACGGCACTGTCTTCCGTGAAAGCATTCTTTTTACCCATCGTGGCATGTCCGGCCCGGCCGTTTTACAGCTTTCCAGTTACTGGCAGCCTGGCGAGTTTGTGAGCGTTAACTTACTTCCTGATGTCGATCTGGCGGCGTTTCTGAATGCACAGCGTCAGGAACACCCAAATCAGAGTCTGAAAAACACGCTGGCGATGCAACTGCCGAAGCGTCTGGTCGAATGCCTGCAAACGCTGGGGCAGTTGCCGGACGTGACACTGAAACAGCTGAACGTGCCGCAGCAGGCCGAACTGGTTGAGCAACTGCAAAACTGGCAGGTACAGCCGAACGGCACCGAAGGTTACCGCACGGCGGAAGTCACACTCGGCGGCGTCGATACCAAAGAATTATCTTCAAAAACGATGGCGGCAGCGAAAGTCCCCGGCCTGTATTTTATCGGCGAAGTGGTGGATGTGACCGGCTGGCTGGGCGGATACAATTTCCAGTGGGCATGGAGCTCGGCGTGGGCATGTGCGCAGGATCTGGTGGCTGTTCTGGAATAATACAGACGGTGATCTGAATAAATAGTTTGTGATCTAACCTGAATTTGAGACATTAAAGTTCGTGATCTAGAGCACCTCTACAAAAAATCTAATTTTGATGTCAAACAGGACAATCTCCCCCCTCAAAAGCAGAAAAACACTACATATGGTAGCAGTCGCAGATGGGCGGCATAGCATATGTAGTGTTTAGCGAACGGTTCACGCTGGTGGCATGAGGAAGTTGGGCAGTCTGGGTATAAAGCCCAATTCGGAAAAACTCTATTACGCAGCCTGCCCGTAAACCCGAATCTCACCGGCGAGCAAGGCCGCTGGGGAAATCACAGTGCATCATGAAGCGGGGAGGGCCGGCATGTATAAAGACGAAGCCTCTTTTAATATATCCACTGCCGAAGGGGGAGTATACTCACACGCTGGGAACTGGCTAATAAAAGGAATTAGCATGAGCAATTATGAGGAAATCGCCACACGCATTGCCGATATCATTATTTCACCTGACTCAGTATTAGGGTTTGTTCACGGTGCGCTCTCCGTACCCGTCGATCTTGGATATATGGCTTATGGTGTATTTGACACTGATTCACATTACGCCCACGAAACACAAACCATTAGAATCATCCATGCAATCAAAAATAGAATCCTCAATTATGATCGGATTCTAGACGCGATAAAGACGGTTTTCGAAAAGTTTGATAAATACGTTTCAGAAAGCAAACAAAACAAAATATACAGCCGGTCTTTATTTTCAATAATAGGTCGCACTGCAACTAACTCTGTAATTTCAGCAAAAATAGCCACGGCGATTGCTCAGCGTGCTGGATTGGCAGTCACAGTGCGGGGTGGTCTTGTTGGTAATTTATTGCTGATAGGTGGAATGAAAGAACGCTGTATCAGAACATCAGAAGCTCTCAGCATAGACGAACCTGAAATATATGGCGAGTTGCGAAAAAAAGATTATGACTTACTCTACTTTATGTTTGAACCGGCACTCAAGCCCTTTGTGGATGCTCTGATCGTAAGACGACAACAGGGAATGCTAGCGTTTGATAACATACTGGAACGTGTTGAATCAAAATTGAGTGGATCTCATGGGGTTAATTAAAGGCTCACTAGGCGCGTTTGCCGGTTCGATAGCTGTTTGGCTGTCTTTCTATTTCATTTTCCATTTTGACACATGGACAATGAGGTTGATTTCTATTTTTACTCTCAATGCTTGTATTTATCTTGTGGCAAAATTTTTAGACAAAAAATTTCCATGTGATTAATACAGTCGCTTAAATTATAAGGATGTAAAATGTCAAATCCAGCATATTTATGGTTAACTGATGAAAATGGATCACCCGTTATAGGTAGATCTTTAGTTTCTGGTCGAGTAGGAGCCATAGAATTAAAGTCGTTGACTCATAATGTACAGATCCCAACCGACTCAAATACGGGACGACTAACGGGAACACGGGTACATTCACCTTTATCATTTCAAAAGGAATTTGATAAGGTTACACCGCTTTTATACAAAGGACTGAGCCAGGAGCTTACCATGAAATCCGCAACATTTAAGATGTACCAGATCTTAGATGCAGGCATCGAATCCGAGTATTTTAATATAATCCTGGAAAATGTAAAAATAACTTCTATTACGCCGAACCTATATCAAGGCGGTCAGACGGGAACGCATTTTGAAACAATCCAAATGCGCTATGAAGTTATTACGTGGAAGTGTTGCGAGGGCAATATTATATTTAAAGATTCGTGGAATAACCGCTGGGTTGCATAAGCAGGCGCACTCCACTTTATAGGGCAAGATGTCTATCCCCACTGTGGTCTCTGAACACAATTTGTGTACAAAGTTTATTGTTCCAAGACAGTGGCTGTTCGTGGCAGTTAAAACTATTTATTCCATATCGTCATCATGAGGTGCTGTTTGCGCGGTGAATTAAAAATCCCCCTGAAGGAGCAAGTGATCCTTCAGGGGAAAGATTAAAAAATACCCCGTGCCGCGTTACCGTATCCCCGGTAACACATTCTCAGGACAAAAAACCTTTCAAATTTTCCAGCATGTTGGTCATCATGCCGAAGGCCATATTTACACTGTGAATGCTGTAATACAGCGTAATATCATTGCGCATCAGGTATGTTTCAAAACGCTTATCTGCCAGCACCGCCTGAACTTCCAGACTGCGATCGCGAAAATGGCGGCAGTTATTAATGTACAAATCCAGCGACCGGTATTCTCCCGTAGCAAGCTGATTCACCAGCGCCGCCATCTGTTCGAAGCTCTCTACCAGCGCCCTGTGTTTTTCCAGATGGCCGGTATGCTCCTGAAGATTTTCCATAATGACGTTCTCCCGGTAATAAGACGACGGTAAAAGCCTGATCAGAAGCTTTGCCAGTCGGCCTCATTGGCTGAGAGTGCCCCCGGCTTTTCCTTGCGTGGAAGGGCGGCAAGTGCCTGCGCCGGTTTTGCCAGGGACTGATGCTGAGTCGTGGCGTTGCTGAGGTGGAATTCGCCGACCAGTCTCGCCAGGCCATCCGCCTGATCCTGCAACGAGCGCGAGGCTGAAGAGGCTTCTTCAACCAGCGCGGCGTTCTGCTGGGTCACGTCATCCATCTGATTGACCGCCTGATGCACCTGAGAAATTCCCTGACTCTGTTCTGTTGCCGCTGCGGCAATCTCGTTGACCAAATCAGTCACCTGACGGATGGCATTACCCATGGAGTTCATGTTCTCGCCGACATCGCCCGCCTGATGGGCACCGGCTTCGATCAGGCTGTAGGAAAGGTCGATCAGTTCTTTGATCTCACGCGCGGCAGTGGTCGAACGTTGTGAAAGATTTCTGACTTCACCGGCAACAACAGCAAAGCCTTTACCGTGCTCACCGGCTCGTGCCGCTTCTACGGCAGCATTTAACGCCAGAATATTGGTCTGGAAGGCGATGCCTTCGATAAGCGTGATGATCTCAGTGACTTTGCGCGAACTGCTGCGGATATCACCCATCGTACCCAGCATCGTCTCAAGTGATGATGCACTTTTCTCCGACAGCGCATTCATGTTACCCGCCAGCTGGCTGGCCTGGCGCGTGTTGTCAGCCGTCTGGCGAACCGTCTCACTGAGCTCGGTCATGCTGGCGGCCGTTTGTTCCAGAGAGGCCGCTTGCTGCTCGGTGCGCGAGGAGAGATCTTCGTTACCGGCCGCGATTTGTGCCGAGGCGCTGCTGACGGACTGGGAAGCCGCGCTCACCGACAGCAGCGCTCCGGATACGCGTTGCATCAGGTTGTTGAACGCGCGGGCCATGTTGCCCACTTCATCATGACGGCTGTCATCGGCGCTCACTGTCAGATCAAGCCGCTCGCTGGCAACGGCCATAATCCCCCCGATGTCCAGCAGGCTTTTTCGTACCCGACGGATGGTGGCCAGTGCAAGGGATCCCAACAGCAGGATAATGATCGTTACGCTGCCGCCCATTCCCCACAGTGTGGTGCTGAAAATGCTGTGGTTGGTGGCCCGCAGCTCCTCACCAATGTTGATATTTAAGGTAAGCTGCTTTCGGTAATCGGAGATGAGCTGACGGATAGCCCCGCCGATGCTGTCATCGCCCTCAATCATTGCCAGAGTGACCTCGTCCTGATGCGCCCGTGAAGAGGTCAGAAAGGCGGGAAGCGCCTCCTCCACTTTACGAATATTGTCGAAAGCCACGTGCGTCAGCCTTTCATCTTCAGCATCTGAGATGTCGTGCTGCAGATAATAATCTGTCAGCGTTTTTAACCCGGTAATCTGCTGCTGAATGCGGGTTTCTACTTCAGGCATTTTGCTGTTATCAGTCTGGCTCTGATGTTTATAGAGGGTGAGAGAAAGCTTATTGCTTTGATCAATAAGATTATTGAGATCCTTAATTGAAGGGATCGTATTGACCTGAACATATTCAAACCGGTTCTGGAAACCCGAAATCAACATGATCGCGACGATGCCCATTGTGATAAGGGCCGCAGAAAGCAGCGAGAACGTCAGTAAAAGACGCTGTGTGATGTTCATATTTTCCCCTGATTTTAAAAGTCCCGCCTTCAGGAAAGCGGCAGGATGTGAATCAAGGTTATCGGCAAATGTTGCATCAACATTAATTAAACTGATCTAATTCAACAATTTACGTTAATTCAATGTTCGTGATGTGAATGTTTAAAGTGATTTTTTATGCATTTAAAGAAATTTTTCATTCTCATTGAGTCGGTTTTTGAATTATTCCCGAAGGGGCAGGAAGGTTTGTTGAAAAGAACATCAGGAACACAGCAATTTCTCATTGAAAAGCGCGAAGAAATAACCCAGTCTGCGGCCTGCACTGCGCCATCCGGCATGTCTCTTTCTCTGTCACAAGGTCATCTGATGTTTACCCATAATTGTTACCGTGCTATTGCGCTGTATAAATCAATGAAATGAAAAGAATGACGGGACGATTTACCGGTTTAAGCATCATGCTTCCTCTGCTTCTGACGTCATGCGGTACACTTTCTGAAATGCAGGTGGAGGAAAATCCTCATGAAGTGAAGCAGCTTGCCTGTAGCCAAAATCTTGACGACATGGTGGATACCGTCGCGCAGCGATATCTGCACAGAGAAAAATCCAGCGGCATGGCGGTCGGGATCATCAGAAATAACGGCGCGGCCAGAACCTGGGGTTATGGCTATACCAACGCGGTGAACGGCTACAAAATTGATGGCGAAACGCTATTTGCGCTTGGTTCGGTCAGTAAAGGCGTGACGGGAGAAGTGGTGGCGGGGCTGGTCGACAAAGGGCAGCTAAAGTGGGATGACAAACTGGCAGATTTACTGCCAAAAAATATTCCGCTGAGCGAAGACGCTAAAAATATCACTCTGCTGCAACTGGCGACGCATACTTCGGGATTGCCCCGTCAGAAAATGACCAAAGATATGTTGGAAAGTTTTCTCAGGTATTTATATACCGGCGACAACTTCTATCATGAACTGGACAGCGACGCCGTTGTGGATAATCTGTCGTCATTTAAAAAGCCATTATTGCTTGTGCCGCAATATTCTAATTTAGGGTATGCACTGCTCGGTTATATTCTGAAATTGAAAACCGGTGAAGATATCCAGCAATTATCTTATGCCTTTATTTTTAATGCCTTAAAAATGGATAACACCAGTTTTTATGCCAGCCAGTTAAAAGCCTATCCGTATCGTGCGATTGGACATGCGGGAGATCAGCCTAAACTTATCCGCCGTGGCGAGGTCGTTCCCGACTGGCATTTCTCGAATAATATGGTAGCGGCGGCCAGCCTTTACAGTAATGCTGATGACTTGCTGAAATATCTGCGGGCGCATATTGATGATTCACAACCAGGCGATCTCAGTGACGCCATTCAGGTGACGGAAAAAGTCTATTTCCAGCGAAAAATAGAAGCGGCCAATATTGCCTGGGTCACGGATTATAAAGATGGCCAGATTATTACTTACCAGGTCGGTTATATCGGCGGCTATTCCAGTTATATTGGTTTTGATAAGAAGCATAAAAATGCGGTAGTGGTTTTACAGAATACCTTCAACTGGAGCAATTACATTGGTCATGATTTACTGCTGAAAATGGCAATGGCGGATGACTATAAGGCAACCTGCGGGAAAGAGACGTTTTTCTCCTCCCCCGTTAAAGAGGGAGAAGCCCGGTGATCTATTCTGCCTGATGCACTGCAATATACCGCTCAAACTTCGCCGGTTTTAACTGGCTGAGATCCACCAGCACTAACCCGTCGATGCAGTTGTTGAATTCAGGGTCGCTGCCGAAATCAATAAACTGCACACCACCGGTTTCGCAAAGCTCGGAATATTGTTTATACAACGCCGGAATGCTGCACCCGAGATTCGCCAGCAGGCGTTTCAGGCGCTGCAAGTCTTCCTGATAATCATCGCCGCAAAACTGTGCTAACACATCGGGCAGCGAAGCCGGATACGGACGTCGTGATGTCGCCAGCGGTAATGCCGGGGAGAAATACAGGCGGTAAAACGCCACCAGTAAATCGCGGGCGGGCAGCGGCATTCCGCCGGAAATCGACACCGGACCAAACAGATAACGGGTCTGCGGATATTTCGCCAGATACGCGCCGATGCCGAGCCACAGATAATCCAGCCCGCGCTTTCCCCAGTAGGCGGGCTGAATAAAGCTGCGCCCGAGTTCGACACCCTGCGCCAGAATCGGGTCCATCTGATGGCCATAGTGGAACAGGCTCTGGCTGTAGATCCCGTTCAGCCCTTTGCTGGCGACTTGTTCTGCGGTCGGGATGAACCGGTAAGCACCGACAATTTCCAGCGCCTGCGGATCCCATAAAACCAGGTGATAATAATCATCATCATAGCCGTCGAGATCACGGCGGCGACCACTGCCTTCGCCCACGGCGCGGAACGCGATTTCGCGCAAACGCCCCAGCTCGCGCAAAATCGGCACAGTGTCTTCACCGTGACGACGATAGAGGTAAATCATTTTGCCGTCCGGCGTGTTGCCCAGCACTTCGCTGGCTTCCAGCGCGTGTTTTAGTACCGCACGGTTTTCCGCACGGGCAATCGACGTTTCGGTGTGGAACAAACCCGGCTTGCCAGCGCCGAGGCGGTAAAGGTGTTTACGAAAACGCGCTGCCAGATCGCCCGCCTGCATTTGTCCATCGTGCCAGCTGGTATACGGAATGCGCGCACCGATTTTAAGCGTCAGGCTGTTGCCGCGCTGGCCGAACATTTCATGTACCAGTAAAAGCGTACTGAGCGGGCGGTAAATCATAGAACTGAGATAAAACAGCGCGCTGTTGCTGCCACTGATATGTACCGGCACCACCGGTGCACGGGCTTTGGCGGCGAGGCGGATAAATCCGGTGTGCCATTTTCCGTCGCGCACGCCTTTCGAACTCATGCGGGATACTTCACCTGCGGGGAACACAATCAGCACGCCCTGATTCTCCAGGTGTTCCTGCATCTGTGTGACCTGATTGCGCCGCGTGCGGTTGCCCATATTATCCACCGGGATCATCAGGCTGCCGAGCGAAGACACCAGCGACAGCAACTGATTCGCCACCACTTTGACATCCGGACGTACCGACGCCACCGCATGTAATATCGCCAGTCCGTCCAGCGTGCCAATCGGATGATTCGCTACGATAACTACCGGGCCGTAGCTCGGGATCTGCTCCCGGTCGCGCTCGGTCAGTTCACAGCGGATATTAAAATGTTCAAGTACCTGCTCGGCCATATCAATGCCTTTCAGGTGCGGATACTGATCGGCGAAACGGTGAAACTCTTTTTCGCGGAACAGGATTTTTAACAGTTTGCGTTGCCAGGAAGGGGTTTTCTGCTGCGGGTCGAGATCCTGAAACAGGGTATCCATGCTGAACATAGGATGTCCTCCGGTTGAAGTCTCCCGACCATAATCAGCGCGCATGACAGTGATGTGTCACTTTGATGGCAGTACGGGGAAGCCTGAGTAAAACAACGGTTCAATTTGTTGCGAAAGCAAGCCATTGCTAATAAAGTCAAACACTCATTTACGGCTTCGTAACATGCCAGAACCCTTTTTTGTGAGACGCGACTTTCCATGCCTGACGCTGCTTCGCCCGACCTGACTGCCACCAGTCCGTCAAAGACCACGCTGCGAATTCTCTCGATTCTGGTGTTCAATTTTGCCAACTATCTGACCATCGGCCTGCCACTGGCGATCCTGCCGGGTTATGTACATGAGCATCTCGGCTACAGTGCTTTCTGGGCGGGACTGGTCATCAGCCTGCAATATTTCGCGACGCTGCTGAGCCGCCCTTATGCCGGGCGTTATGCGGATAAAGTCGGGCCAAAAAGGGTGGTGATATTCGGGCTGAGCGGCTGCCTGCTCAGCGGTGTGTTCTATCTGCTGGCACTGGGATTTGACGCCACACCGGCGGTCAGTCTGGCGTTGTTATGTCTCGGGCGCGTGATGCTTGGTGCCGGGCAAAGTTTTGCCGGAACCGGTTCGACGCTGTGGGGCATCAGCGTGGTCGGCTCCCTGCATATCGGCAAAGTGATTTCATGGAGCGGGGTGGTCACTTACGGTGCGATGGCGATCGGTGCGCCACTCGGTGTGCTGATTTTCAGTTTCGGCGGCCTGACGCTGTTGTCGGTGTGCATCATTTTGGTGGCGCTGACGGCGCTCATCACCGCGTGGCGCAAGCCGCCGGTGGTCACAAAAGCCCCGGCGCAAATCCCGTTCCGCCAGGTGCTGGGGAAAATATTGCCTTACGGCATGATGCTGGCGCTGGCGTCCACCGGTTTTGGGGTGATTGCCACCTTCATCACCCTGTTTTATGCCGCGAAAGGCTGGCCGGGCGCGGCATTTTCCCTGACATTCTTCAGTGTGGCCTTTGTCGGCATGCGGCTGTTATTGCCCAACAGCATCAACCGTTTTGGCGGATTGCGTGTGGCGCTGGCCTGTTTTGTGGTGGAGATTGCCGGGCTGATTATGGTGTTTTTCGCCCCGACGGCGTGGGCTGCAATGGCCGGTGCTTTCATTACCGGTGTGGGTTTCTCGCTGGTCTATCCGGCGCTGGGCGTGGTGGCAGTCAAAAAGTTGCCGCAGGAAAATCAGGGCAGCGCGCTGGCGACCTATTCGGCATTTCTTGATTTATCTCTGGGGATTACCGGCCCGCTGGCCGGTGTGCTGATGGCGCAGGCTGGCATTGATGCGATTTATCTTGGCTCGGCGCTGCTGGTGCTGATGGCGCTGGCGCTGGTCGTCCGGTTGCTGTTACGTCAGCCTCCGGCTGAAACCAGCGCCTCCGTCAGTGCTGATTAAACCGGTTGCCGTACGCCACGGATGCGCCCCATATGCAGCGTATCCACCAGTTCGCCGTCGCGCATTGCGTAGCTCGGGCTGAGGCCTTCAACGCTGAAACCGAACTTTTTGTACAGCCCGATTGCGGCATCATTATCGGCATAAACCGTCAGCTCGACGCGGATCACGTGCAACCATTTGTCACACAACTCAAGGGCAGCAGCGATCAGCTTACTGCCGACACCTCTTCCCTGAAATTGCGTATCCACACCAATACCGAAAGTCGCCACATGGCGGCGTCGCCACGGCTGCTCAACCATCAGGGTGAGATTGCCCACCAGTTTGCCGTCGATACACGCAACCAGCGCGAACCGGCCGGGTGCGGCATTGGCAAGGCGGTCTTCCCATAGCGTGGCGGGTGGATAAGGGAGTTGCAGGGTGTCGCTGTAAACAGGAACCTGAGCGTATAGGTGTTGAAGCGCCTCTGCATCTGCGGCTTCAGCGTGACGAATGACTATTACGCTCATGGCGACACTCCTCTTTTTGTGGTTACTGTTTGAATATCCTCTACATTTATCAGGAATAGGAAAACTGTCAATCGAATGTTTGGTGAAAAAAACGCTTTACAAGTGCGAATGATAATGATTATTATTGCCATGCGTTCCGGGGATGGCCTCACACCAAGGTCAAACGGGTCCCCATGAATGCACGACATTGCTCACATTGCTTCCAGTATTACTTAGCCAGCCGGGTGCTGGCTTTTTTTTCTTCATATTTTGAGCTGTGGATGCGTTGGCTGCGCTCGCTCACCCCGGTCACATACTTGTGTATGCTCCCGGGGATTCGCTTGCTGGCCGCCTGCCCACAACTCAAACTATTTCGAAAAACTCCTTTATATCTTCTCCACAACTCAAACTATTTCTAAAAACACGTTAATTAGAAGAATCCCGCGTCAGGCAAGAATCATATTCTGCTGCCATATCACCCGATCTCCGGCGGGTGGTTGGGCGATGACGGTGCTGCCGGATAAACGGTTATTAAGGAACATCAGTGAGCTGGCGGGTTGTGAGGCGATGTCGGTGAAGTCGAACGTCGCCTGCGTCAGGGTTGAGGAAAGAATATCGATTTGCTTTGGCGCAGTGCCGGAAAGCGTGAAGCCGACCTGATTAAACTGCGATGCCTGAACCGACAGTGTGGAGGATTTCAGCGTGAGCGGTGCAAATTCGGTGGTGGCATTAAACGTACAGCGGACAAAATTCACCGGCGCCGTGCTGTCAAATGAATGCCCGTTGATGTCATTAAATACCGTATCGGTAAAGGTGATGGCGGCAGTGACGTTGCTTTGTACTACTGGCGCGCCGTCCTCCTGCAGGGAAAACTGACACTGACGAATAACGTTCGGGCGCGCAGCGCGTTGCGATGCCTGGCTGATAATCAGGGTGCGGTCAGCGGTACAGCCGGTCATCTGCAAACCGTCGGCATTCACCCACAACATCCCGGACTGCGGGATAGTCTCGTTGGTGATCACCACCAGATCTTCCAGCGTCAGTTCACTCACGCCGGAGCGGGCGACAAACCACGGACAGACGTGCTTACGTACATTGATACGTTTGGCGCTGCCTCCCCAGGTGGCACCGGAATTGGCAAAGGTCATCAGGCCGGAATTGCCGGTATAGGTGAGATCATGTTCGTACTGACCGTGAGTCACGAACGGGCCTTTTTCCGCGCTCTGTCCGCTGGCGTGACAATTCTCGACCAGGCAATATGCCGACGCCGTGAAATCATTTAAATGCCGCGCGTTCGCCACGCTGCAATCACTGACATGTCCATACAGACAATAGATTTGCTGTGTCAGATATCCGGCACCGCCAAAGGCGGTGTTCGGCGGATTAATGAGAGAGCACTGCTGCGTCAGATAATGGGTATTCCAGCGGCGCATCACCACCGGCCAGAAAGAACCTGTCGAATGGATCCCTTCGACATTGGTGTAAACACCGTATTCAAACGCCACCGGATGGCTGCCGGTGATCTGATCAGCCCCCGCCCCGAAGAACTGCATATTTTTGATGGTGACGAATGCGACCGGTTCGACTTTCTGCCAGCTGATCACCCTGCCAGCCAGCAGTTCCCAGCCGTTGTAATAGCCAATCTGAATATGCGTGCTGTCAGGAATCGCGATGATTTCCACCAGCTTTTGCAGCTCGCGTTCCGCCGCGCCTTTCACCGGTGCAACCTGCACTGCATACCAGTCGCCCACGCTGAACAGTGACGAATCCGCGACCGGGAAAATATCCGTTTGCTCCTGCAACGTTTCAGTCAGCGTGAAGGAGACGGGGGTGCCGGTCACCGTGCCCCGGAAGAACAGTACGGCGGCAAACGGGTCATTGACCGGTGCGCTGGCAATGCCGGTGGTGAAAACCCGGTTGTTCTGGAAATCCAGGGTGATGTCTGAGCGTGAGAAACGATGGCGGCGCTGAAAAAGCAAATCTGAAAAAGCGAAGATCTGGCTGATGGCCGGGTCATTGACTAATGCATCCAGCGCATCGTCGGCGGGTTGATCAGCATTGAGAATACCGAAAGTGCGGAAATCGCCCACGCCCTGATGGATAAGCAGCCAGCGTCCGGTGTCCGAGTGGTCAGAAGGGATGACTGTGCCGTTATTGGCGGGCAGAACGCAGTTTTTGTCCCAGTGATAATGACCGCCACCGCCGTCACCGGCCTGAAAATAACCATTAACGAAGACATTATGATCCAGACGTATTTTATGATTCTTCAGCGCGGATACAGAATTGAACGTTTTCATGGTGAATCCTTTTAAGGCTCAGAGGTGAGCCACTTTATTTTGTTATATCTCCGTATTTTCAACCACAATATGCGGCCCTGTACTGGCTGGCACAACGGATCGGGTATTTATCATGATATTGTTCTGTTCAATAAAATAAGACGGACGGGAAAATGCCTTATCTGTGAATAACCGCTTACCGTGCGTGAATGTCACGTGATGCGCCTGATAATGATTAATACCGGCGGTAATGTGAATATGAAGCTGATCGTCACCGGTCACTTCAGTTTGCATTGGGCCTAATCGCCAGGTCACAGGATGTTCGCCGGTCCGTGAAAGTAAAGGCCGGGAGGCCTGATCGCTGGACAGTGTGGAATCACCATTAATAACGATTTTCTGAGGTTCATCAGCCGTTAAAATAAGGGACACATTTTCAAGACGGCAGGCGTTAAAGTTAACTTCTTTATTTTTAATTAACAGCGAAACATCTTTGTCCGTTCCTTTAAACTGGCAATGGGAAAAATACAGCAGCGAACGGCCATTAATGGAATTCCGGGCTTCGGCAGCAGGATGAGAAACAATAAACGGGTCATCCGGCGCCAGGTTACTGATAGTGGAATCATGGCGAGGATCCAGTACGAACCCGCAGTTTTCGAATACGTTCATTTTGATACTGCGCTGACTGTTTTGCAGTAATGTCAGTTCTCCGCTGAGGCTGCAGTTTTGCACCGTCAGTCCGTCGCAATTCAGGCGCAATATGCCGAGATTATCCTGTTCCACACTCCGGTAAATGTGCACATCCGTTAAGGTCAGATCAGTAACGTGCGTGTCGGCTGTCAGCATAGAACAATGGTGCTGGTTGATGACAATACGTGCCGCCGACTGTCCCCAGGGTTTGCCGGAATTGGCCAGTGTCAGGATGCCGGAGTTGGCCGTAAAATGCAGATCATGTTCATACTGACCGTGCGTGACGAAAGCACCGGAACTGTCACCGTTGCTGTGACAGTGCTTTACCACGCAGGAAGAGCTGGCGGTGAAATCGTTAAGATGCCGGGCATTGGATGCCGTACAGTCCGTAATCACGCCATACTGACAGTAAATTTGCTGAGTCAGATAGCCTGCGCCGCCCCAGGAAACCGAAGGTGGATTAGTCAGCGAGCATTGTTCGGTGCGAAAGAAGGTATTCCAGCGACGGAAAATGACTGACCAGAATGTCCCCTGAGCATGAACATTCAGAACATCGCAATAAATGGCATATTCGAAGGCGACCGGCTGGGAACTGCTATTAGCCAGCTGCCCCTCTGCGAAATAATGCATGTTCTGAATACAGACATTTTCAACCGGCGTGACTTTGCGCCAGTGCAGTTGACTTTGGGCGTCCAGCGCCCAGCCGCTTCTGTAATTGAGCCGGATATGCGTTTCATCAATGCATTCTGTCACCTGCACCAGTCGTTGTATTTTGCGTTCCCAGTGGCCGGAGACTTTGTCCGATTCCAGGCAATACCACTGGCCGACAGGATATAAGCTGCTGTCATCTACCGGATAGATTTCTGACAATAAAGGCAAAGGATCCCTGAGAAGGGATATTGATGTTTTTTCTTCTGCTATTCCCCTGAAAAAGAAAATAGCGGAGAGGTAATTATTTTTGGCATCTGCCAGGGTTTCCAGTCCTGTCGCGGTCACTGTCTGGCCATTAAAATCGAGGGTGATATTCGAACGGTTAAAGCGATGGCGCGACATGAAATTCAGCGAGGTATGTGCTTCAATCCGGTGAATAAGCGGATCACTGATCATCGCCTTCAGTGCCGCATCTGCAGCATTTTGTCGGTTAACTATACCAAACTGACGAAAATCCATGACGCCGTTATGTAATTGCAACCAGCGGCCTTTAGCGGATTTTAACGAGGAAATAACGGTGCCCTGATTGGCCTCTTTCTCACTGTTCGCATCCCAGTAAACCAGTTTTGGCGCACCATCTCCGGCAAAGTAATATCCCAAAACCATCGCGCAGGTCCGGTCAGCAGGCGCAGGGAGGTTTCTTAACGCCATAATGTTGCTCGCGCTAATCATTTTATCCGGATTAATTTCAACGGCTTTAAATAATCCCGCCGACACTACACCACCGGTTATTCCCGCGATCAACTCGCGGCGGTTAATCATGATAATTTCCGGAAACAGATGTCACATTAATTTACCTTAAGGAGTTTCTTCTTTGAGTATTGTACCGATGGGTAATTAAGCAACCTGTACAAGAACAATTTACCTCAACCTTCCTCAAATCCTTTGGATTGAGTCACCTGCATTTGTTCATATTTTTTGAACAGAGGGGTGAAGTTTTTACGCTTTCTTATTCTCAGGCGTTGACTAGACTAGAGAAAACATTGAGGAGAGTTGAACATGATCTATTTACGTCAGGCACAAGAACGCGGTCACGCCAGCCACGGCTGGCTGGAAAGCTGGCACACCTTCTCTTTCGCCGATTATTACGATGCACAATTCATGGGATTCTCCGCACTGCGGGTGATCAATGAAGACTTTATCGATGAAGGACAGGGTTTTGGTAAGCATCCGCATAAAGACATGGAAATTCTGACCTATGTGCTGGAAGGCACCGTGGAACATCAGGACAGCATGGGCAATAAAGAACAGATCCAGGCGGGGGAATTCCAGATTATGAGCGCCGGGACCGGGGTGACACACTCTGAATACAACGGTAACAGTGACCGTAAACTGCACCTTTATCAGATCTGGATTATCCCGAATCAAAAAGGGCTGGAACCGCGTTACGAACAGCGCATGTTCGATGCGCCGCAGGGTCGCCAGTTAGTGCTTTCACCGGATGCCCGCGACGGTTCGCTGAAAGTGTTCCAGGATATGGAGTTGTCCCGCTGGGCGCTGAAAAAAGATGAACAGTCGGTTTATCAGATTCAGGCTGACCGCCGCGTGTGGATCCAGGTGGTAAAAGGCACCGTGTCCATCAACGGTAAGAAAGCCGGGCAGAGTGATGCGCTGGCGATCTGGGATGAAACGGCATTGTCCGTTCACGCAGAGGAAGACAGCGAAATTCTGCTGTTTGACCTGCCGCCAGTCTGATCATGGTGAAGTCAAAAGCAAAAGGCGGTGCTCCGGCATCGCCTTTTTTTGCATCATTCATTCGTCATTTGAAGCTGACATTAATACCGATATTGCCCCGGTAACCTTCCTGTTTTCCGTCAAAGCCACGCTGATAATTCACGCTGGTGTAAAACGATGCATTTTTACTCAATGGCGCCGTGATCCCGCCACCTGCTTTCCAGGCGCTTTGCGAGAAATCAGGTGAAATCTCAGTGCTGCCGATGGTGACGGCGGGCGCATCGCTGAGCGTCGATACCGCGTCGATATTCAGGTATGGCGTAATGTTGGGCTGATCTACCTGAGGCTGATGAGAAAGCCGCAAACCGCCGCGTGCCTGTACGCTGTTGTCGGCGGTTTTCGCTACCGCGGCAATACCGTCATTGAACCCTCTCATATGCAGATACTGATAAATCACCTGCGCCTGGGGTTCGAGCCTCCAGCTTTGGGTTATTGCAAAGGGAATGCCGCTTTCCGCTGAAAGCGCCACGCCGTAGCCGTCCTGTTTAGCTTCCGTTTCACTCTGGAATTCGGTGTGGTAATCGGTGACTTGCCCGACGAAATCCAGATACGCGCCGCTGTCGGTCTGCACGGTGTAATAGCCGCCAATGCCGTAAGCATCGGTAGACACATCTCCGGTATCGGTGGATTCACCGACCAGCCCGCGGGCGCTGTCCGAGCTGCTGGTTTTCTGATCCCCCAGCGAAATCATCACCCCGGCATGCACATTATTCCCGCGCGGTGTCTCATCCTGATACAAATCCTTGCCGATCTGGATATAACGAATGTCGCTGTCAAAACTGAAGCGACCTACATCATAATTATCATGCGATCCGCCGACGCGTGCCCATGTGCCATCCTGAGCACGTTTGACGCTATCGCCGGTACGTTCGTGATAAGACCCCATTGAGCTAAAGCCGTACTGCCGGTTAAGGAAGGGCGCGGCAATGTAACCCACGACATCCGTCCGGTAGGCGATCACCGGTTTAGGTGTGGGTTCAGGTTGCGGTGTGGGCTCCGGTGTCGGGTTAGGGGTCGGGTCAGGATCAGGCACTGGTTCCGGCGGCGGCACCGGCTCGAGCCAGGTGCGCAGATACCAGTCTTTTGGCGACGTACTGCCGCCTTTATAGAGATAATAATCGTATGCCCCCGCACTGACTTTTCTCAGCAATTTCAGCGACGATGTGTCATCCCCATCCACCTGCACCAGACGGATCCCGTCGCCTGTCGTCAGCGCACCATTGCCCCCGGCATTGCGCACCAGCACCCCAAAATTGCCGCTGGCGTTACCCTGAACATGCAGTAAATCGGTGGGGGAATTATCGCTGCCCAGTTGCGTGTTGAAATTCAGGGCACCGTTGCCGGAAAGCGTGCTGGCGGTAAGTGTGTGGAATGCCCCCTGCTGCGGTTGGGTGAAGTTCATCAGGCTGTTATCGAGCGATAAATCCCCGAGCACGGAATCGCCAGTCAGATTCCACACCGACTGATTATTCAGCGCCAGTGAATTGAGGTTTTGTACCGAGCCGGTCAGCACGGAGGCATCCAGTGTGACATCGGTTTTCGCCGTCGTCGCATTGATAATATTGCCGATAATCTGGCTTTTACCGCTGACATTCACCGTACTGGTGCCGTTATCGGCAAAGGTCATGGCCGCGTTAATACCGACAATGCGGGCGGCGTTTTCGATGATCACTTGCGCATTACCGTTGTAAATCTTGCTGATGCCGATATTGCCGCTGTTTATGGTCGCGTTATCAATGCGAACGTTTTGCCACTGATCGTCTGTCATGGGGGCGCCGCTCAGTGACAGGCCGACGGAGGCATTGCCCGGTGTGGAAATAAGCAGTTCATTTTCCAGAATCAGGTTGTTAGCGCCGAGGAATGTTATGCCGTTAGTGGACGTCGCCTTCGTGGTAATGGATCCGCCGTTGATCCGTACATTGCTGTCGTTTTCCAGCATCACGCCGTTGCCATATTGCCCGGAGGTGTGGATGTCGACATTCTTCATTTGTAAATTACCGAATGACAATATCACGGCATTGCTCTGATCTTTCTCTGTGATGATGGTTCCGCGATCATAAGTGACATTTGAGAAGCGGTCAGCGGACCCGTCGATACTTATCCCCTGGCGAACCTGAGATAAAATTGACGTATTCAGTAATGTGGCATCGGCATTGTTGATGGCTATTGCCGAACTGCTGGACATTCCCGAAAGATGATTAACAGCCAGCCCGGTGGCATTCAGCGTGGCGCCATTATTCACCTCAACGGCATTATCCGCATTATTGGCGTTAATTGTGGTATTAATCATATTCGCGGTGGCGTTATTATTAATCACCACTGCCGCACTGTTAGAATTAAGGGTCGCGTCGTTGATATTTAAAACACTGCCTGCATCTTGTATCGTCACCGCATGGGAAATTTCCCCGGATTGACTGTTGTGATTAATCACGGAATCTTTCCCGATATTAATGACACCGCCATTTTGCGCGACAAGCGAGGAGCCAAGCTGGCTGCCGGAAGCGTTGAACGTGTTAGCCAGGAACGTCAGTTCTGCGCCGTTATTGACCATAATGCCATATTTTATCAACGGGTTATCGGCGACAATATTTTCGTTATCCTTGGTGGATAAGGTCAGCTTTTGATTGTTCGTCAGCAGCAGTGGCAGGGTGTAATTTGCCGCACTGGCGCTCATGACGGCAATATTGGGCAGGCAACACGCCAGCAGAATACATCGTGTAATTTTACAGGTGTTAAACGCCGGCATCAGGCATTCCTTAAAGATAATAAGCGGTGAATGCCGGACAATGTATTGATTAATTTCCCACCGACAAAATCATTCCATATCAATTTTTAACATCACATAGTGCGTGATATTAATCAGGTTTTATTTTGATTTTTGACGGTTTTAAATATCCTGCTGATGAGTAATTTAATCCCTCCGTGATAATTGTTATCTGGTTTTTCCTGTAGCGTGAGTTTCTTACTGCGCGAATGAAAAATGCGCAAAATGTGAAACGTTTCACATTGCCGGACAATCACCGTGAAATTTTATGAACAGGTTCGCACATTTTCCCTGAAGCCATGGAAACCGGTTTCCATAAAGCCTCAAATACCCTCAACAGGCTAAAAAGGGCAGAACATTAATCATCTCGGAGTGAAGCAAAATGAAAAGAATCATGCTTTGTTGTTCGGCGGGGATGTCGACCAGTTTGTTGGTGCGCAAGATGAAAGAAGTGGCGGCGGAACGCGGAGAAGAGGTGCAGATTGATGCATTCGGTGCCAGCGAGTTTGATGAAAAATTCCGTGATTATCAGGTGGTACTGCTCGGACCTCAGGTGCGTTACATGCAGGCTGATTTATCTGCCAGAGCGGCAGAATTCAACATTCCGGTCGAAACCATCAACATGATGGATTACGGCATGCAGCGCGGCGATAACGTGCTCGACTTCGCTTACGGCCTGATCGCACAGGAAGGAAGCCGCGTATGAGTGGCCTTTATCAGGCGATGGTTAACGTCATCGAAAAACACATCACGCCCCTGGCGGGCAGCGTTGGCCAGCAGCGGCATGTGATCGCCATCCGCGACGGCTTTATCGCTGCGCTGCCTTTTATGATTATCGGCTCGTTCATGCTGGTCTTTATTTTCCCGCCATTCTCGCCGGATACCACCATGGGATTTGCGCGCGGGTGGCTGGATCTGTCGCTGAAATACCGCGAGCAGCTGATGTTGCCGTGGTATCTGAGCATGGGCGTGATGACGTTTTTTATTTCGGTAGGCATTGGCGCAAGCCTCGGCAAACACTACAAGCTTGATCCGATCATGACCGGTTTACTGGCGTTTATGGCGTTTCTGCTGGTGGCTGCGCCGTATCATGACAAACAAATCTCGACGCAGTATTTCTCCGGCGAAGGCATCTTCACCGCGATCCTGACGGCGATTTATGCCGCCGAAGTGTATGCGCTGCTCAAGCGCCGCAATATCACCATCCGCCTGCCGAAAGAAGTGCCGACCGGCGTGGCGCGCTCGTTTGAAATTCTGATCCCGGTGGTGGCGATTGTCGCCACGCTGCACCCGCTGAACCTGTTTATTCAGTCCACCACCGGCATGATAATTCCTGAAGCCATCATGCATTTGCTGGCACCGCTGGTTTCTGCGTCGGATTCCCTGCCAGCGATTTTGATTTCAGTGTTTATCTGTCAGGTACTGTGGTTTGCGGGGATTCATGGCGCGCTGATTGTCACCGGCATCATGAACCCGTTCTGGATGACCAATCTGGCGCTCAACCAGACGGCGTTGCAGGCCGGTGCGCCATTGCCACACATTTATCTGCAAGGATTCTGGGATCACTATCTGTTAATTGGCGGCGTGGGGTCGACCTTACCGCTGGCGATTTTATTGCTGTGCAGCAAGGCCGTGCACCTGCGCACCATTGGCCGGATGGGGGTGGTGCCGAGCTTCTTTAACATCAATGAACCGATCCTGTTTGGCACGCCAATTATCATGAATCCGGTATTCTTCCTGCCGTTTACGCTGGTGCCGATGCTGAACGCTATTTTTGCTTACACCGCCACCAAACTCGGCTGGGTCGCGCAGGTGGTCTCGCTCACACCCTGGACAACGCCTGCGCCAATCGGTGCGTCATGGGCCGCAAACTGGGCATTCAGCCCGGTAATTATGTGCCTGTTCTGTATGGTGTTATCAGCCGTTATGTACTATCCGTTCCTGAAAGCCTATGAACGTACGTTGCTGAAACAGGAAGCGGAAAAAGCCCTGGCACAGACGGCGGGCAATGCCGTGCCGGCAAACAGTTAAACAGTCAAATAATTCAGTTAAAAACGTAAAGCTAACGGACAGCGAGGATGACGATGAAATACGCATTTCCAAAAGAATTCTGGTGGGGCAGTGCCAGTTCAGCGCCGCAGACGGAAGGTGAAACCCTGAGCCACGGAAAAAGCGCGACGGTGTGGGATCACTGGTATTCACAACAGCCGACGCGCTTTCACAATGACGTCGGTCCGCAGGATACCTCGACGTTTTACAAAAACTGGCGCGAAGATATCGCGCTGCTGAAACAGCTCAATCACAACACCTTCCGCACCTCGATTTCCTGGGCGCGTTTGATCCCCAACGGGCGTGGTGAAGTGAATCAGGAAGCGGTCACGTTTTATAACCAGGTGATCGACGAAATGCTGGCGCAGGGCGTACAGCCGTTTATCAATCTGTTCCACTTTGATATGCCGATGGCGATGCAGGAACTCGGCGGCTGGGAAAACCGGGACGTCGTGCAGGCTTACGCAAAATACGCCGATACCTGTTTCGAGCTGTTCGGTGACCGCGTGAAGCATTGGTTTACGTTCAACGAACCGGTGGTGCCGGTGGAAGGCGGTTATTTGTATGATTTCCATTACCCGAACGTGGTGGATTTCAAACGGGCTGCCACCGTGGCGTATCACACTATGCTGGCCCATTCGCTGGCAGTGAAGGCCTATCGCGCCCGCAATTCTGGCGGTGAAATCGGCATTATTCTTAACCTTACGCCGTCTTATCCGCGGTCACAGAATCCGGCTGACCTGAAAGCCGCTAACATTGCGGACCTGATGTTTAACCGCAGCTTCCTCGATCCGGCGCTGCGCGGTGAATATCCGCAGGAACTGGTGGAATTGCTGAACAAATACGATCAGCTTCCGGCCTGCCAGCAGGGCGATAAAGCACTGCTGCAACAGGGTGTGGTGGATTTACTCGGCATCAACTATTACCAGCCGCGCCGTATTCAGTGCCGCGACAGTATGGTTAATCCGGAAAGTCCGTTTATGCCGGAATGGTTCTTCGATAACTATGTCATGCCGGGACGTAAAATGAACCCGCACCGTGGCTGGGAAATCTACGAGCAGGGCATTTACGATATTCTGACCAATCTGCGTGAAAACTACGGTAATCCGCGCTGTTTCATTTCCGAAAACGGCATGGGTGTGGAAAATGAACTGCGCTTTGAACAGGCGGGGCGGATTGATGATGATTACCGCATCGAGTTTGTCAGCGGGCACCTGAAATGGCTGCACCGCGCCTTGCAGGAAGGCAGTGGTTGCCTGGGTTATCACATGTGGACATTTATTGATTGCTGGTCATGGATGAATGCCTATAAAAACCGGTATGGTTTCATCCAGCTGGATCTGGAAACGCAGAAGCGTACGGTGAAGAAAAGCGGCGAATGGTTCGCGGCGGTGTCTAAAAATAACGGTTTCGATTAACACAAGGAAAGACATGGCAAACATTAACGACGTTTCGCGGCTGGCGAAGGTGTCGAAAGCGACGGTGTCCCGTGTCCTGAGTGGCAGCCGCGGTGTCAAAGAAGAAAGCCGCCTGGCTGTGATGCAGGCGGTGGAAACACTGCAATATAAACCGAGCGTGATTGCGCAGTCGCTGTCCACGCAGTCTACCGGTTGTATCGGCGTGATTTGTGCGACCGAAAACATCAATCAGTCCACCGGTTATCTCCACGCGCTGGAAAAAGAGTTGCGGCTGAATCAGAAGTATCTGCTGCTGCGCTTTGCCACCGACGCAGCGAGCCTGACGCATTCCGTAGCTGAAATTGGCCGCGGTCTGTGCGATGCGATGATTGTGATCGGTGCGCGTTTTCCGCTGCCGGCATTGCCGGAAAACGTGATCACCATTGATTGTCTGGATGCGGATTCAGCACGCAGCATTCACTTTGACCGCAGCTTTGCCGCCGAAACTGCCTGCCAGTATGTGCTCAAACAAGGGCGCCGGCAGATTGCCCTGATCAACGCGGAAAACAGCGAAACCGCCGGACAAATCTTGCAGGGATATCATCTGGCACTGGAGAAGTTCCTGCTGCCTTACGACCGGCGGCTGGAGCACAGCGGCGCAGATGCGCTGACGAAACTGCTGGCACAGAACGTGCCGTTCAATGCGTTGCTGGTGCCGGACGATGCCACCGCGCAGGATGCACTCCGTCAGCTCGCCCTGCACGGGCGCGCTGTGCCTGAAAATGTGATGGTGTTCAGTCTCGACAGTACGCTGCCACCGGGCGTGTCTGCTGTTCCGGCGATTGCCTATCCGCTGGAAACCCTGGCACAACGCGCGATGGCGCTGCTGACCGGCCAGTTCTCCGCCAATCCCAGCGCACCGGTTCGCGGCCAGCTTTCGTTACCTTCCTGATAAACCTCTCATGTCGCGCAGCAACGGATATCCGCCTGCGCGATTGTTTGCTAACATCACGCTCTGATCCCTTAACCTTTTCAGCGGCCCATCTCTTTGATGAATATGAAGAAAAAAAGACCCGTACTCCAGGATGTTGCCGACAAGGTGGGCGTCACCAAAATGACGGTCAGCCGTTATTTGCGTAACCCTGAACAGGTTTCCGGCGCGTTGCAGGAAAAAATCTCTGCGGCGCTCGACGAGCTGGGCTACATCCCCAACCGCGCACCGGACATTCTTTCTAACGCTAAAAGCCGCGCCATCGGTGTGCTGCTGCCGTCGCTGACCAACCAGGTGTTTGCGGAAGTGCTGCGCGGCATCGAAAGCGTGACTGATATCCACGGTTATCAGACCATGCTGGCGCACTACGGCTACAGCCAGGAGCGCGAAGAACAGCGTCTGACTTCACTGCTTTCCTACAATATCGACGGACTGATTTTGTCCGAACGCCATCACACCGCGCGTACGCTGAAGATGATTGAAGTGGCCGGTATTCCGGTGGTGGAGATGATGGACTGTGTATCGCCGTGTGTGGATCTGGCGGTCGGCTTCAACAACTTCGAAGCCGCGCGGCAGATGACGCAACAAATTATCGCGCGCGGCCATCGTCATGTGGTGTATTTCGGCGCTCGTCAGGATGAGCGAACCATTATCAAACAGCAGGGTTACGAACAGGCGATGCGTGAATCCGGTCTGGAGCCTTACAGTGTGATGACCAGCCGTTCTTCCAGTTACAGTGGCGGCGCGGAATTACTGCGTCAGGCGCAAAAAGACTGGCCACAAATCGACAGTATTTTCTGTACCAACGATGACCTCGCGGCGGGCGCATTTTTTGAATGTCAGCGCCAGGGGCTGAAAATCCCTTCACAAATGGCGATTGCCGGTTTTCATGGGCACAACATGGGGCAGGCGATGGAGCCACCACTCGCCAGCGTGCTGACACCGCGCGAAAGAATGGGGCAAATCTCCGCCGAACGTCTGCTGGCGAGACTTCGCGGCGAAGAAGTGGTGCCGAGAATGGTGGATGTCGGGTTTACGATATCTGCGGGTGGAAGTATTTGATTTCTTTGCTCCTTCCCCTCTCACGAGGGGAAGGCCGGGATGGGGTGTTGGTTTTGCGGATGACAGCTCAGCCATTAAAACCCCCTCCCCACCTCCCCCTTCGCAGGGGGAGGAGAAAGTCTTACTTCTGAATTGTTTTGAGGGCTGCAACGCAGCGATCTACCACACCTTCAAACTTGTGATCGATATTCACGCGCAACACATCCGGTTCGTCTTCGCCCGGTTCTTCGAGCGCATCGAACTGGCTGCGCAGTAAATCGGTCGGCATGAAATGTCCGGCACGCGCTTTAAGGCGCTCGGCGATCACTTCAAAACTGCCTTTCATGTAGATGAACACCATGCCTTCGTTGTCTTTACGCAGGGCGTCACGGTAGCGACGCTTCAGTGCAGAACAGACAATGATGCCGGTTTCATTTTTATGGCGCAGGCTGTAAGCCGCGTCGTTGAGACGCAATAACCACGGCGCGCGGTCATCGTCGTTCAGTGGCGTGCCGCTGGCCATCTTTTGAATATTGGCGCGGGGATGAAGATCATCGCCGTCGATAAATTTCGCGTTAATTTCACGGGCCAGTGCCGCGCCGACGGTGGATTTACCGCTGCCTGACACGCCCATCAGAATGATGCTTTGTCCTGCCATAAGTATGATCTCTATCCCAAAATGAACATTTTTACTGCGTAGTGAGTCCTAATATTACCATGTTACCGGTATCATGATACCGGTAACAAATGGAGATGTGACTAATATCACAAAGGAATGCACTGCTGTTTTAGCGGTCGCGGTCTGTACCCGTAGCACTGTTAATTCCTACAACATCTTGAAAATTAAAAACAATGCTTCACCCGGTTTTTAGTCATACCCGGGTGACAGCGTGAGGGGAAGAATATGCCATTAGTTATTGTAGCGGTGGGTGTCGCACTGCTGTTGTTACTTATGATCCGATTTAAGCTTAATGGCTTCATTGCACTGATTCTTGTCGCGCTGGCGGTGGGGATTATGCAGGGAATGCCGGTCGATAAAGTTATCACCTCGATCAAAAACGGGGTGGGTGGGACGCTTGGCAGTCTTGCGCTGATCATGGGCTTCGGTGCCATGCTCGGTAAAATGCTGGCGGATTGCGGTGGCGCACAACGTATCGCGACCACCCTTATCGAAAAGTTTGGCCGTGAGCACATTCAGTGGGCGATCGTGCTGACAGGTTTCATCGTCGGGTTTGCCCTGTTCTATGAAGTCGGTTTCGTGCTGATGTTACCACTGGTCTTCACTGTGGCCGCGGCGGCGCGTTTACCATTGCTGTATGTCGGGGTTCCGATGGCGGCCGCGTTATCCGTCACACACGGGTTCCTGCCTCCGCACCCTGGTCCGACGGCGATTGCGACGATTTTCCATGCGGATATGGGTAAAACACTGCTGTTTGGTTCACTGCTGGCGGTGCCGACGGTGATTCTGGCAGGGCCGGTGTATGCGCGCTTCCTGAAAGGTATCGACAAACCGGTGCCTGAAGGTCTGTTTAACCCGAAAACCTTCACGGAAGAAGAGATGCCGGGCTTTGGCGTCAGCGTCGCGACTTCACTGGTGCCGGTTATTCTGATGGCATTCCGCGCACTTTGCGAAATGATCCTGCCGAAAGGGCATCCGGTGCTGGCGTATGCTGAATTCTTCGGCGACCCGGTGATGGCAACGCTGATTGCGGTGCTGATCGCTATCTTCACTTTCGGTCTGAACCGTGGCCGTAAGATGGAAGATGTGATGGCAACTGTGACCGATTCCATCAAAATCATCGCGATGATGTTGTTAATCATCGGCGGCGGCGGTGCGTTTAAACAGGTGCTGGTGGACAGCGGTATTGAAAAATACATTGCAGCTCTGATGGACGGCAGCACGCTCTCGCCAATCCTGCTGGCCTGGTCCATTGCGGCGGTTCTGCGTATCGCATTGGGGTCTGCTACCGTGGCAGCGATTACTGCGGGCGGTATTGCCGCGCCACTGATCGCCACCACGGGCGTCAGCCCTGAACTGATGGTGATCGCCGTCGGTTCCGGCAGCGTGATTTTCTCGCACGTCAACGATCCGGGCTTCTGGTTGTTCAAGGAATATTTCAACCTGAGCATTGTCGAAACCTTCAAATCCTGGTCTGTGCTGGAAACCATCATTTCCCTGTGCGGTCTGGCGGGATGTCTGCTGTTGTCGATGGTCGTCTGACGACAAATTGTTAGCATATAAAAGGCGAGCCGCGTGGCTTAATGCCGGTCACCTTAAGTGACCGGCATTAGCCGCGTGGCTCGCCTTTTTCGTTTTTTCTGCTGCTAAATCTTCAGATACGCCCTGATCCCATCAAGGAACATCTGTGTTGAGAGCATCACCAGAATCAGGCCCATCAGGCGTTCGAGGGCGCTGACGCCTTTGTCGCCGAGCAGGCGCAGGAACAGGTTCGACAGCAGAAGGATCGCCATCGACATGCCCCAGGCGATAAACAGCGCCAGCGTGAGATGACTCATCTGATTCGGGTACTGGTGCGAAAGCAGCATCAGCGTCGCGAGAATCGACGGGCCAGCAACCAGCGGGATTGCCATCGGTACGAGGAAGGGTTCTTCACCGGCTGGCAGGCCGCTGCTGCTTTTCTCTTCTGACGGGAAAATCATTTTGATAGCAATCAGGAAAAGAATAATACCGCCGGAAATCGACACGGTTTCGGTACGTAAATTCAGGAACGACAGGATTTTTTCCCCGGCGAACAGGAAAATCAGCATCAGGATCAGTGCGATCAGCATTTCGCGGATTAACACGACCCGGCGACGTTTCGGGTCGAGATGTTTTAAAACCGACATAAAAATCGGTAAGTTGCCCAGCGGATCCATAATTAAAAACAGCAAAATGGTTGCTGAAATCATTTCGGTCATGACTACCTCAGAAAAAATGCCTGTTATAAGTTGCGCTGCTATTAAAAGCTGCACTATTGATTAAATTCACTTGCCACTTCTACTACATTTTGTAAGGTGGTAGACCAGCGCGTTAACGGGGCACAGTGCATCAAAACAGGCACTAACTTAGTGCAAACGCGCGTTCAAGCCGTTTTAAGCAGTTATCACCCTCAGGGCAGGACAGATATTATGAAAAATGTAGGTTTCGTTGGCTGGCGCGGGATGGTCGGTTCTGTACTCATGCAACGCATGATTGAAGAACGCGATTTCGACGCTATCCGTCCGGTATTCTTCTCCACCTCTCAGCACGGTCAGGCCGCGCCTTCTTTCACGGGTCAGTCCGGAACCTTGCAGGATGCCTATGATCTGGACGCTCTGAGCGCGCTGGACATTATCATCACCTGTCAGGGCGGCGATTATACCAATGAAATCTATCCTAAGCTGCGTGAAATCGGTTGGTCTGGCTACTGGATTGACGCAGCATCCTCTCTGAGAATGGAAGATGACGCGATAATCATCCTTGACCCGGTGAACAGCGCAGTGATCCATCAGGGCATCGACAAAGGCATTAAAACCTTTGTGGGCGGTAACTGTACCGTCAGCCTGATGCTGATGTCGCTCGGCGGCCTGTTTGCGAATGACCTGATCGAGTGGGCGTCTGTCGCCACGTACCAGGCAGCCTCCGGCGGCGGTGCGCGTCACATGCGTGAACTGCTGACCCAGATGGGTATGCTGCATAGCAGTGTGGCGAAAGAGCTGGAAAACCCGGCGTCCGCCATTCTGGACATCGAACGTAAAGTGACCGCGCTGACCCGCAGCGGTACGTTGCCAACCGATAACTTCGGTGTTCCGCTGGCGGGCGGTCTGATCCCGTGGATCGACAAACAGCTCGATAACGGCCAGACCAAAGAAGAATGGAAAGGTCAGGCGGAAACCAACAAAATTCTCGGCTCTTCCAGCATTATTCCGGTGGATGGCCTGTGTGTTCGTATCGGCGCGCTGCGTTGTCACAGCCAGGCTTTCACGCTGAAATTGAAACAAGACGTGTCAATTCCGGAAATCGAACAGATGCTGGCTTCGCATAATGACTGGGTTCGCGTGATCCCAAATGACCGCGAACTGTCGATGCGTGAACTGACGCCAGCGGCTGTCACCGGCACCATGAACACACCGGTCGGCCGTCTGCGTAAACTGAATATGGGCCCGCAATATCTGTCTGCATTCACCGTGGGTGATCAGCTGCTGTGGGGCGCGGCAGAGCCTTTACGCCGCATGCTGCGTATTCTTCTCTAACGCGATGCAATATTGAAAACTGCCCTGTTTTCTTTGTAAAGATTTCCCTGCGGGACACCAGCACGGTGTCCCGTTTTTGATTCTGTCATCAATCACTTCACCGTTTATCCGCCTTTTTCCAGCGCAACTCTCTGTATTTCATTTTGCGAAAAATTCATCGGTTTCTTCCCGCTGATTTTTCGAACCTTTGTCTATGCTTAGTAGAAGAGCTATGCCTCTTTGAGAAGCTGAAATAAGCACTTATTTGGAAATTGTGAGCGTAAGCGTCATCGCGCACTTTTTGGCAAAACCGAAACACAGCCGGATCACAAAGCGGCGATAAAAAGGGGAGCACACTGGGATCACGTTTCGTATTGAATACCTGAATGATTTTATTGGATTTATTGATTTAATTAATCATAGGACGAAATACATGTCTGTACTTCCCGATCAGCACGTCATTAACCAAATTATATCTGGCCACTACGCTGATCCTTTTTCTCTTTTGGGTATGCATTCTGTGGCCGCCGGGCTGGAAGTGCGTGCCCTGTTGCCGGATGCGGATCAGGTCTGGGTTATTGATGTAGAAAAAGGTAAACAGGTGGCGGAACTGCGTCGTTACGATGATCGCGGTTTCTTTGTCGGCCTGATCCCGCGGCGTAAAAATGCCTTTCGTTACAAGCTGGAAGTCCGCTGGGGCGAGAATCTGCATGTGATTGACGATCCGTACCGGTTCGGCACATTGTTGCAGGAACTGGATATCTGGTTACTGGCAGAAGGCACGCACCTGCGGCCATACGAAAAACTCGGCGCACATCTGCAAACGCTGGATGACGTCGAGGGTGTCAGTTTTGCCGTCTGGGCACCGAACGCCACGCGGGTTTCCGTCGTGGGTGAATTCAACTTCTGGGACGGCCGCCGACACCCGATGCGCCAGCGCCGTGAAAATGGTATCTGGGAACTCTTCATTCCCGCCGTCCGCGAAGGTCAACTGTATAAATTCGAAATTATCGACTGCCGCGGGCATGTCAGCCTGCGCGCCGACCCTTATGCTTTTGAGGCGCAGATGCGTCCGGATACTGCCTCGTGCGTGCGTAAATTACCGGATGTTGTGCCGCATTCAGAAAGCCGAAAGAAAGCCAATGCGCTGAATCAGCCGGTTTCCGTGTATGAAGTGCACCTGGGTTCCTGGCGTCGTCATACCGATGATAATTTCTGGCTCAGCTATGGTGAACTGGCCGAGCAATTAGTCTCATATGCCAAATGGATGGGTTTTACGCACATCGAACTGATGCCGGTCAACGAACATCCGTTCGACGGGAGCTGGGGTTATCAGCCGCTTGGCATGTATGCGCCGACCCGTCGTTTCGGCACGCCGATGGAATTCAAAGCCTTTGTCGAGGCCGCGCATAACGCCGGGCTGAACGTCATTCTCGACTGGGTGCCGGGACATTTTCCGAGCGACACCTATGGTTTAGCGCAGTTTGACGGCACCGCGCTGTACGAATATGCCGATCCCCGTGAAGGTTATCATCAGGACTGGAACACGCTGATTTATAACTATGGCCGCCATGAAGTGCGTAACTATCTGGCAGGCAATGGTTTTTACTGGATTGAACGGTTTGGCATTGACGGCCTGCGTGTCGATGCGGTGGCTTCCATGATTTACCGCGATTACAGCCGTAAAGCCGGGGAGTGGATCCCGAATTATTACGGTGGCCGCGAAAACCTCGAAGCCATTTCCTTCCTGAAATACACCAACCAGACCATTGGTCGTGAACTCGGCGGTGCGGTGACGCTGGCGGAAGAATCGACCGATTATCCCGGCGTCACCATGCCGCCGGATGCTAACGGGCTGGGTTTCCATTACAAGTGGAATATGGGCTGGATGCACGACTCCCTGACCTATATGCAGCTTGATCCGGTTCACCGCAAATATCATCACAATCTCATGACATTCGGCGTGCTTTACGCTTACAGCGAGAACTTCATATTGCCGCTGTCCCACGATGAAGTGGTACACGGTAAAAAATCTTTACTGGATAAAATGCCCGGCGATGTGTGGCAGAAGTTCGCCAACCTGCGCGCCTACTACGGCTTTATGTGGGCACATCCGGGCAAGAAATTGCTGTTTATGGGCAATGAATTTGCGCAGGGGCGTGAGTGGAATTTTGACGCCAGCCTCGACTGGCATCTGCTTGACGATCCAAGCGGCTGGCACAGCGGCGTACAACATCTGGTACGCGACCTGAACCAGACCTATCAGGCCAATGCGCCGTTGTATGAGCTCGATTACAACCCGCGCGGTTTCGAATGGCTGGTGGTCGACGATCACGAAAACTCGATTTTCGCCTTTGCCCGCCGTGACGAAAATGGCGGTGAAGTGATCGTCATCAGTAACTTTACGCCGGTTCCGCGTGAGCATTATCGCATAGGCATCAGTCAGCCTGGGCGTTATCACGAAATCCTCAATACCGATTCGCATTTCTACCGTGGCAGTAATGTCGGCAACGGTTGCGATATTTACAGTGAAAATATTGGCCATCATCAGCGTGACCATTCGATCAGCGTGACTATTCCGCCGCTGGCGACGGTTTATTTGCGAAGGGAGGCGTAATGAAACAGCTCGGTCCCGGTCTGCCCGCACCTTTTGGTGCGCATCTCAGAGATAGTGGCGTCAATTTTTGCCTGTACTCTGCACATGCGGAAAAAGTGGAACTCTGTCTTTTTGATGAGACCGGCAGCGAGCAACATTTGCCTTTGACCGGGCGCACCGGCCATCTCTGGCATGGGTTTGTGCCGGGGCTGAAAGCCGGACAACGCTACGGCTACCGGGTTTACGGACCGTTCGACCCGAAAAAGGGTCACCGGTTTAACCCGAAGAAAGTGCTGATCGACCCAAGCGCACGTGCGATTGACGGCGTACTGCTCGACAACGCACGGTTCACCGGCGGCACCGATGCGCCCGACGATAAAGACAGCGCCGTGGTTGCGCCGAAATCCGTGGTGGTCGCCGGAAATTTCGACTGGGGTGATGATCAACCGCCCGCGAAACCCTGGGGTGAAACGGTGATTTACGAGGCGCATGTGCGCGGCCTCACTCGCCAGCATCCCCATATTCCGGCAGCCCTTCGCGGCACCTATGCCGGGCTGGCGCATCCGGTGATGCTTGAATATTTGCAGCATCTGGGCGTCACCGCGATAGAACTTTTGCCGGTGCAGCATCATGCCGACGAACCACGCCTGCAACACCTTGGACTGAGTAATTACTGGGGCTACAACGTGCTGGCACCGTGCGCGGTTGAACCGCGTTACGCCAGCGGGCTGGGCGGTGTATCGGCGCTGAATGAATTTAAATCGGCGGTTAAAGCACTGCATCAGGCGGGTATTGAAGTGATCCTCGATGTGGTGTTCAACCACAGCGCTGAGCTGGATATCGACGGGCCGTTTATTTCGTTTCGTGGCATTGATAACGCCAGCGGGTACTGGCTTAACGACGACGGTTCCGACAACAACATGACCGGCTGCGGCAACACGATACGGCTGATGGACGAGGACATGATCGCCTGGACCCTCGATTGCCTGCATTACTGGGTACGTGAATGTCATGTTGACGGCTTCCGTTTTGATTTAGCGACAGTTCTCGGCAGAACGCCGGAATTCACCGCACAATCGCCGTTGTTCCTGGCCATTAAACACGATGACATCCTCTCGAAAATCAAACTGATTGCCGAGCCGTGGGATATCGGGGCCGGGGGCTATCAGCTCGGAAATTTCCCCGCACCCTTTGCCGAATGGAGTGATGTGTGGCGCGACGATATGCGCCAGTTCTGGTTGCATGGCGATCTTTCTCTGGGGCAGTTTGCCGGGCGTTTTGCCGCCTCCGCCGACAAGTTCAATCCCGCGCAGCGTGAGCCTTACGCCTGCATCAACATGCTGACGGCGCACGACGGCTTCACGTTGCGCGATCTCGTCAGTTTTAACCAGAAACATAACCAGGCCAACGGTGAAGAAAATCGCGACGGCCATAACGAAAATTTCAGCCAAAACCACGGTGAAGAAGGGCTTGCGGCGTCTGAAGGCGTATTACAGCAGCGCCGTCTCAGCCAGCGTGCCTTGCTGGCGACGCTCTGTTTGTCACAGGGCACGCCGATGTTGCTGGCCGGTGATGAACTCGGCAACAGCCAGTCGGGCAACAACAATGCCTACTGTCAGGACAATCCGCTGACCTGGCTTGACTGGGAGAACGCCGATGAAAGCCTGACAGCCTATACCTGCGCGCTGATTGCGTTGCGCCGGAAAATTCCGGCACTGACGCAAAACCGCTGGTGGCAGGAAGGCAGCGATGACGTGCAATGGCTGAATCAACAGGGGCAACCGATGAGCCCCGGCGACTGGGAGCAGGGGCCGCAGCAGTGGCTGCAAATCTGCCTGTCACAGCGCTGGTTGGTGATCGTTAATGCCTCGCTGCACGAGGTGGATTTGCACCTGCCGCCGGGAAACTGGCAGCCAGTGGCACCGTTCAACAGCGTGCTTTTTGATGAGGAACCCCGGCGTGTCATGGAAGGCTCGCAATGGCGGGCAGCAGCAAAAACCCTCTGTGTCCTACAAGATTTCACTTCACAGAGCCGGTCATTATAAAAACAAAGGAGTCAGATATGGCGACATTAGATAACCGGGACCCGGTCATGCTGGCAAGGCAGTTGCCGCTGAAATCCGTGGCATTAATCCTTGCCGGGGGCCGTGGTTCAAGACTGAAAGATTTAACCGCAACCCGGGCAAAACCCGCCGTTCACTTTGGCGGAAAATTCCGCATCATTGATTTCGCCCTGTCAAATTGCCTGAACTCCGGCATTCGTCGCATCGGCGTGATTACACAATATCAGTCACACACGCTGGTTCAGCATATCCAGCGCGGCTGGTCTTTCCTTAACGAAGAAATGAACGAATTCGTGGATTTACTTCCGGCGCAGCAACGCCACAGCACCGAGCACTGGTACAAAGGTACCGCCGATGCGGTTTATCAGAATCTGGATATCATCCGCCGCTATAACGCCGAGTTTGTGGTGATCCTGGCGGGTGATCATATCTACAAGATGGACTACTCGCGGATGCTGATCGACCACGTGCAGAAGGGCGGTGAATGTACCGTCGCCTGCCTGGAAGTGCCGCGCACCGAGGCCAGTGAATTCGGTGTTATCGGCGTCACTGAGGATTATCACATCACCAGTTTCGTCGAAAAACCCAAAGACCCGCCGCCGATGCCCGGCAATCCCGATATGGCGCTGGCGAGCATGGGCATCTACATTTTTAATGCAGACTATCTGTTTCGCATGCTCGAAGAAGATATGGCGAGTGAAGAGTCGAGCCACGATTTCGGCAAAGACCTGATCCCGAAACTGACCCGTCAGGGCGTCGCCCGCGCGCATCCGTTTGGTCTTTCCTGCGTCACGCAAAACGATGAAGCGCCGCCGTACTGGCGTGATGTCGGCACGCTCGATGCCTACTGGCGCGCTAATCTGGATCTGGCGTCAGTCACGCCGGAGCTGGATATGTACGACCGCGACTGGCCGATCCGTACCCACATGGAGCCGCTTCCGCCCGCCAAATTTGTACAGGATCGCTCAGGCAGCCACGGCATGACCATGAATTCGCTGGTGGCCGGTGGCGTGATTGTTTCCGGTTCGGTGGTGGTGCATTCCGTGCTGTTCCCGCGGGTACGCGTCAACTCTTTCTGCAATATCGATTCGGCCATCATCCTGCCGGATGTGAATGTGGGGCGTTCATGCCGTCTGCGCAAATGCGTCATTGACCGCGCTTGTCAGATCCCTGAAGGCATGGTGATTGGTGAGAATGCCGATGAAGACAGCCGCCGTTTCTACCGTTCGGAAGGTGGCGTGGTGCTGGTGACCCGCGCAATGCTGGCGAAACTATAAACAGACGATAGAAGTACGACTTTTCGTCATCCCGGTGAACGCCGGGATGACCGGGATAATCAGGAGCGCGAATGCAGGTTTTACATGTTTGTTCTGAGCTGTTTCCGCTGTTAAAAACGGGCGGCCTTGCGGATGTCGCCGGTGCATTACCCGCCGCTCAGATTGCGGAAGGCGCGGATGTCCGCGTGCTCATTCCGGCTTTCCCTGACGTCAAAAAAGGACTGGGGGAAACACAGGTGATTGGCACGCTGGCAACTTTTGCCGGGCATGTCACCCTTTCACTGGGTTACTTTGATGGCGTGGGTATTTATCTGATTGATGTGCCGGGATTGTATGACCGTCCCGGCAGCCCGTATCACGATCAATCGTCGTTTGCCTATCCGGATAACCATCTGCGCTTTGCGTTGCTGAGCTGGATGGCCTGCGAACTGGCACTGAATTTCGATCCACACTGGCAACCCGATATCGTCCACTCTCATGACTGGCACGCCGGTCTATGTTCCGCGTATATCCGCGCCCGTAATGCGCCGGTGCGGACGGTTTTCACCGTACATAATCTGGCGTTTCAGGGATTGTTTGGCGCGCATCATCTCGATGAGCTGTATATCCCGCGCGAGTTCTTTCAGATGCACGGGCTGGAATTCTACGGCCAGATATCTTTCCTGAAAGCCGGTCTGTTCTATTCCGACCACGTGACCACCGTCAGCCCAACGTACGCGAAAGAAATCACCCGTCCGGAATTTGGCTATGGCATGGAATCGCTGCTGCTGGAACGTGAAATGCAAGGGCGGCTGACGGGGATCCTTAACGGCGTCGATGACGCTATCTGGCAGCCGCGTGATGACGTGCTGCTGTCAGCGCGTTACGACGCGGAGGATTTACGCTCGAAAGCGGTCAATAAAGCCTATCTGCAACGGGCGATGGGGCTGGATGTGGATGATTCGCGGCTGGTATTTGCTGTTGTCAGTCGCCTGACCAGCCAGAAAGGGCTGGATCTGGTGCTGGAAGCCTTGCCGGATTTACTCGAACGCGGCGGTCAGCTGGCGCTGCTGGGCGCGGGTGACGCGGTGCTGCAACAGGCATTTCTGGCAGCCGCGGCGGACAACCCTGGCCAGGTCGGCGTGCAGCTCGGCTATCACGAAGCGTTTTCCCATCGCATTATCGGCGGGGCGGATGTCATTATGGTGCCGAGCCGTTTTGAGCCTTGCGGATTAACCCAATTATATGGCCTCAAATACGGTACGTTGCCGCTGGTGCGCCGCACCGGCGGGCTGGCCGACACGGTGGTCGATTGTGCACTGGAAAATCTGGCCGACGGAACAGCCAGTGGTTTTGTCTTTGAAGAAGCAACGGGGAAATCGCTGGGAAATGCGATCCGCCGGGCATTTGTTTTGTGGAGCCGACCGAAACACTGGCGACACGTCCAACAACACGCCATGGGTATTGATTTTGGCTGGAAGGTGGCTGCGCAGGAATATATCACCCTGTATAACCGCCTGCTGTCCTGACCCTGAACGTAGCTAACTTGATCGGGAATGTAACGCTATGACTTCACCGTTTAATTACAACTCACCGACAGTCAGTGTCGAAGCGCTTAAGCATTCTATTGCCTATAAACTGATGTTTATCATCGGCAAAGATCCGTCTATTGCGACACAACACGACTGGCTGAACGCCACATTGTTTGCGGTGCGCGATCGCATGGTGGAACGCTGGTTGCGTTCTAACCGGGCGCAAACCTCACAGGACGTCCGGCAGGTTTATTACCTGTCGATGGAGTTTCTGATTGGACGGACGCTTTCCAATGCGTTGCTGGCGATGGGTATTTACGACGACCTGAAAAGCGCGCTTGATGAAATGGGCTTTGATCTCGAAGAACTGATCGGTGAAGAAAATGACCCTGGTTTAGGCAACGGCGGACTCGGACGACTGGCGGCCTGTTTCCTTGATTCGCTGGCGACGCTGGCGCTGCCGGGGCGCGGTTACGGCATCCGGTATGAATACGGTATGTTTGCGCAAAGCATCATCAACGGTGAGCAAAAAGAAGCGCCGGATTACTGGCTGGAATACGGTAACCCGTGGGAATTCCAGCGTTACAATACCCGTTATAAAGTGCGTTTCGGCGGACGGGTGCAGCATGAAGGCATCAAAACCCGCTGGCTGGAAACCGAGGAGGTCATCGCCTGCGCCTATGATCAGGTCATTCCCGGCTACGACACCGACGCGACCAACACGCTGCGCTTGTGGGGCGCGCAGGCCAGTAACGAAATCAATCTGGGGAAATTTAATCAGGGCGATTACTTCGCGGCGGTGGAAGATAAAAACCATTCTGAGAACGTGTCCCGCGTGTTGTATCCCGATGACTCAACTTATTCTGGCCGCGAGCTGCGGTTGCGTCAGGAATATTTTCTGGTGTCGGCGACCGTGCAGGATATTCTCAACCGGCATTACACCACGCACCATACTTACGACAATCTGGCCGATAAAATCGCCATCCACCTCAACGACACGCACCCGGTATTGTCGATCCCTGAGCTGATGCGCCTGTTAATCGACGAGCATAAATTCGAGTGGCAAGCCGCGTGGCAAACCGTATGCAGCGTGTTCTCTTACACCAACCACACGCTGATGAGCGAAGCGCTGGAAACCTGGCCGGTAGACATGATCGGCAAAATCCTGCCGCGTCATCTGGAGATTATTTTCCAGATTAACGATCACTTCCTGAAAGAAGTGGCGGAAAAGATACCCAATGATAATGGCCTGCTGTCGCGTGTCTCGATTATCGATGAAGGCAATGGCCGCAAAGTGCGGATGGCATGGCTTGCGGTCATCGCCAGCCACAAAGTTAACGGTGTGTCTGAGCTGCATTCCGAGCTGATGGTGCAGTCGTTGTTTGCTGATTTCGCCCGTATTTATCCGGACCGTTTCTGTAATAAAACCAACGGCGTGACGCCGCGCCGCTGGCTGGCACTGGCCAACAAACCGCTGTCAGCGGTAATTGACGATGCCATCGGCCAGACCTGGCGTTCTGATCTCAGCCAGCTGGCGGAACTGAAACAGAATCTGGATTACCTGAGCTTCCTGCAGGCAATCCGCAAGGCCAAGCTGGACAACAAAAAACGGCTGGCGCTGTATATCGCCCAGAAGCTGAATATTGTGGTGGATCCGAAAAGCCTGTTCGACGTGCAGATTAAGCGTATCCACGAATATAAACGTCAGCTAATGAATGTGCTGCACGTCATCACCCGTTATAACCGCATTCTCGAAGAGCCAGATGCCGAATGGGTGCCACGCACAGTGATTTTCGCCGGCAAAGCGGCCTCGGCGTATTATGCGGCGAAGCAGATCATCCGGCTGATCAACGATGTGGCGGCGGTGATCAACAACGATCCGCGTATTGGCAACAAGCTGAAGATCGTTTTCATTCCGAACTACAGTGTCAGCCTGGCGCAACTGATCATTCCGGCGGCAGATCTTTCCGAGCAAATCTCTCTGGCCGGTACCGAAGCCTCCGGCACCAGTAACATGAAATTTGCTCTCAATGGCGCGCTGACTATCGGGACGCTTGACGGTGCCAACGTTGAAATGCTCGAACACGTGGGCGAGGAGAATATCTTTATCTTTGGCAATACCACGCCGCAGGTCGAGGAATTACGCCGCAAAGGCTACAACCCGCATACTTACTTCGAGCAGGACGCCGAGCTGCATCAGGTGCTGACGCAAATCGCCACCGGGGTCTTCAGCCCAGGCGAGCCGAAGCGCTACACCAACCTGTTCGATACGCTGGTCAATCTCGGCGATCACTATCAGGTGCTGGCGGATTACCGCAGTTATGTCGATACGCAGGATAAAGTCGATGAGCTGTATAAACTGCCGGAAGAATGGACGCGCCGCACGCTGCATAACATCGCCAACATGGGCTATTTCTCCTCGGACCGTACCATTCAGGAATACGCCGATGAGATCTGGAACATTAAGCCGGTGAAGTTGTAGAGGAGTCGCTCCCTCCCCTGCGAAGGGGAGGGTTGGGGTGGGGTATTAAGGTCAAAAACAAGATGTTAAGTGTGCATAAGCACTTGTTTTGTCTGTTAAACCCCCTCCCGGCCTCCCCCTTCGCAGGGGGAGGAGCTAACTAAATCAAGACGCCAGCGACAGATGTTTCTTCTGCTGTTTGTGCGTTTCCAGCCACTCGGCGACGCGTTGTTGCTGGGTTTTATCCAGCCACATACCGAGTTTGGTACGACGCCAGATGGCATCATCAAGCTGTGAAACCCACTCTTTTTCCACCAGATAACGCAGTTCAGCTTCGTAGAATCCGTGACCGAAATCTTCGCCCAGCGATTCAAGGCTGGTCGCGTCATTCAGGAATAACTCTGTCTGGCTGCCGTACGTACGCGCATAACGGCGTGCCAGTGATTCCGGTAACCATTTGAAGCGGGAACGCAGATTGGCGCTGTAGGTATCACGGTCTCCGTTCAGTTTCCCGCCAGGCAGCACGGCCGTTTTGGTCCACGCCGGGCCGGCTTTCGGATAGTACTTCACCAGTTTTTCCAGCGCATGTTCCGCCAGCTTACGGTAGGTGGTCAGCTTGCCGCCGAATACAGAAAGCAGCGGTGCTTTGCCATCCTGATCGTGAACGTCGAGCGTGTAATCGCGGGTCACCGCCTGTGGTGAATCTGATTCGTCATCGCACAGCGGGCGCACGCCGGAATAAGTCCAGACGATGTCTTCGGTGGTCAGCTGTTTCTTAAAGTGGTCGTTATACACTTTCAGCAGATAACCGATTTCTTTATCATCGATTTTCACGTCTTTCGGATCGCCGTGATATTCCACGTCGGTGGTGCCGATGATGGAGAATTCATCCATCCACGGGATCACGAAAACAATGCGGTGATCTTCGTTTTGCAGAATGTAGGCCTGCGGCTGATTGTGTGCACGGGGCACCACAATATGGCTGCCTTTGATCAGACGGATGCCGTATGGCGATTTCAGCTTCAGGCCGTCGTCGAAGAAATGTTTTACCCACGGACCGGTAGCGTTCACCAGACCTTTGGCGCGCCAGGTGAAGGTTTTGCCGGTGTCGATATCTTCGGCTTCCACCATCCACATGCCGTCCTCACGCCATGCGCGGGTCACGCGGGTGCGGGTACGAACTTCGCCGCCACGTTCTTCCACTTCCTGTGCATTGACGACCACTAAACGCGCATCGTCGACCCAGCAATCCGAGTATTCAAAACCTTTGGTCAGTTCTGGTTTCAGCACGGACTCGCTGCCGAATTTCAGACCTTTACTGGCCGGCAGGCTGGTGCGTTTGCCCAGATGGTCGTACAGGAACAAACCGGCGCGGATCATCCAGGCCGGGCGCAAATGCGGCTGATGCGGTAAACGGAAACGCATCGGGAAAGCAATATGCGGTGCCATTTTCAACAGCACTTCACGTTCAGCCAGCGCTTCGCTGACCAGACGGAATTCGTAATGTTCCAGATAGCGCAGGCCACCGTGGATCAGTTTAGAACTGGCCGAAGAGGTCGCGCAGGCCAAGTCTTGCGCTTCAAGCAGCAGAACAGACAGCCCGCGGCCAGCTGCGTCGACTGCGATGCCGGTACCATTAATACCGCCACCAATTACGATCAAGTCTTTGGTTTCCACGTCATCTTCCTCCAGATGTTCGCAATAGCTCTTTTATGTTCGTTTTCGCTCACGATTGTAATCGAGAATCGACAAACAAGCCAAGCGTTAACCAAATAAAAACAATTATGCGTGATGAAGGTAACATTTTTGTGTCGGTTTCGAGCAAAATAGCAAGGCGGGGACGAAACCGAACGCCGCTACGCGTGGAATTTTTCGAAATTGTTCGTTTTGCCGGGCAGGGCGGAGGGAGGAAAAGCAGGAGCGCCAGCCGCAGCGCTCCCTAAATGCAGGCAAATCAGCACAGTTCGAGATGCACGTCGTACTTGTCGATGATTTGCTTCACGCTGTCCGGCGGCTGTTTATCAGTGAACAGATAATGAATCAGATCCATTTTGCCGAGGTTGACCATCGCGTTTCGGCCAAATTTGGAATGGTCCGTCACCAGCATCACGCAGCGGGAGTTTTCGATAATCGCGCGTTTGGTACGGGCTTCGTGATAGTCGAATTCGAGCAGCGAACCGTCCATATCGATGCCACTGATGCCGAGAATGCCGTAATCAAGGCGGAACTGAGAGATGAAATCGAGCGTTGCCTCGCCCATGATGCCGCCGTCGCGGGCGCGCACTTCACCGCCTGCGAGGAACAAACGAAAGTCCTCTTTGGCTGTCAGCAGCGTCGCGACGTTCAGGTTGTTGGTCACGATGCGCAGATTTTTATGGTTAAGCAGCGCATGCGCCACGGCTTCCGGCGTGGTGCCGATATCAATAAACAGCGTTGAACCGTCAGGGATCTGGCTGGCGACTCGTTCGGCGATACGCGCTTTCGCTTCCGACCACATCACTTTACGGTCGTTGTATGCCGCATTCACCGAACTGGACGGCAAGGCTGCACCGCCATGGTGACGGTGAATTTTATTCTGTTCCGCCAGATCATTCAGATCACGGCGGATAGTTTGCGGGCTGACTGCAAAATGCTCCACCAGCTCTTCGGTGCTGACATACCCCTGCTGGCGGACTAAATCGATAATCGCATCATGGCGTTGTGTTTGTTTCACCCGAATCCCCTACTTATTTTTTTTGTTGCGCGGAGTGCGCGTATCAACAAATGCCATGACCAGGCCGAGACCCAGACCAAACGCATGCGCGGCATTCGACACGGCCGCGCCGCCCGTCGCATAGCCAATGAACATAAAAATCAGCGAAATGACCAGTAATCCGCCGGGCACATACAGACGACTTTCCGGTTTCAGCTGGCCGGTCAGCCAGGCGTAACCCATCAGCGCGTACACCACACCGGATAATCCGCCGAACCACGAACCGTTGACCATCGACTGGCCCCAGCCGCTGATCAGGGCAGAAATTAAGGTTACGGTGAACAGTTTGCCGCTGCCCAGATGCATCTCAATCTGGCTGGCGAGATACCACCACCATGCCAGATTAATCAGCAGGGCAATAAAGGAGAAATTCATCAGGGCCGGGGTGAACCATCGCCATAACTGGAAAACGCGCGAACTGTCCGGCCAGGCGAGCCAGCTCATCACCAGTTCGTCGCCGACCATCTGTTGCAGGATAAACACCGCCAGACTCAGCACAATCATGCCTATCGTCAGCGGCCCGGCGCGGCTGCGCAGGGTTTTCAGGAAGGGTGTGTGCGACATCTTTAAATGTGGCTGTGCCTTGCCGGTTTTCCAGCTTGCTTCCTGATAGCGCGGATGCAGGGGATCGCGCACAAACAGCGCCACCTGCTTCTCGGCCTCTTCCAGACGGGATTCATCTTCCAGCCAGAGCTGCACTTCCTGACTTTCGTGTTTCATCGTCAGCGTAAAACCCTGGGTTGCCATGTAATCGACAAAAGCCTGAGCCAGGCGGGGGTTGTTCAGGTTAAGAATGCGCACCATAGCGTTTAGCGGTTTCCCTAATTGTTTGACTGCGGTAATTCATTGTTATGTAGACAGGCGATAATGGTATCGCCTGATTATCTGTCAGCAGGCTTCTGGTTAACAGGGTCATGCTAACCTAAATGCTGATGACATCGCATTTTGCTCGCGTACAGAGAGGCCAATTTTGCTGGCAATCGTTGGCCACTGTCTGACGATTTGCTGGCAGCGACGGATGATATCCAGCGCATCGCTGTTTGAAATCCTAAACACCGGCGCGACAGAAAGCGCTAAATCGAGATCCATCGCATTATCGGATTCGCTGATATTCAGTTTTAATCCTGTGCTTTGCGCCACCGGATTCATGTCATAGGCGGGTGAAAGACGCCATCCTTTTCCTGGCTCCAGTAGAAAACCGTGATTGCGCAGATGATCGTCGGTATTGGATACCAGCAAATTGAACACGATACGCGACCAGAGTTCGCGTAAATCCTGATTTGGCTGCGCGCCCTGATTAATAATTACCGCCGCCAGCTCAAGGTAGCTGATACCTGAAGAGGCGTCGTCGCCATCCTGATGGCCGGTCAGCGTCATCGCCGAGGCAAAGTGTTTACGCTGACCCTCTGTCGTCCGGTCAAAACGCTTCACTAAAAAACAATGATGAGGATTGGCGTAGCGGCGGGCAAGGCTTTCAGGCACATTCAGACCACAGGCTTTTGCCAGCGTATTGACGACCAACTCCCATGCACCGATATCATATTCGTCATTAATGCTGGGAAATTTTGCTATCCACAGATGACCATCTGGTGCGCTGACGCTGGCTTTTGGGCGGGCGCCGCCAAGCGATCCGCCTGGTGCAATCAGTAAACGTAACCATTCATCTCCTGCGGCATCCTGATTTTCACGGTCCTTTTCCAGCGCCCGGCTGGCGGCTTCGAGTTCACGAATTTGAATGAAAGGAGGAGCAGCGACATCATGACGGTCATCCAGAAAATTGCCTTCATCATTGAGCCGAAACCGCAGCGCGCCGATACGAAAACTGTCATGCACGCCCAGCAGGTAATCAGATTCATAAAGACGCTGGCTTGCAGAGGCCACACCTGCCCGTTTTTCACGTTCCAGCCGTCTTTTCATCAACAACCGTCCCCAGCGATCCGGACTGGTATCCGCAAAGGCACCAAAAATATCCTGCCTTTGTGCCGGATATTGGGGGCCAGTGAATAACCCTATTCGTGGATCAAGCTGAAGATGGGCAAAATCAGGATGCTCCAGCGCAGCCTGATCATATTCAAAGGCAAAAATTTCGCGACCTGCAGCCTGATGCACATTGAGATAACCGATGCGCAAAGGCGATGGGAGAGGCGCCCAGTCGGCATACACGGCAATCCTTACCGTCATTTCTTCGTCCTTTTATGGGTTTTTTTACCGGTATTTTCACCACCTTGAAGCAGTGACGCTAATGAACCCGCACTTAAAAAATCATCCTTAGCCCAGTCACTTTCTGTATCCGGTTCATCTTGTTTTAAAAGAGTATTATCTGAGGACACAGAGGAAGGCGTCCGTTTTGAACGGGAGTTGCGTGAGGTGGGTTTACGGGGAATTAATGTAGCGTCCTGCAACTGGCGGCCGAACGGATCATCTTTGAGCAACAAATTGAGATCTTGTTCTACGCCCAGAACCTGCATTACCGCCAGACAGGCACCGAGAGTGACGCCTGTGTTGCCGCGTTCAAGATTGCGCAATGTCATGGGAACCATACCTGCCCGTTCTGCGACCTGTGCTGCCGTCAGTTTGCGGCGCAACCTCGCCAGACGAAGACGATCGCCAAACTCAGTTAATAGCGATTCAGTTGCCGGAAGCAAGGGCGATGTTTTTCGGGGCATGGTAGCAGCCAATTTGAAGTGTAAACTGAAAGTATTATGGCGATATATGCTCTATATCGCCATAATAATTACACTTTAGCATGCAGGAGATGTGATGCTGAGCGTGATTTCAGATCCGCTTAAAGCCCTTCCAGCGCCTGTTGCAGATCAGCAATCAGGTCTTCGGTATCTTCGATACCGATGCTGATGCGCACCAGTCCGTCGGTGATACCGCTCTGGCGGCGAACTTCCGGCGCGACGGCGCTGTGCGTTGTCGATGCCGGATGGCAGGCCAGCGAATCGGTGTCGCCGAGCGATACCGCCTGCGTGATGATGCTCAGCTTATCGAGGAACGTCCGTGCGGCGTTGAGGCCGCCTTTCAGCTCAATGGCCATAATCCCGCCAAACAGTTTCATTTGTTTTGAGGCGGTGGCATGTCCCGGATGCTGCTTCAGCCCCGGATAGAACACGGTGTCTACCGCGCTGTGGCCGTCGAGGAATTCCGCCACCGCCTGTGCGCTCAGCGAACTGGCTTCGACGCGCAGCGGCAGAGTTTTCAGGCCGCGGATCAGCAAACTGGCTTCGAACGGGCTCAGGTTGCCGCCGAACTGCTTCAGACTCAGGGTGCGGATTGGCGTGATTAATGCCGCCGAACCGGCCACTACGCCACCGGTCGCATCGCCGTGGCCGCTGATGTATTTGGTCGCAGAATGCAGAACGATATCAATGCCCAGTTCCAGCGGGCGCGTCAGGTACGGTGTGGCAAAGGTATTATCCGCCACACTGACTGCACCGGCGGCTTTCGACAGACGGGCGACTTCAGCCAGATCGGCGATATCCAGTCCCGGGTTAGCCGGGGTTTCCACCAGCACCACTTTGGTGTTTTTTGTGAATGCCGCTTCCAGTTCGCTCACATGGGTAACGTGAACCGGTTTGATGCCATAACGTGGCAGCAGGTTACGCACCACGCCTTCAGTGCCGCCATACAGCGTGCCGATATGAATGATTTCATCGCCGGGAACCAGCAGGGCAAACAACGTGGCGCTGATCGCTGCCATGCCACTCGCGCAGGCAACGGCGGTTTCTGCACCTTCGAGCGCCGCCAGTTTCTGTTCAAAAACGGCCACCGTCGGATTGGCGAAACGGCTGTAAATATAACCCGGTTCTTCACCACTGAAACGGCGTGCGCCGCTGTCAAAATCCGGGTATGAAAATGCCGATGCGGCGGTGATAGGTGTTGCAATCGCGCCGGTCAGGGCATCGGGCTGCTGTCCGCCATGAACGGCGAGCGTACGCATCCCTAAAGAACGTGAAGTGTTCAGTTTTTTCATCTTGGAATCCTGTCGATAGTAGGCAGAAATTATATCAACACTGGAGAAAGGTAGCTTTTTCAGCTTAAGAACATTTTCGGCGCAAACTCATTAGCCTGGTTATAAAGACTATAGCGTGCGCCGGCGTCAATAAAGAGGGGTCAGGCTTCAATATCTTGCGGGAAGGTTTGCGACCAGGCTTCGAAACCGCCGTCAACGCTGTAGACCGATTCGAAACCCTGAGAAATCAGAAATTGCGCGGCACCGCGGCTGCTGATGCCGTGATAGCACATCACCAGTACCGGTGTTTTGGCATCGGCCTGCTGGATAAACGCAGGCAGGCTGTCGTTGCTCAGGTGATAAGCGCCAGGTGCATGTGCTGCGCCGAAGCTTTGCGGGTCACGAATATCGACCATCACGGCTTCGCCTGAGGTCAGGCGGGAATGTGCTTGTTCAACGCTGATTGCTTCAAATTGTTCCATTCTGGTCTTGCCTCATAAAAGGTTATGCCGCCATTCTACCCAATAATTGCACAACTAAGACCAGACGAAATACAGGGATAAAGGCTAAACCAGGATCACCTGCACGCCTTTCTGACGTAATTGCCCGATGATTTCATCATTCGCTTCTTTGCCGGTGATCAGCACATCGATTTGTTCGGTGCGGCTGAACAGCATGCCCGCGCGCTGGCCGATTTTGCTGCTGTCGACCAGTACCGCCAAATTCCCAACATAATTCAACATCTTCTGCTCGGCCATCGCGGTCAGCATATCGGTTTTGTACAGGCCATCGGCGGTCAGCCCCGCGCCGCTGGTGAACATCCAGTGCCCGGCATACAGGCTGGCATCGCCGTCTTGTGGTGCCAGCGTAATTGACTGACTTTTATTGTACTGACCGCCCATGATCACCACGCTGTCGTGCTCCTGTTCAATCAGATAATTGGCCAGCGGCAGATAATTGGTAATGACCTGAATGTCTTTTCCGCACATTTCACGGCCGAGCAGAAACGCCGTCGAACCGCAGTTTATCACCACGCTTTCACCCGGCTGGCACAGTTCGGATGCCGCTTTGGCGATGCGCATTTTCTCGTTGAGATTGTGCGTCTGATGGATATTCAGCGGTGTCCAGTTCTGGCGTGGCTGATTCACGGCTTCAGCGCCATTGCGCACTTTCCGCAGTTTGCCCAGTTCGTTGAGCTTGGTGATGTCACGACGCGCCGTAGCGGGTGAAATATCAAACTGATCAATCACATCAGCGACGGAAATCTGCCCCTGACGTTGCAGCAGATCGAGAATAGCATTGTGGCGTTGTGGCTCAGTCATGGTGGCTCCGCAGGTAAATAGGTGATTACCGCGTGATTATAAACGAGCAGTAATGGCAATTACATGGTTTATAAAAAAGCGGAGTCTGCTGCCTCCGCCTGTTCATAACATACTTTATAAGAAAGACTTGAATGGCAGATCAGTCTCGGTAGTAAAGCAGTCGTCAAAGCCACGCGGATAGTGATACTCGAAGTTATCCTTATCATCCGGATACGTGAATTTACCGCCGACCTGCCAGATAAACGGCTTGAAGCCGTATTTCAGGCGATCTTTTTTCATCTCCCACAGCACGCGGATTTCCTGCGGATCGGCCTGGAAATTCGACCAGATATCATGGTGGAACGGAATAACGACTTTGGTGTTGAGGGATTCCGCCATGCGCAGCATATCGACGCTGGTCATTTTGTCGGTCACACCACGCGGGTTTTCGCCATAAGAGCCGAGCGCCACGTCTATCTGATATTCGTTACCGTGTTTGGCGTAGTAGTTGGAATAGTGCGAATCGCCGCTGTGATACAGGTTACCGCCCGGCGTTTTGAACAAATAATTCACCGCGCGCTGATCCATCATATCCGGCAATACCCCTGCGGCTTTCTGGTCTGCGGGCAGGGTGATCAGCACCGTGCGGTCGAAAGAATCCAGTGCGTGAATTTCCACGTCTTTGATCCTCACCACTTTGCCCGGCGTCATCACGATGCAACGACTGGCGGGCACGCCCCAGCTCATCCACAAATCCACACAGGTTTGCGGGCCGATAAAGGGCACGTCAGCAGCACAGTTTTGCATGACAGCGGCGGCCACGTTCACATCGATATGATCGTTATGATCGTGGGTGGATAACACCGCGTCGATCTCCCTGATCGCAAAGGGATCGAGCACAAACGGTGTGGTGCGCAGATTCGGCTGGAGCTTCTTTACACCGGCCATGCGCTGCATCTGGTGGCCGGTTTTCATCAGCGGGCTGCTGTGATTTTGCTTGCCGACGCCACACCAGAAATCGACACAAATATTCGCGCCGCCCTCAGACTTCAGCCAGATCCCCGTACAGCCCAGCCACCACATGGCAAAGGTGCCCGGCGCGACCTTTTCCTGCTCGATCTCTTCGTTTAACCAGGTGCCCCATTCCGGGAAAGTGCTGAGGATCCAGGATTCGCGGCTGATCGTTTCTACTTTGCTCATAGTATTCCCTCATCTGAGTTGGCTTTGAAATAGAGTCACAATAAATCATTTAATGATTACATATGATTTATTTGTGAGAATTTATCATCGAAAATTCATAATGACAATGATTATAAACGAGCGATTTTTAGCATTAAGCAGGGGATGACAAAGGAGGATGGGAGGATTTCAGGCGGTTTTCACATGCCTTTTTTTGTAGTATATGGCTGATATTTATCATAAAAACAGAGTGATTTAGTTTGTTAGCTCATTCTGCCGATGACGATATCTTGCGAGACTGCTCACAAATAATCATTGCGAATCTTTATTTGATTCGATGTGAGCATTAGAGTGCGTTTGTCCCTCACTTTTTAGCGCAGCGGTTATGTTCAAGTGCGTTGAAGAGATCAAACAAGGTCAGACGGAGAGTCTTATGGAATTCCTCTACACCATCTTCACCGTATTTTTTAATCAGGTAATGACTAACGCGCCGTTGCTGCTGGGTATTGTGACCATGCTCGGTTACATCCTGCTCAGGAAGAGCGCGACGGTGATTATCAAGGGCACCATCAAAACCATAATCGGCTTTATGTTACTGCAGGCGGGGTCCGGCATTCTGACCGGTACCTTCAAACCGGTGGTGGCAAAACTTTCAGAAGTGTATGGCATTAACGGTGCAATATCAGATACCTATGCCTCAATGATGGCCACGGTGGAGCGCATGGGCGAGGCCTATAGCTGGGTCGGTTACGCGGTGCTGATCGCCCTGGCGCTGAATATCCTGATGGTGGTATTCCGCCGCATTACCGGCATTCGCACCATCATGCTCACCGGCCACATCATGTTCCAGCAGGCGGGGCTGATTGCGGTGTTCTTCTTCATCATGGGCTATCCGATGTGGACCACCATCTGGTCAACCGCAATTCTGGTGTCGCTGTACTGGGGCATTACCTCGAACATGATGTACAAACCGACGCAGGCCGTGACCGAAAACAGCGGCTTCTCGATTGGTCACCAGCAGCAATTTGCCTCGTGGATCGCTTATAAAATCGCGCCGTATCTCGGGAAGAAAGAAGACAGTGTTGAAGATCTCAAACTGCCGGGCTGGCTGAATATTTTCCATGACAATATCGTGTCTACCGCCATCGTGATGACCGTGTTCTTCGGCATCATTCTGTGTTCCTTCGGCCTCGACACCCTGCAGCAAATGGCCGGAAAAACCCACTGGACGATTTACATCCTGCAAACCGGTCTGATGTTTGCGGTGGCGATTTTCATCATTATTCAGGGCGTGCGTATGTTCGTTGCTGAACTGACCGAAGCCTTTAACGGCATCTCCCAACGCCTGATCCCGGGTGCCGTGCTGGCCATCGACTGCGCGGCTATTTACAGCTTTGCGCCGAACGCCGTGGTCTGGGGCTTTATGTGGGGCACCATCGGCCAGCTGATTGCTGTCGCCATTCTGTTTGGCATGGGCTCTTCCATCATGATCATCCCCGGCTTTATCCCGATGTTCTTCTCTAACGCCACCATCGGCGTGTTTGCCAATCACTTCGGCGGCTGGCGCGCGGCGCTGAAAATCTGTCTGGTGATGGGGATGATCGAAATCTTCGGCTGCGTCTGGGCCATCAAACTCACCGGCCTGAGCGCCTGGATGGGCATGGCAGACTGGTCGATTCTGGCACCGCCAATGATGCAGGGCTTCTTCAGCATCGGTATGGCCTTTATGGGCGTCATTGCGGTGATTGTGCTGCTCTACATGTTCTTCGCGGGTCGCGCATTGCGGGCCGAAGAAGATGCTGAAAAACAGGCGCTTAATCAGTCCGTTTCTCACTAATGACTGTTCACTAATGACTGTTCACTAATGACTTCTCACAAATAACTTCTCACCAAACAAAGAGGTTCCCATGACAGTACGAATTCTGGCGGTATGCGGTTGCGGGCAAGGCAGTTCGATGATCATGAAGATGAAAATCGGCCAGTTTCTGACGCAGGAAGGCGTGGATCACACCATGAATAGCTGCGCGGTGGGGGAATACAAATCCGAGCTGAGCGGTGCTGACATTATTGTCGCCTCCACGCACGTGGCGGATGAAATCACCGTCAGCGGCAACAAATACGTGGTCGGCGTGCGCAACATGCTGTCGGCGGCTGACTTCGGTCCGAAAGTGATGGAAGTGATTAACGCGCACTTTTCCGCAGACCTGAAAAAGTAAGGAGCGATGTATGAAACTGCGAGATTCGCTGGCTGAAAACAACTCGATTCGCCTCAACGCAGAAGCAGAAACCTGGCAGGGCGCAGTGAAAATTGGCGTCGATATGCTGGTAGAAGCCGGAGTGGTAGAGCCGCGTTATTACCAGGCGATTCTGGACGGCGTCGAACGTTTCGGGCCGTATTTCGTGATCGCACCCGGGCTTGCCATGCCGCATGGCCGTCCGGAAGAAGGTGTGCTGAAAACCGGTTTTGCGCTGGTGACGCTGAAAAAACCACTGGTGTTCAATCATGAAGATAACGATCCGGTGGACATTCTCATCACGCTGGCGGCGGTGGATGCCAATGCGCATCAGGAAATCGGCATCATGCAGGTGGTGAACCTGTTTGATGATGAAGCCAATTTTGACCGCCTGCGTGCCTGCACTACGGCGCAACAGGTGCTGGATCTGATCGACCTGACCTCCGCCACGGCGGTTCACTAATTCGTTAGCAGAGAAGGAATATATTATGTCTCATTCATTACCGATGTTGCAGGTGGCGCTGGATAACCAGTCGATGGACGACGCTTACAAAACCACGCGCCTGATCGCCAGCGAAGTCGACATTATCGAAGTTGGCACTATTTTATGTGTCGCAGAAGGTGTGCGCGCGGTGCGTGACCTCAAGGCGCTGTATCCGGAAAAAATTGTGCTGGCCGATGCCAAAATCGCCGATGCCGGAAAAATCCTCTCGCGCATGTGTTTCGAAGCCCATGCTGACTGGGTGACGGTGATTTGCTGTGCCGACATCAACACCACCAAAGGTGCGCTGGAAGTGGCGAAAGAATTTAACGGCGACGTGCAGATTGAGCTGACCGGTTACTGGACGTGGGAACAGGCGCAGGAATGGCACGACGCAGGCATCGGGCAGGTGGTTTATCACCGCAGCCGCGACGCGCAGGCCGCCGGGGTGGCGTGGAGCGATGCCGATATCTCGGCGATTAAACGCCTTTCCGCCATGGGCTTTAAAGTGACCATTACCGGCGGACTGGCGCTGGAAGATTTGCCGCTATTTAAAGACATTCCGGTGCACGTCTTTATCGCCGGACGTAGTATCCGCGACGCCAAAGATCCGGTTGACGCAGCACGTCAGTTCAAAAAATCCATTCGCCAGCTCTGGGGCTAAGGAACACCGAATGATGCATAAAGCCGTTCCACTCGGTATCTATGAAAAAGCCCTGCCTGCGGGCGAAGACTGGCTGATGCGCCTGACACTGGCGAAAGAGCTGGGCTTCGATTTCGTTGAAATGTCGGTGGATGAAACCGACAACCGGCTGGCGCGGCTGGACTGGTCACGCGAGCAACGTTTGCAGGTAGTTGATGCAATATCACGCACCGGCATCCGCATTCCGTCCATGTGCCTGAGCGCACACCGGCGGTTCCCGCTTGGTGCAGAAGATGATGAAACCCGCAATCAGGGTCTGGAAATCATGCGCAAGGCCATCGTGCTGGCGCAGGATCTCGGCATTCGCGTGATCCAGCTTGCCGGTTATGACGTGTATTACCAGCAGGCCAATGAAAATACCCGCGAGCGTTTTCGCGATGGCTTGCAGGAGTCCGTCGAAATGGCCAGTCGTGCGCAGGTCACGCTGGCGATGGAAATCATGGATTACCCGCTGATGAATTCGATCAGCAAAGCGCTGGGTTACAGTCATTACCTGAACAATCCGTGGTTCCAGCTTTATCCGGATATCGGCAATTTATCGGCATGGGATAACGACGTGCAGATGGAACTGGCAAGCGGCGCAGGGCATATCGTCGCTGTGCATGTTAAAGACACACAGCCCGGCGTATTCAAAAACGTCCCCTTTGGCAACGGCGTGGTGGAGTTCGAGCGTTGCTTTGCCACGCTGCAAAAAAGCGGTTATCGCGGGCCGTACCTGATCGAAATGTGGAGCGAAACCGCCGCCGATCCGATGCAGGAAGTGCGCAACGCCCGCGCCTGGGTGGTCGATAAAATGCAGAAAGCCGGGCTTAGCATGGAGGAAACCCGATGACGGATGCACTGAAACAACGCGTATTTGAAGCCAACATGGCGCTGCCCGCTTTTGGTCTGGTGACCTTCACGTGGGGGAATGTCAGCGGTATTGATCGCGAGCGCGGTATTGTTGTGATCAAACCGAGCGGCGTGGAATACGAGAAAATGCAGGTCAGCGATATGGTCGTGCTGAACCTGCAAGGCGACGTCGTGGAAGGGCATTACAAACCCTCTTCAGATACCGCCACGCATCTCGAACTTTACGCCCGTTTCCCGCAGCTTGGTGGCATCGTGCACACCCATTCGACCTATGCGACCTCATGGGCGCAGGCCGGCGTCGCCATCCCGCCACTCGGCACCACACACGCGGATTATTTTGCCGGTGCCATTCCCTGCACCCGGCCTTTATCGCGTAAGGAAGTCAGCGGAGAGTACGAACTGGAAACCGGCAAAGTTATCGCCGCGTCGCTGACCGGCATCGATCCGCTGCATATGCCGGGCATTCTGGTCGCCCAGCATGGCCCGTTCTGCTGGGGAATCACGCCGGAACAGGCGGTACACAACGCGGTGGTGCTGGAAGAAGTCGCGAAAATGGCGTGGATCACCGGTTCAATCCGGCGTGACCAAACCCCGATGGACGATTATTTGCTGCACAAGCACTTCAGCCGCAAGCACGGGCCGGATGCGTATTACGGGCAGAAATAATAGCTATTGAGATGCCATTAAAACCCCTCCCCTGCGAAGGTGAGGGTTGGGGCGGGGTTTTAATGGCATCTCCGCCATCCCTTCGACATGATTTCATGCATTTTTCCTCATCCCCGCAGTGAGCATTTTTCCAGCATAGGGTTTATACATAGATATCGCGATCACACTTTTTCTCACGGAAGCATTCCGTCCCCTCAGACTGAAAAGAGACTGCCCTATGTCGAAGATCACGTTCAAGCAGGATGTTTTTTTGGCGGCGCTCACCCGCCAGTGGCAAGCGTTCGGACTCACTTCAGCTTCAGATATGACCCGGCACCAGTGGTGGCATGCGGTCAGCGCCGCCGTCGCGGAACAAATTCCCCCGCAAAATGAGCCGGTCAGCAGTAAAAGCAAAAAAGTCATCCGCCACGTTAACTATATCTCGATGGAATTTCTGGTCGGGCGTCTCACCGGTAACAACCTGATTAATCTCGGCTGGTACGAAAAAATTGCCGCTGCGCTGGAACAGTTTGATATCAACCTGACCGACCTGCTGGAAGAAGAAATTGATCCGGCGCTGGGCAATGGCGGGCTGGGACGGCTGGCGGCCTGTTATCTCGATGCGATGGCTTCCGTCGGGCAGCCCGGCATCGGTTACGGCCTGAATTATCAGTACGGTTTATTCCGCCAGCGTTTTGTTGACGGCAAACAGAAAGAGTCGCCGGACGACTGGCACCGCAGCGAATATCCGTGGTTCCGCCACAACAGTTCGCTGGCGGTCAGCGTCGGTATTGGCGGTAAAATCGTGAAAAATGAGCAGGGCGTTTCACGCTGGGAGCCGGAATTTACCCTGCGTGGCGAAGCCTGGGATTTACCGGTAATGGGTTACCGCAACGGTATCACGCAACCGCTGCGCTTATGGGAAGCCACGCATCCGCACCCGTTTGATCTCGAAAAGTTTAATGACGGCGAGTTTCTGAAAGCCGAACAACAGGGTATCGACGCCGCCAAACTCACCAAAGTGTTGTATCCGAACGACAACCATCAGGCCGGTAAACGCCTGCGCCTGATGCAGCAGTATTTTCAGTGCGCCTGCTCGGTGGCCGATATCCTGCGGCGTCATCATTTCCTTGGCCGCAAAATCAGCGAACTGCCGGATTATGAAGTCATCCAGCTCAACGATACGCACCCGACCATCGCTATTCCTGAAATGCTGCGCGTGCTGCTCGACGAGCATCAGTTGAGCTGGGATGACGCGTGGCACATCACCAGCCGCACCTTCGCGTACACCAACCACACGTTAATGCCGGAAGCGCTGGAAACCTGGGACGAGCGACTGGTGCGCAGCCTGTTGCCGCGTCATTTCCAGATCATTAAACAGATCAACGCCAACTTTAAGAAACGGGTCAGCAAAGAATGGCCGGGTGATGAGGCGGTCTGGGCGAAACTTGCCGTGCATCACGACAAACAGGTGCGTATGGCGAACCTCTGCGTGGTCGCGGGTTTTGCGGTTAACGGCGTGGCGGCGCTGCATTCCGATCTGGTGGTCAAAGATCTGTTCCCGGAGTATCACCAGTTGTGGCCGGAAAAATTCCATAACGTGACTAACGGCATCACGCCGCGCCGCTGGCTTAAACAATGTAATCCGGCGCTGTCGGCACTGATTGATGAACGGCTGAAAACCGACAGTTGGGTCAATAATCTGGACCTGCTGAAAGGTCTGGAAGACGGCGTTAAAGACAAAAAATTCTGCAAACAGTACCGCAAAATCAAACACGATAACAAAGTGCGGCTGGCGGAATACGTCTGGCAGCGCATGGGGATCCGGCTTAATCCTGACGCGATTTTCGATGTACAGATTAAACGCCTGCATGAATACAAACGTCAGCATCTCAATCTGCTGCATATTCTTTCCCTGTACCGCCAGATCCGCGATAACCCGAAACTCGACATCGTGCCGCGTGTTTTCCTGTTCGGCGCCAAAGCCGCGCCCGGTTATTACCTCGCCAAAAATATTATTTATGCGATCAATCAGGTGGCGGAGAAGATCAACAACGATCCGATCGTCGCCGATCGTCTCAAAGTGGTGTTCATTCCCGATTATTGTGTGTCGGTGGCAGAACTGATGATCCCGGCGGCGGATGTGTCGGAGCAGATTTCTACCGCCGGGAAAGAGGCTTCCGGTACCGGCAATATGAAACTGGCGCTGAACGGTGCGCTGACCGTCGGCACGCTGGATGGTGCCAACGTCGAAATTGCCGAACAAGTCGGCGAGGACAACATCTTTATCTTTGGACTGACCGTCGATGAGGTAAAAGCGCAGCTGAAAAAAGGCTACAAGCCGAAAGCGCTGGTGAAAAAGGACAAACATCTCAAAGCCATTCTCGACGAACTGGCCAGCGGTTTTTATGCCAGTGGTGACAAAAAGGCCTTCGATCTGATGCTCAACAGTCTGCTCGATGGCGGTGATCCGTATCTGGTGCTGGCGGATTTTGCCACCTATTGCGAGGCGCAAAAACAGGTCGATGCGCTTTACCGTAATGCCGATGAATGGACCCGCCGTACCTTGCTCAACACGGCCCGTGTAGGCATGTTCAGCGCTGACCGTTCCATCCGCGATTATCAGCAGCGCATCTGGCAGGCCAAACGATAGGAGCCGACATGGAGGACAAGCAACTCGCTGAGGCCGCGCGCCGGGCAGGCATTGTAGACAGTTTCATTAATATGACGGATGACGTGGAAACGGTGTCAGATGACACGCGCGTCGCCTTGCTGGCGGCGATGGGGCGTGATCCGGCTGACGTGCCGGAAATCACGCCCGTGCCGCCGGTCAAAGTGTTTACACAAGGCAAAAAAGTGTGGCTCACGCCGGAAGGCAGTGGCGCATTTCAATGGCAACTGACGCAGGAAAATGGCAGCGAGACGCAGGGCGAAATCCTGACAGGCAACGTGTTGAACCTCGGGGCTGCATTGCCTGCCGGCTATCACCAGTTGACGTTATCGCAAAATGATAACGTCTGGCCTTGCCGGATCATCGTCGCGCCGCCGCGCTGTTATGAGCCTGAGGCATTGCTGGCAGGGGAAAAACTGTGGGGCGCGACGGTTCAGCTTTACACGCTGCGCTCGGAAAATAACTGGGGCGCAGGCGACTTCGGTGACCTGAAAAAAATGGTCGAAGAAGTTGGGAAACGCGGCGGGGCGTTCGTCGGGCTGAATCCGATACACGCGCTCTATCCGGCGAATCCGCAAAGTGCCAGCCCTTACAGTCCGTCGTCCCGCCGCTGGCTGAATCTGACCTACATTGATGTGAATGCCGTGGAGGAGTTTACCGCCAGTCGCGAGGCGCAAGACTGGTGGCATTCCACAGAGACGCGCGAGGCGTTACTGCAGGCACGCAGCACGGAGTTTGTCGATTATCCGCTGGTGATGGCGCTTAAATCGGCGGCGCTCAAACTGGCCTGGCCGCTGTTTTGCGAGTTGCCGGAAGACAGCCCGCGTAAGCAGGATTTTCGCCGTTTCGTCGCACTTGGTGGCGACAGCCTGCGACAGCAGGCGTTGTTCGACGCACTGCATACACATCTGCGCGATCTGGATTTAGGCCAGTGGGGCTGGCCGGTATGGCCGGAAGTCTATCGTGATGCGAAAAGTGCACAAGTGCGGGAATTCAGCGAGCGTTACGCCGGTGAAATTGAATTTTATCAGTGGCAGCAATGGCTGGCGCAGATGCAGTTTTCCGCATGTTATCAGCGCAGTGTTGAGCTGAAGATGCCGATCGGCGTGTATCGTGATCTGGCGGTTGGCGTAGCGCAAGGCGGCGCGGAAACCTGGTCCGATCCGGCGCTGTATTGCCTGAATGCCACCATCGGTGCGCCGCCAGATATTCTCGGCCCGCAGGGACAAAACTGGGGGCTTCCGCCCATTGATCCACACGAAATGAAAGCCCGTGCCTATCAGCCGTTCATAGATTTGCTGCGTGCAAACATGGCGGAATGCGGTGCACTGCGTATCGATCACGTCATGGGGTTGCTGCGTTTGTGGTGGATACCCGCCGAACAGGAGGCGGGCAGCGGCGCGTATGTCCGTTATCCGCTGGAGGATTTACTCGGTGTGCTGGCTTTGGAAAGTCAGCGGCATCAGTGCATGGTGATTGGTGAAGATCTCGGTACCGTGCCGAAAGAAATCCTCGCCAGCCTGCGTGACAGCGGGGTGTATTCCTACAAAGTGTTGTATTTCGAGCACGATAAACACTTCCTTTACCGGCCGCCGGAAGATTATGTTTCACAAGCGATGGCAACGGTCACCACCCATGATTTACCGACGTTGCGGGGCTACTGGGAAGGGGGCGATTTAACGCTCGGAGCGTCGCTGGGCGTTTATCCTGATCCGCAGGTGCTGGAAAAACTGCGCGGGGAACGTGAACGTAGCAAGCAGGGGCTTCTTAATGCGCTGCATCTGACACAGTGTGTGCCGAAATCGATCAGCCGCAGTGCTGAAAACATGCCGATGACGCCGCTGCTGAACCTGGGTTTGCAACGTTATCTGGCGGGCAGTGCCAGCGCGTTGCTGGGTTTGCAACCGGAAGACTGGCTGGACATGGATTTGCCGGTGAATGTGCCGGGCACCAATACCGAATACCCCAACTGGCGGCGCAAACTGACGCGAACCCTGGAGGACATGTTTGCTGATGAGCATATTGATGCGCTGCTCAGTGATTTAAACCAGCGCAGGCAGGCATAAAAAAAAAGCACCCAACGGAAGGGTGCTTTTTATGTTCTGGCTGATCAGCAGGTGATCAGTAGAAGGAGTGTTCGCCGCGCTGGTGTTCAGTCAGGTCGCGCACGCCTTTCAGCTCAGGGAAGTTTTGCAGCAGTTCTTTCTCGATGCCGTCTTTCAGGGTGACATCAATCATCGAACAGCCGTTGCAACCGCCGCCGAATTGCAGGATAGCGATGCCGTCGTCGGTGATTTCCATCAGGGAAACACGACCACCGTGGCTGGCTAACTGCGGGTTAATCTGCGACTGCAACTGATATTCAACACGTTCCATCAGCGGCGCATCGTCAGAGACTTTACGCATTTTGGCGTTCGGGGCTTTCAGCGTGAGCTGGGAACCGAGCTGATCGGTGACGAAGTCGATCACGGCGTCTTGCAGATAAGGCGCGCTTAATTCATCAATGAAAGCAGACAGTTTCTCGAACTTGAGTTCGGTATCCGTCGCTTCTACGGCGTCAGGTGGGCAATAGGAGACACCGCATTCTGCGGTTGGCGTACCGGGATTGATCACGAATACGCGGATTTGGGTGCCTTCTTCCTGGCTTGCCAGCAATTTGGCAAAGTGCTCTTGGGCAGCATCGGTAATAAGGATCATAACATTCGCTCAATAGTTGACTACTCTAGTTGGTTATAATACGCCCTTTGTTTTTACCCGTCACCCTTCACGTTGCCAGTGTGTTAGCAGCACGTGCTTACGCCTGTAAAGTCCGGCAAATACAGGCAATTTGCAGCGAAGCAACGCCCTGATTACGCAGAATCTTGCTGATTTCCCTGACAGTACTGCCGGTCGTGACCACATCATCGAGCAACATCACGTGCTTATCGCGCAGGCTGGCATGGCAGGTGAAGGCTTTGCGCAGATTCCACTTTCTCTCGTGCTCGGTCAGACTTTGCTGCGGCGGCGTGCGCCGGTTGCGGCTCAGGGCATCGGGCAGATATTGGCAATGCAGCCAGCGTGCCAGCGGCTTCGCGAGCAATTCACTCTGATTATACCCGCGCGCGAAATAGCGCTTCTGATGCAGCGGCACGCTGAGAAGCACGTCGGGTCTGGGCAGATTGCTCATCCGGTAGCGTTCCTGCCAGCGCAGAAAAAGTAAACGGGCAAGTGTGGTGTCGAGTTCCGGTTGCCTGGAGAATTTGAACCGCAGAACCAGCCCGCTCACCGGCATTTCATAAGGGCTGGCGAAGATCATCGCGTCCCACGGTGGGGGTTTTAACAGACAACGTCCGCAATCGGCATGGCCCCCGGAAGAGGGCAATCCGCAGCGCAGGCAGCAGGGCGGTGCGACCGGCAGATGTTTCATGCACAAACTGCAAATGCCCTGAACCGGGAGATGCAGCGGACACTGGCATAGCCAACAGCGGCTGGCAATTGTTAGCATAGCGGCGGGTTCCTTTTGCCAATCAGACAGACACGGACAATACGCTATGAATACGCTTTACCGGGAGACTATCGGCGAAGGAGATCGCCATCTTGTGCTGCTTCACGGATGGGGGCTGAATGCCGAAGTGTGGCGTTACACGGCAGAGCGACTTGCGCCGCAATTTTGTCTGCATCTGATTGATCTGCCGGGCTATGGCCGCAGTGAGGGTTTCGGGGCGATGACGCTGGAAGAGATGGCGGAAACCGTGCTTGCCGCAATGCCGGAGAAAAGCGCATTACTTGGCTGGTCGCTGGGCGGCCTGGTGGCCAGCCAGATAGCCCTGAGTGCGCCGCAGCGCGTGGAAAAACTGATTACCGTGGCATCATCGCCCTGTTTTGCAGCCCATGAAAACTGGCCGGGGATCCGCCCGGACGTATTACAGGGTTTTCAGCATCAGTTAAGTGAAGATTTCCAGCGCACGGTTGAGCGTTTTCTGGCGCTGCAGACGCTGGGCAGCGACAGCGCCCGTCAGGATGTGCGGCTGCTTAAATCGATCGTCCTGAATCTGCCGATGCCGCCGGTGGCCGTGCTCAATGGCGGGCTGGAGATTTTACGCAACGTGGATTTGCGCCAGCCGGTGACGCAACTGACCTTGCCAGTCCTGCGTATTTACGGTGCGCTCGACGGGCTGGTACCGAGAAAAATGGTGCCGCTGATGGATGCGATTCTGCCCGATTCCTGTTCGGAAGTCGTTGAAAAGGCTGCACATGCGCCGTTTATCTCCCACCCTGATAGGTTTTGTGAACTTGTCGAGCGTTTCCTGATTGCAGACTGCAAGCCAATGTAAATATTTTTTTCAATTTTCTGGCTAATTCTCAAGGGTGACTAATACTTAAGCCGATGATGACGGGGTGAAAGGTGGGCGTAAGTTGTTACGCGAGCCTGTTTGCGTCTCTGGGGAGTTTACTGGCGTTTAACCATGAAGGTCATGCCAGCGCAGATACACCCGCTGTTCATATCCTGACTGCTTTCTTTGAGAACTATTCATCCAATTTAGAGGTAATGTCATGAAATCAAACAAAATTATCGTTGCGGCAATTCTGACAGGGTTATTCTCACTCAACGCGATGGCGGCAGAGATGATCTCGAAAGAAGAAGCCAAAGATAAGGGTTACACCAGTCTGGGCGTGGTCACGACCAGCAATGAATACACTGCGCCAATGGATGCGAAAGAAGAATTGTCCAAACTGGCTGATGAAAAGGGCGGCAAATACTATGTGGTGATTGCGGCTCAGGAGAAGAAGAAAATCACCGCAACGGCTGAAGTCTTCAAATAATCGCTTTTATGCTGCTCTGAACCCCGGGATGCCTTTGTGCATCCCTTTTTTATTCCCGTTTTCTGTGCGCTCCTTCTCTTTCTTTGTTCTGTATCAATTTGTTTTTAAAGAAATACGTCAGATCGTTACTCTCAGCGTAACGAAGTGTCCGGACGCTTAATTGATGCAATATTCTTCGCTGCTTACACTTAGCAGGCTATCAAAACAGGTCAAATGTGATGCAACCGCCACTTGACTGAACTTCCCGATGCCTCTTGTTTCATCACGCCGGGAAAGATTCAGCAAGCTCAACCCAGGGAGGTTTGGCATGCCGCAACATCCGCAGACCACGAAAGTGTGGGACACCCGCCGCAATGAAAAACAACGGCGTATCGACAGTGTCCGTTCCGTGGCAGAGGGTAAAGTTTTACCCACAGATAAAATTATCCCCATCCTCGAAACGCTGATTGCCTCCGGCGACCGCGTGGTGATGGAGGGTAACAACCAAAAACAAGCTGACTTCCTTTCCCGATCACTGGCGAAAGTGAATCCTGAAAAGCTGCATGATTTACATATGATCATGCCGAGCGTCAGCCGCGCTGAACATCTGGATCTCTTTGAACGTGGCATCGCCCGTAAGCTCGATTTTGCGTTCTCCGGTCCGCAAAGCCTGCGCATCGCGCAGTTGCTGGAAGACGGTCAGATGGAAATCGGTGCGATCCACACCTATATCGAACTGTATTCCCGTCTTTACGTCGATCTGGTGCCGAACATCGCACTGATCGCCGGTTTCAAAGCTGACCGCAAAGGCAATCTGTATACCGGCGCAAGCACCGAAGACACCCCGGCGCTGGTCGAAGCCGCAGCCTTCAAAAACGGTATCGTGATTGCGCAGGTCAACGAACTGGTTGAAGAAGACACTGATCTGCCGCGCGTCGATATTCCGGGCGACTGGATCGATTTCGTGGTCGTCGCCGACAAGCCATTCTTCATCGAACCGCTGTTCACCCGTGACCCGCGCCTGATCAAACCGGTTCACGTGCTGATGGCCATGATGGCCATTAAAGGTATCTACGCCAAACACAACGTGCAGTCGCTCAACCACGGCATCGGTTTTAACACCGCCGCTATCGAACTGCTGTTGCCCACTTACGGCGAACAGCTCGGCCTGCGCGGCAAAATCTGTAAACACTGGACACTGAACCCGCATCCGACGCTGATCCCGGCTATCGAAAGCGGTTGGGTGGAAACCGTTCACTGCTTCGGCGGCGAAATGGGGATGGAAGAATATATCCGCGCCCGTCCTGACGTGTTCTTCACCGGCTCCGACGGTTCTATGCGCTCCAACCGTGCGTTCTGCCAGATGGCAGGCCAGTACGCGGTAGATATGTTCATCGGTTCGACCTTGCAGGTTGACGGGCTGGCGAACTCGTCAACCGTGACCCGCGGTCGTCTGGCCGGTTTCGGGGGCGCGCCTAACATGGGGCATGATCCGCACGGTCGCCGTCACTCCACGCCAGCCTGGCTCGACATGATTGAAGAGCCGGACCCGATGGCACGCGGTAAAAAACTGGTCGTACAGATGGTGGAAACCTTCCAGGCCGGGGGCAAACCGACATTCGTTGAGAAACTCGAAGCCGTTGATGTGGGTAAAGAATCCGGTATGCCGCTGGCGCCGGTGATGATTTACGGCGACGACGTGACCCACGTGCTGACCGAAGAAGGTATCGCCTATCTTTACCGCGCCCGTTCTCTCGAAGAACGCCGTGCGATGGTGGCGGCAGTTGCCGGTATCACTGACATCGGTCTGGGCGTTGACGCCAAACGCGTCGCCGACCTGCGTCGTCAGGAACTGGTGGTCTTCCCGGAAGATATGGGCATCCGCCGCACCGACGCCACCCGTTCATTACTGGCTGCGGGCAGCGTGAGCGAGCTGGTTGACTGGTCCGGCGGCTTGTATAACCCGCCAGCCAAATTCCGTAGCTGGTGATCACTATGCCGCAGACTTTAACGACTGGCGCTCTGCTCACAGCGGAAGAACTGGCCGAAAGGCTGGCAGAAACGGCGACGCAGGCGCTGATCGACGAAGCGCGGCTTAGCCCGAAACCGGGGCTGGTAGACAGCCGGAGTGCCGGTGCCCATCAGGATTTAAGTTTAGATCTGATGGTGCGTTCGGCGCGCAGCCTGACGTCCACGTTCTATTTGCTGGCTTTACACAGTTGGCAGCGCCCGGCGGATATCGCCCTGCGTCAGGAAGTGGGCCGTTTAGGTCGTGCTGGCGAAGCGCAGATGATGGCGGAAACCGGCGGCGTGAATACTCACCGGGGCGCTATCTGGGCGATGGGGTTGCTGGTCAGCGCCGTTGCCATGCAGCCGGAAAGTTTACTGCCGCTGCATATTGCGCAGCGTGCCGCGAAAATTGCGGCGTTGCCCGATGCTTTCAGCCCGAAAAAATTCAGTAAAGGTTCGCACGCCGTGCAGCGTTATCAGGTGCCGGGTGCACGCGAAGAGGCACAAAGCGGTTTCCCGCACATTATCGGTTGTGCACTGCCGCAGCTTCATCACAGCCGGGCACACGGCGCCAGCGAAAGCGAAGCGCAGGTCGATGCCTTACTGGCGGTGATGTCCACACTGGCCGACACCTGCGTGCTGTCACGCGGTGGCTTACCGGCGCTGGAAGCCATGCATCAGGGCGCGCAGGCCGTGCTGGAAGCCGGTGGCACCAGCACGATGGCGGGCAAACAACGGTTGCGCCATCTCGAACACCGGATGCTGGCGGACAACACATCGCCCGGCGGTGCCGCTGATTTACTGGCTGCGACGCTGTTTCTTGACCGCGTCAGCGTGGTCTGAACCGGATACGCATTAACTAACATCAGTACAAAGAGGTGTTATGGAACGTTTTGAATTTAACTACCCGGCGGCAAAACCGCTGGCAGGCCGTGCCGAAGCAGGCGTGGTAGGTTCCGGCGATTTAGAAGCGCTGTATGAACCAAAAACAGTCAATGAACTGAACATTATCGTCACCACCTCGGTCGACGGCAGCCATACCTTATGGCAGAACTTTTTTAACCGTCTGAGTGCGCTGCGTGAATTACCGGCCGGTCGTCTCGACATCAATGATTTTGGCGCCACACCCGGGGTTGCCCGTCTGCGTATCGAACAGGTCTTTGAGGAGGCTGAAAATGCCAACTGATACTGATCAGAGCTTTATCGAACTGAGCGCCCGTCAGCGCGCCCGCAAATTGCTGGACGCCGGCACTTTCCGCGAACTGCTCGGGCCGTTCGAACGCATTATGTCTCCGTGGCTGGAACCGCAGGGCATCGTGCCACAGGCCGATGACGGCATGGTCGTCGCCAAAGGTCAGATTAACGGCCAGCCTGCTGTCGTTGTGGCGATTGAAGGCAGCTTCCAGGGTGGCAGCATGGGCGAAGTGTCCGGTGCCAAAATGGCTGCTGCGCTGGAAATGGCTGCAGAAGATAACCGTAACGGCATCCCGACGCAGGCCGTTCTGCTGCTGGAAACCGGCGGTGTGCGTTTGCAGGAGGCCAATCTGGGTCTGGCGGCGATCGCGGATATTCACGCCGCCATTGTTGATTTGCGCCGCTATACGCCGGTGATCGGCGTCGTTGCCGGTACTGTTGGTTGCTTTGGCGGGATGTCGATTGCCGCCGCGCTGTGCAGCTATCTGATTGTCACCCGTGAAGCCCGTCTGGGACTGAACGGTCCGCAGGTTATCGAACAGGAAGCCGGTATCGATGAATACGATTCCCGCGACCGTCCGTTTATCTGGAGCATGACCGGTGGCGAAGTGCGTTATCACAGCGGGTTTGTTGATGCGCTGGTGAAAGATTCCCTGAATGAAGTGAAAGACAGCGTGCTGGCCTTTATTAAAGCGGGCGTACCTGCGACACATCGTTCTGATAATTATGATTATTACCTGCCAAAACTGACCGGTTTTGACACCGCGCAGCAGGCCAGCCGTGAAGTGACGGAAGCCTTGTTTAACCGGGAGGATCGCGCATGAGCAACGTAGCAAATAATGCAGCCAGCCGGGGTGATTACTGGTTCGCTGAACTGACCAAAGACGCCACTCCGGTAACCGGTCTTTGCCCTTCCGTGAAAGCGGCTGACGGCAAAATGAATGACCAGCCGGTACGTTTCATCGCCGTGGTGCCGGACAAAAATAACCAGTATCCGCGTGCAGCGGGCGGCGAAGTCGGTTTGCTCGAAGGCTGGAATCTGGCAAAAGTCGTTAACGACGTGATTGACGCCGACGCGGATGCCAGCACCAAACGCGCCATCGTGGCGGTCATCGACGTACCAAGTCAGGCTTATGGTCGACGCGAAGAAGCGTTCGGTATCCATCAGGCGCTGGCCGGTGCCGCAGGCGCTTACGCCAAAGCGCGTCTGGCCGGGCATCCGGTGGTCGGGCTGATTGTCGGTAAAGCGATGTCCGGTGCGTTTCTGGCGCACGGTTATCAGGCTAACAAACTGATCGCCTTCAAAAACAACGGCGTGATGATCCACGCGATGGGTAAAGAATCCGCCGCACGTATCACCTTACGTTCTGTGGATGCGCTGGAAAAACTGGCTGCCACCATTCCGCCGATGGCTTACGACATCGAAAACTACGCCACGCTGGGCCTGCTGTCGCAATTACTCGACATCGCTGATCCGGATAAGGCCACACCCGACGACATCAGCAACGTGCAAAACGTTGTCTGGCAAAACATCCAGGACGCACGCAAAGAAGGCGTTAGCCTCAGCAACCGTCTGGGTGCAGAAAACCGCGCAAGTTCGCAGCGCGTTCGCCAGCAGATGCGCCAGGAATGGTAATTCGTTAACAACTTTCAGTCTCAACCGGTAACGCACCTGCAAACAGCGTGACGCAGCCGCATTGCGGGTTCCCGCCCTGACATACCGTCCGGGCGAGGGCCTGCTGTTGTCTGCAACTGGACTGTCATACTAAAAAAACCATCGCACCGGCGCCGACTGAGCAATCATTTTTTGCCTCAGGAAAAACGCTATGACTTACGTAATATTGCACGCGCTTGCCCCTATTTTCGTCATCATGATCCTCGGTTTTTACGCCGGGAAAGCGAAAATGGTGGATAACCAGAATGTCTCTTTACTGAATATTTTCGTGATGGATTTTGCTTTACCTGCTGCGCTGTTTGCAGCCACCGTACAAACCCCGTGGGCGGGCATTGTGGAACAGTCACCGCTGATTCTGGTGCTGGTTCTGGCGATGTGGATAACCTACGCAGCGATTTACTTTATTTGCACCAAAGTCTTCAAAAAATCTGCGCAGGACGCGGCGGTGCTGACGCTGACTGTCGCACTGCCGAACTATGCGGCACTGGGTTTGCCTATTCTGGGCAGCGTGCTGGGTGATGCGCCGTCAACGTCACTTTCCGTCGCGGTATCTATCGCCTGCGGTTCCGTGCTGATGACGCCGTTCTGTCTGCTGATCCTTGAACGTGAAAAAGCGCGTCTCAGTGGTGAAAATCAGGGATCTTCCCTGGCATTACTGCCGGTTCTGATGTGGCGTTCAGTGAAAAAACCGATCGTCTGGGCACCGTTGCTGGGCGTGATCCTGTCAGCGATTGGCATTAAAATGCCGGAAATTTTCCTGGCTTCGATCAAGCCGCTGGGGCTGTCAGCCACCGCATCTGCGCTGTTCCTGACCGGTGTGATCCTGTCAGCCCGTAAACTGAAAATTAACGGTCCGGTGTTGTTGTCTTGTGTGGCGAAAAACCTGATCCAGCCGTTCATCGCCTGGGGTCTGGTTCTGGCATTTGGCCTGAGCGGTCAGGTTGCTGTGACCGCAATACTGATGATTGCGCTGTCTGCCGGTTTCTTCGGTATCGTGTTCGGTAACCGTTTCGGTGTGCAGTCCCCGGATGCAGAAGCATCACTGCTGATCAGTTCCGTATTGTGTATCGTGACTTTGCCGCTGTTTATCTCACTGACCGCTGCATTGCATTGATTTAAGAAGGATTGAATATGTGTGACCCGCGTGCCCATGATTTTGTCTGGATAAGCGACCGTTCAGCGCTGCAAAGCGACGACACTTTACCCGAATGGGTAAACACCGGCTGGCGCACTGCGCTGCCGCTGGTAGTGCGTCGCGATAAGCGTGCTGACGGTGCGGTTCCGGTGGGTATTCGCGGGCTGACCCGTATTCAGCGAGCCGCCGCCTGGATTGACCCGGCGGCGGTGGAGCGGGTTGTCACACCGGAATCACTGGTCAGCGACGTCAACGCACTTTTGCACTCGCCGTTTGTGTCTCAGCAACCGGTGCAGGCGCTGATCACGTTATGCAGTCTGCAACTGCCTTTCTCTTGGGGGGTGACGGGCAGTTGCGCCTACGCGCTGGCCAGTGATCTCCCGGTGATGCATGCCGACAGCGATCTCGATTTACTGGTGCGTTGCGACACACCGGCAGAACCTTCTCAGTTTTCCGATTTTTACGACCAGCTTCAGCGGCTTCCCTGCCGCGCCGATGTTCAGATCAATACGCCGCAGGGGGGATTTGCCCTCAGCGAATGGTTGCGTGGCGGTGACATCATGCTGAAAACGGCGTCCGGCCCGTTGCTGGTGCGCGACCCGTGGCAATCGCCGGCAGGCTAAGGCCCGCAAAAAGAAGCAAGGAGCACGATGAAAATCTTATTTACCTTCCCCGGGCAAGGGCCGCAGGTGCCGCAAATGCTGCATCGCCTGCCGGATAACCCGCTCACGCATTCCCTCATCGAACAGGCCAGCCTCGCGCTGGATGAAGACGTTCTGCTGCTCGACAGCGCCGATGCTCTGCGTTCCACCCGCGCGGTACAACTGTGTTTACTGATTGCCGGTGTGGTCTGGGCGAAACAATGTCAGGCCGAAGGAATCGAAGCTGATTTTTGCAGCGGGCTGTCGATTGGCGCGTTTCCGGCGGCGGTGATTGCCGGTGCGCTCGACTATTGCGATGCTGTACGTCTGGTCGCACTGCGCGGTGAGCTGATGCAACAGGCTTATCCGCAGGGCTTTGGCCTCTCGGCGATCACCGGTCTGCGTCAGATGCAGGTTGAAGATCTGGTGGCGCAGGTCAACAGTGCAGAATCGCCGGTATATCTGGCGAATATTAACGCGGAAGATCAACTGGTGATTGCCGGCAGCGATGCCGCGATGGCGCAGGTGATGCAACTCGCTAAAGCGCAGGGCGCACAGAAAACCCATCAGCTGGCGGTCAGTGTGCCGTCACACTGTGCGCTGCTTGATCAGCCTGCGGCGAAACTGGTGGAGGCGTTTAAACAGATTCATATTTCCCGCCCGATCAGCGGTTATCTCAGCGGAACAACCGGGCGTGTGTACTGGCAACCGGAAAAAATCGCTGACGACCTGGCGATGAACATGGCCCGTACTGTCAACTGGCGTGACGCCATGGTTGCCGCGTATCAGCGCGATGTACGGCTGGCGATTGAAATGCCGCCGGGCGCGGTGCTGAGCGGCCTGACACGCCGCGCGATGGAGCAGGGCGAAGCGCTGTCGTTATGCCAGTCGGGTATGCAGGTTGCGCGACGTCTCGCAACACGGTTACGGCAAAACGAACGCTGATTAAAGGCGTGATAGGTTGGTGATACTACGGAATAAAAGCCTTTCCTGAGTGAAAGGTTTTTTGTTTTTATCGGACTGTTTATACAGGGAAGTCACCGCCATGCCAGTGATACTACGCTTTAAAAATTACCGTTTTTTCTTCTATTCCAATGAAGGAAATCCTCTTGAACCGCATCATATTCATGTAAGATCTGGTCAGAAAGAAGCCAAACTATGGCTTTCACCTGTTGCCCTATGTCGCCAGACAGGTTCTTCTGCCAAAGAGATCAGGGAAATTATAACGTTAACTAACGTTTATCAGACACTATTTCAAGGAGCATGGAATGAATATTTCGCCTAAAAGTGTTCGTTTTGATGAAAGTACAATGTGGGTGACTCTTGAAGATGGCCAGATCCTGACAGTGCCGCTGGCGCAATTTCCTGTTCTGCTGAACGCAACACCCGCACAGCGTCAGGATTGTGAAACCAGTGCTTATGGTTTGCATTGGGATGCTCTGGATGAAGATATTTCCATTGAGGGCTTAATCGTGGGAAAGCCGATCGCTAAACCGGCTACCCATATGAATGCGTCAGCGCTTTCTGCTCGCTAGCGCATACATCCGGCTTTCAGCGGCGAGGGCGAGCAGATTCGGGTCGTGCTCGCGGCTGTGTGGAAAGACCAGCGAAATGGTCTGGCGCATCTGGTAGGCTTCGGCCAGTGGCAGTAATTTCACCGTATTCTCATACACGCCTTTCATCCTGCCGGGAATCAGTGTGTAACCGACACCCGCCTGCACCAGACTCAGCATCGAGAAAATATCATTCACCCGCGTCACGATATCCGGTTCGAAACCGGCGACCTGAAAGGCTTCCTGAAAGCCGTGATAGGTGGCGAACCCTTCGGCCAGCGACACGAATTTCTTCTGTTTGTAATCGCGTAAATCCGCTGTGCCTTCTGAAATCAGTTCTGCGCTGGCCGGTGCGGCGAGGAAGATATCGTCCTGAAACAGCGGCAACTGATCGTAACGCTGGGCATCGACATTGGAATCACTGGTCGAAATCAGGATGGCATCCAGCTGACCGTCTTCCAGCTTGTGCAGTAAATCATTGTTGGACCCCATCACCAGTTCCAGTTCAAGCTCCGGACGGCGCAGTTTCAGCCCCATGATCAGGCGCGGAATGGTTTCCAGCGTCAGCGAATATAACGTGCCGACTTTCAGCCGCTTATCGCCAAAACCGGCGGCGCGCCGGGTCGCCAGGATACCGTGTTCCATTTGCTCGATGACCTGCGTCGCGTGCTCCAGCAGCGCTTCAGCCGCAGGCAGCGGCAGCAGATTGCGGCCACGATGGATAAACAGCGGGCAACGTAAACCTTCTTCCAGTGAATGCAGGGCGCGATGCACGCTGACGCTGCTCAGACCGAGTTGTTCAGCAGTACGCGTGATGTTTTGCTTTTCCATATAAGCGAGGAAGATTTCGAGTTTACGGAAGGTGATTTCACTGTCGATCATGCAGGCTCCTGCGGGCGTAAACGAGGAGTGATGATAGCCGCGACGCGGCTATCAGGAAAGGCTTTGAATCAGTGTCGGGTGAGCTGATAGCTCACCGTGAGGCATTTCTTGCCGTCGGCGCAGCTTTTACAACTGCCGCTCAGACAACTGTCATCAGCTTCGACCACTTCTGCTTTGCGCATGGCGACCAGCCGTTCAAGCATCGCCTGCACCAGCGGTTGTGGTGCATTAAGCTGATGGCTGAGCTGGCGGGCATCTGCCCGCCCGGCCAGTGCGAGACTGTCGCGAACCTGAATCAGACTGGTCATCTCATCTCCTAGTGGCAATCGCTGCCGGTAGCGGGTTTACAACAGGTCGCCGCATTGCGCGGTTGCAGATGAACGCTGACCCGGCTGCGGGCTTTGCGCAGGGCGGTTAAGACGAGGGCATTGAAGATCAGGACGATCAGGATAATGCCCGCGCTGTGTGCCGGATGCGTGCTGAACGTTGCCGCCTGATAGAACAGGGTTGCCAGTGAGTACGCCACGTTTAGCCCCCAGAAGATCGAGAACGTCATCCAGCTACGGCTGGTTTCACGGGCAATCGCCCCCATCACCGAGACGCAAGGCACGTAAAGCAATACAAAGATCAGGTAGCTGTAAGCCGAAATCGCCGAACCAAATTTGGTGCTCATGACGCCCATTGAGCTGACGCCCATTTCGCCGTCGCCTTTGCTGGCTTCGATCGGGTTCGACAGCACGCTGATGCTGAAGGTATCTTTCAGACCCTGCCAGGTTTCTTTCACCGCGCCGCCCAGTTCATCGAACAGGTTGAAGCTGGCCGCATCGAAGGCTTCATTGGTGATGTGTTCGGCGGTATATAGCGTGTTCAGCGTACCGACCACCACCTCTTTTGCCATCGCACCGGTGACCAGACCCACGGTCGCCTGCCAGTTGTCAGGATGTACGCCCATCGGCGAGAGCACCGGTGTCAGCACTTTACTGACTGACGCCAGCGCCGAGTCATTGATGTTATCCACCGCCTTGCCGCTGAACGAGAAACTGTTCAGTGCGCCGATGAAAATACTGGCAATCACGATTACCTTACCGGCGCGCAGTACGAAACCTTTCAGACGTTGCCACGTTTGCAGCAGCAGGCTTTTCAGGTGCGGCACGTGATACACCGGCAGTTCCATCACAAACGGCGAGGCTTCGCCGCGCATGATGGTGTATTTCAGCAGCAGTCCGGTCAGGATAGCGACCACGATGCCCAACAGATACAGCGAGAACACCACGGATGCGCCGTCCTGCCCGAAAAAGGCCGCAGAGAACACCGCAAAAATCGCCAGACGTGCGCCGCATGACATGAACGGCGCCATCATCACGGTGATCAGCCTTTCACGCGGCGCATCCAGCGTGCGGGCACCCATAATAGACGGCACGTTACAGCCGAAACCGACAATCAGTGGCACGAAGGATTTACCCGGCAGGCCGAGCGACTGCATCAGCCTGTCCATGACGAACGCAGCACGCGCCATATAACCGGAGTCTTCAAGGAACGACAGGAACAGATACATCATGCCGATTTGTGGCACCAGAGGCAGCACGGTATTGATACCGCCACCCAGCCCCTGTGCCAGAAAAATGGTCAGCCATTGCGGGAAATGCAGGGTAAAGCCAATCCACTGCGTACCCTGAATGAAAATCGCGGCGGAGCCGATATCGAAAATCGGCTGCAGCGCACCACCGATGTTGATGGCCAGCACGAACATCAGATACATCACCAGCAGGAAAATCGGTACGCCCAGAAAGCGGTTGAGGATCACGCGATCGAGCACCTGCGTCAGTTTATTCGGCGCCGTAAGGTGGGAGTTGCTGATCTCTGCGCAAAGCGCCGCGATGCTCTGATAACGCGCATCGGCGATCAGCAGTGCCGGATCGTCCAGTTTCTGCTCAGCCAGCCGGGCTCTCACCTGCGGCAATAATGCCTGTGCGTTGCCTGCGTGCGTCTGGCTATAAATATCCCCTTCAAGAATTTGCAGTGCCAGCCAGCGGCGTTGTTGCAGCGCCATGGCTGGCGGCATTTCGGCGGCCAAGACATCGACTTCCTGTTGTAAAACCGGATGATATTGCACACGTTCCAGCACAGCCACTTGTGGCAATTCGTCGATGGCGGCTTTCAGTTCTTTGATGCCGCTGGCACGGGTAGAAACCAGCGCCACCACCGGGCAACCCAGACGAGCAGACAGCGCAGGGATATCAATATTGATGTTCTGGATTTTGGCGATATCCAGCATGTTCAGCGCCACGATGCATGGTACGCCCAGTTCCAGCAGTTGCAGTGTCAGGTATAAATTGCGCTCGAGGTTTGAGGCATCGACGACGTTGATCATCAGATCCGCGTCGCCGCTCAGAATGTAATGGCAGGCAATTTGTTCATCGAGCGAAGTTTGCTCGGAAATGGTGGTCAGGGAATAGGTACCCGGTAAATCCACCAGCGTAATCTGGTGCGCTGCGGTGGCAAACTGACCTTCTTTGCGCTCGACGGTCACGCCTGCCCAGTTACCGACACGCTGGCGTGAACCGGTTAACTGATTGAAAAGCGTGGTCTTACCTGAGTTTGGGTTACCAATCAGGCCGATCGTTAATGGTTTCATTCGATAAAATCTACGTGTCAGAAAAGGTAAACATGCAAGCCCGGGGCCGCCGCGAAAAATGAACTGTCAAAGGCCTGATGTTGGGATCAGGCCATCATCTCGAGCTGGAGGAGATCGAGGTCTTTTCTGCGGACGACGAGGCTGGTACGGCGGGTTTCGATTTGTACCGGATCACCCATCGGCGCAACGCGGATAATGTTGAAAAATGACCCCGGTAACATCCCGAGTGACAACAGTTTCTGCCGGTAAGCCGGGCTGATTTCGTGTGAAAAGCCGGTAATTTTATAAGCACGTTTTGATTGAAGTTGCATAGTTCCTCGCGAAGCATTCAGGCATTTTGGGGGCAGCGTGACAAAGGTTACGCCGCGCTTCCGTGCCCGGTGATCTCACTTAACTGCGAAATATTGCTCAGAAATTGTCCATGGTGCGAAATTGTCAGCCTGTGGCTGACGGCGTATTGAATACGCAAAGAAGTACAAACGAGAATAGTTATCATAATTAGTACGCGTATAGAGACAAAAGAAAAGAGGGGGTGCCTCTTCACGGGAATCTCCACCGCGTCGCTATCGTATGCCTGCCGGATGGCCGATTTATTGATTTACCTCAGTGATTGATTCATTAAGACAGAGTTTAAAAAGTGTCGAAAAAAGATACATAAAAAAAGCCGCTGGATATCAGCGGCTTTGGTGTGGCGGGGAAAAACGAAGAATTAACGTTTTTTGCCGAGCGCGGCGGCCAGAGCATCGGCCATCGCGTTATTGCCTGCTGGCGCGGCATTGCGGCCCGACGGTTTGTTTGGCGCGTGGCGTTTCTGATTGTCTCGTGAATCTGACGCTGGCGCGGAAGAACGGCGCGCGGGTGCTTCGCCCGGTTGCTCGTCCAGTCGCATGGTCAGCGCGATACGTTTGCGTTGCAGATCGACTTCCATCACTTTGACTTTGACGATGTCGCCGGCTTTCACCACTGTGTGGGGATCTTCGACGAATTTGTTCGCCAGTGACGAGATGTGAACCAGGCCGTCCTGATGGACACCAATATCGACGAACGCACCAAAGTTGGTGACGTTAGTGACAGAGCCTTCGAGGATCATGCCCGGCATCAGGTCGTTCATGGTTTCCACGCCCTCGGCAAAGGTCGCGGTTTTAAACTCTGGACGCGGATCGTGCCCCGGTTTTTCCAGCTCTTTGATAATGTCGGTGACCGTCGGCACACCGAACTGCTCATCGGTGAATTCGCTGGCTTTCAGGCCACGCAGCACATTGGAATCGCCCATCAGTTCTTTCAGCGCCAGCTGTGTCGCCGCCAGAATGCGTTCCACTACCGGATAGGTTTCCGGGTGAACTGTCGAGGCATCAAGCGGGTTGTCGCCGTGGTTGATACGCAGGAAGCCCGCGCATTGCTCAAAGGCTTTTGGCCCCAGACGGCTGACTTTCAGCAACTGTTCGCGGTTACGGAACTGACCGTTTTCGTCGCGCCAGTTAACGATATTCTGCGCCATCATGCGTGTCAGACCGGCCACGCGGGTCAGCAGGGGAACGGATGCGGTATTGAGATCAACACCCACGGCGTTCACGCAGTCTTCGACCACGGTATCGAGTTTTTTCGCCAGCTGAGACTGGCTGACGTCGTGCTGATACTGACCAACACCGATGGATTTCGGGTCGATTTTCACCAGCTCCGCCAGCGGATCCTGTAATCGACGGGCGATAGAGACTGCGCCGCGAATAGAAACATCCAGATCCGGGAATTCCAGCGCCGCCAGTTCGGAGGCAGAATACACCGATGCACCAGCTTCACTGACAATCACTTTCTGCGCTTTTACCGCCGGGAACTGTTTTTGCAGCTCAAGGAAGAAGCGCTCGGTCTCGCGGGACGCGGTGCCATTACCGATCGCCACCAGTTCGACATTATGTTTGATGCACAGCGCGGCAACCTGTTGTGCGGCTTTTGCTGCCTGACCGGTATGGGGATAAACCGTATCGATATCCACCAGTTTGCCGGTGTTATCCACAACGGCGACTTTTACACCGGTACGTAAACCCGGATCGAGACCCATAGTGGCGCGCATACCGGCGGGGGCGGCCATCAGCAAATCGTGCATGTTGCGGGCAAAAACGTTGATCGCTTCATCTTCGGCGCGTTCGCGCACGGTGCCCATCAGCTCGGTTTCGAGGTGCAGCAGCACTTTGATACGCCATGTCCAGTTGACCACGGCACGACGCCAGACGTCAGCAGGCGCGTTGTTCAGGCGCAGGCCCAGATGGTCGATGATCAGTTGTTCGGCATAGCTTTCTTTTGGCGGCTCGTCATGCTGCGGATCGGCATTCAGCGCCAGTTGTAAGATACCTTCGTTGCGGCCGCGGAACATCGCCAGCGCGCGGTGCGAAGGCACCTGAGAAATCGGTTCGTGATGGTCGAAATAGTCGCGGAATTTCGCGCCTTCCTGCTCTTTACCTTCCACCATACGGGACGTCAGATGGGCGTTTTTCCACAGGTAATCGCGGACTTTCGCCAGCAGCGCGGCATCTTCAGCGAAACGCTCCATCAGAATGTAACGTGCGCCATCAAGGGCAGCTTTGGTGTCGGCCACGCCTTTATCGGCATCAATGAATTTTGCGGCAGCAGCGTCCGGCTCGTTTTGCGGATCGTTCCACAGCAATTCGGCCAGCGGCTCCAGACCGGCTTCGATAGCGATTTGTCCGCGCGTGCGGCGCTTGGGTTTGAACGGCAGGTAAAGGTCTTCCAGCTCGGTTTTGCTCAGCGTGGTATTAATGGCATTTGCCAGGTCGTCGCTGAGTTTGCCCTGTTCTTCGATAGATTTGAGGATGGTCTGGCGACGGTCTTCCAGCTCCCGCAGATAACCCAGACGGGTGTCCAACTGACGCAGTTGGGTATCGTCCAACCCACCGGTGACTTCCTTACGATACCGCGCAATAAACGGCACGGTATTACCTTCATCCAGCAGACGCACCACGGAAGCAACCTGCTCCGGGCGAACCTGCAATTCACTTGCGATAATGCGGCTCAGTTGATCATTCATAGGTCTGATATCAGTTTTTTTCGTTTAAAAAGCAGGGCACAGTTATACGGTTTGAAGACATAAAATGCCAGTCATCAGGCTGTCCGCCTGCGTGTTTTGAGAGTTAGCTGATCATTTCCCGTAGTCAATCTCATTGACGTACCAGGTCGCGTCGCCAACCGGTGTGGTGACCACCAGACTGTCGCCGACTTCTTTTTTCAACAGCGCGCGCGCCATCGGCGAGTCGATAGAAATGTAGTCTTTGCGGCCAAAAATTTCGTCATATCCGACAATGCGGAAACGCTTGATGTCGCCGTCGTCATTTTCGACTTCCACCCAGGCACCAAAGAACACTTTGCCGTCCTGTTGCGGTGAATAATCGACGATGCGCAGCTGTTCCATGCATTTGGTCAGATAGCGGATGCGGCGGTCGATTTCACGCAGCCGTTTCTTATTGTACTGGTAATCGGCATTTTCACTGCGGTCGCCCAGGCTTGCAGCCCAGGTGACCTTTTTGGTCACTTCGGGGCGTTCATCGCGCCACAGGAAATCCAGTTCAGTTTTGAGCTTGTCGTAGCCTTCACGGGTAATCAGTTTCGTCTTCATGTCACCTGTCGCTTTGCGCAAAATCCTCGCGCTATTGTTTCACACAATCGTGTCGCTGGCAGCGCAGAAATCAGCCGGAAACTCCCGGTTGCTGCTACGCTTTATCTGATGGCTTTTTAGGCGAATAATCATTATCCTGCGGCGCAATGCGTTGAATTTAATAAAAGTCCTGATTCGCATAAAAATATCACTTCTGGCGATGGTTCACAGGGATTAGGGGTACAGCAACAAATGGATTTATTAAAATTCTTACTTCGTCTGCCTTTTACATTGATAAAAGGTGTTTTCCGCGTGCTGGCTTTTATTCTGGGCCTGCTGGGTCGTGTCTTCAAACCGCTGGTCGGGAATATTGACTGGCGGGCACCTGCCTGGTGGACGGCCACTTCCGGCTGGCTGAAGCGCAGCTTTACGCGGATGGAAAATGGCGTAGATAAATACCCGAAAGCCATCAGTCTGGCGATTCTGGTTTTGCTGTGCGCCGCAGGTGCTGGCGTTTACGGCTGGCACTGGTGGCTCAATCGCCCGCAGCCGATAGAACCTGCACCAATGGTTTATCAGAACACCAGCGTCAGCGTCAGCGGCCCCGAGTCCGTCAATTACGCCGCGCAAAAGCCTGCACCGCAGCAAGTCATTTTCAGTTTCCGTCATTCTGCCGCGCCCGTGACGGAAGTGGGCAAAGTGGTCGAAAAAGGGATTTCCCTGAAACCTGCCACGGAAGGTGAATGGAAATGGGTAAGTGGTTACACCTTAGTGTTCACGCCTAAAAATCCGCTGCCGATGGGCAACAAATATGATGTGAACTTCACCCCTGATGTGCTGCTTGCGCCACAAATTAAACTGGCGAAAACTCGCTATGAATTTTCTGCCCCAGCTTTCGGTTATCAGTTGGGTCAGGCCGAGTATTATCAGGACCCGCAGGATCCCCAAAAACGCAGCGCGATTTTTAACGTTAAATTCAACGCACCGGTGGATGTCGCCAGTTTCGAAAAACAGATTTCGCTTGGCCTGACCGAAGGGAAAGCCAAAACCGGGACGAAACTCAATTATTCTGTGGTCTATGACCAGAAGAAACTCAATGCCTGGGTACATTCCGAACCGCTGAAATCGCTGGATCACGGTGGTTCCGTGCGTGTCATCATTGGCGAAGGCGTGAAGGCCTCTGTACCCTCAAATGCCACCGCGCAGGAGAAGAATGGCGTGGTGTCCGTGCCGACGCTCTATAGCCTGACGGTGAACGAAGCCAGCGCGCAGGTGGTGGATGCCGATGGCGCGAAAGGCCAGCGTGCGCTGATCGTCGGGTTCAGCGACGCGGTCAAAGACAAAGATATCCGCCAGGCAGTCAAAGTGTGGTTACTGCCACAGCATAATCCAAACGATCAGGACGAAGCCAAAGGCCCGGATGATTACGCAAGCTGGGCAGTCGACAGCGTCGAGAATAATGTGCTCGCGCAGGCCACCCCGCTGAATATCCAGCTTAATGACGCGGAAAGTGATTATCAGCCGCAGTTCAGCTTCCGTTTCGATGCGCCAGCCCACCGTGCCATGCTGGTGGAGATTGACAATATTCTGACATCTTCCGGCGGCTATAAAATGCCGGAAAAAGTCTACCGCATCGTTCAGGTTCCGGATTATCCGAAATCCCTGCAATTTATGTCGCAAGGCTCGTTGCTGTCGGTCAACGGTGACAAGCAAATCAGCGTCGCGGCGCGTAACGTACCGGGGCTGCGCCTGGACATCAAACGGGTGATCCCGAGCCAGCTGCAACACATCGTGTCGTTCAAAAGTCGTGAATATTCATCGGCGGAATTTAACCGCCTGAATGACGAGTATTTCACCGAGCACTTCAAATATCAGACGGCGGTGAATAACGACAAGCCGGGTGAAGTGAATTATCAGGGCGTCGATCTTTCGCGTTATCTCTCCACCGATCCGACCTCGCATCGCGGCGTATTCCTGCTGACGCTGTCGGAATGGGATCCGAAAAAGAAAGAAGTGAAACCGGAAGCGGATGACGACGGCAATGTGTATCAGGATGAAGACCAGAGCGGAGATGAAGCGCCGGTTGGCGATTCGCGATTCGTTGTTGTCACCGATTTGGGGATTATTGCCAAGCGTTCGCAGGACAAAACACGCGACGTATTTGTGCAGTCAATTCACAGCGGCACACCGGTGGCAAATGCGAAAGTCTCGGTTATTGCTAAAAACGGCGTCACGCTGCTGACTCAAACCACCGGTGCTGACGGGCATGTACGTTTCCCGGCGCTGGACGTTTATACCAGCGAGCGTCAGCCGGTGATGTTCCTGGTGGAAAAAGAGGGCGATGTCTCCTTCCTGCCAGCGGACCGGAATAACGATCGCGGCCTCGACTTCTCCCGTTTTGATGTCGATGGCGAAATCACCCCCAATGACCCGCGTACGCTGAGCAGTTATCTGTTCTCCGATCGCGGCGTTTATCGTCCGGGGGATACCTTCAATATCGGGTTGATCACCCGCGCTGCCGACTGGAGCAACGGGCTGGCGGGTGTGCCGGTGCGTGCGGAAATTCACGACCCGCGCGACAAGCTGATGAGCACCATCCCGCTGACGCTCGGTGCCAGCGGTTTCAATGAGCTGAGTTATACCACTGACGATAATTCACCTACCGGTGAATGGAATGTCTATCTGTATCTGATCGGCAAAGACAATGAATCTTCCACTTTGCTGGGACATACCTCAGTTAACGTCAAAGAGTTCGAGCCGGATCAGCTGAAGGTGAAATTACAACTGACGCCGGAGCGTAAACAAGGCTGGGTGAAACCCTCAGAATTGCAGGCCAATATTGACGTACAGAACCTGTTCGGTACGCCTGCGCAGGACCGGCGCGTGACCTCGAAACTGACGCTGCGCCCGATGTATCCGAGCTTCGATCAGTTCCCGGATTACGCTTTCTATGAGAACCGCCAGAACAGCGACGGTTTCGAAACGGAACTGGAAGACCGCACGACGGATGAAAAAGGCGCGGCGAATATCCCGCTGGATCTGAAATCTTATGCTGACGCGACCTATCAGTTGCAACTGCTGTCCGAGGCGTTCGTGGCCGGTGGCGGACGTTCCGTGGCCGCAACGGCTCGGGTGCTGGTATCGCCGTATGACTCTCTGGTCGGCGTAAAAGCCGACGGCGATTTAGGCTATATCAACCGCGATGCAGCGCGCCATCTGAACATTATTGCGGTCGACCCGTCGCTGAAGCAGATTGCGTTGCCGGATCTGAAAGTCGCGCTGATTGAACAGAAATACATTTCAGTGCTCACCAAACAGGATTCCGGCGTTTACAAATATCAGTCGAAAATGAAGGAAGTGCAGTTGTCGGAACAGCCGCTGTCACTGACGGCGCAGGGCAACGACCTGACGCTGGCGACGGATAAACCGGGTGATTTCGTGCTGGTTATTGAAGATGCGAAAGGCAATGTGCTGAACCGCATTGGCTATACCGTGGCCGGTAACGCCAACCTCAGCCGTTCGCTGGACAGGAATGCCGAACTGAAGCTGAAACTCAATCAGGCGGAGTACCAGCCGGGTGAGGAAATCGAGGTATCCGTTAACGCGCCGTACACCGGCAGCGGGCTGATTACCATCGAGAAAGATAAAGTCTACAGCTGGCAGTGGTTCCATACCGACACCACCAGTTCGGTGCAGAAAATCCGTGTTCCTGCAGGCATGGAAGGCAACGGCTACATCAACGTGCAGTTCGTGCGTGATGTGAATTCCAATGAAATCTTTATGAGCCCGCTGAGCTACGGCGTGATGCCGTTCAAAATCAGCACTAAAGCCCGCCAGAACACTCTCGACGTCAACGCGCCTGAGGTGATTAAACCGGGGGAAAACCTGGTCATGACGGTGAAGACCGACGGCCCGCAACAGGTGGCGCTGTTTGCCGTCGATGAGGGAATTTTGCAGGTGGCGCGTTATCGCCTGAAAGATCCGCTGGAGTACTTCTTCCGTAAACGTGAACTGGGCGTGGAAAGCTCGCAGATTCTGGATCTTATCCTGCCGGAATTCAGCAAGCTGATGCAGCTCGCCGCCGCGCCGGGCGGTGACGCCGGTGAAGGTCTGGATCTGAACGTCAATCCGTTTAAACGTAAGCGCGACAAGCCGGTGGCGTACTGGTCGGGCATTACCGAAGTGAACGGCGAGAAGCAGTTTGATTATCCGGTGCCGGATTATTTCAACGGTAAAATCCGCGTGATGGCGATTTCCGTGACGCCGGACAAAATCGGTAAAGCGCAGACCTCGGCAACCGTGCGCGACAACTTCATCATGACGCCAAACGTGCCGTCGATGGTGGCACCGGGTGATGAGTTTGATGTCAGCGTAGGTGTCAGTAACAACCTCGAAGGGCTGAACGGCAAAAGCATTCCTGTTGCTATCCACCTGACTGTACCGCCGCAGCTTGAAGTGGTGGGCCAGGCCGATCAGAACCTGTCGCTGGCTGAAAAACGCGAGGGCGTGATTAATTTCCGCTTACGCGCCAAAGCCTTGCCGGGTGATGCGCCGCTGGTGTTTGAGGCGACGTATGGCGATAAAACCAGCCGCCGCACGATCAGTACGTCGGTGCGCCCGGCAATGCCGTTCCGCACGCAGTCGGTGATGGGACGCATGAACGGCAGCGGCCAGAACGTCGATAACCTGCGTCAGATGTTTGATGCTTACGCGGTGCGTAAAGCGGCGGTGTCCAACTCGCCGCTGGTACTGACCAGCGGGTTATCCCAGTATCTGGCGGATTATCCGTATTACTGTTCTGAGCAGATTGTCAGCCGCTCGGTGCCGCTGATCCTCGAAACCGTGCATCCGGAAATGCGTGGCAATCTCAGCCCGGCGGACAGCAGCAAGCAACTGAAAGATATGCTGGGGGTGCTGCGTTCACGACAGAACGACAGCGGCGCGATTGGCCTGTGGCGTTCATCGCCGCAAACCGATCCGTTCGTCACGCCGTATGTAGTGCAATATCTGCTGGAAGCCAAAGCGGCGGGCGTTGCGTTGCCAGCCGGTATGCTGGAAGAAGCCAATTCGGCACTGCGCGAACTGGCGGCAAATCAGAATGATGATTTGTATACCCTGCGTCTGCGCGCATGGGCGGTTTATTTGCTGACGCGTCAGGGTGAAATCACCACCAGTTCGCTGGCCTCGGTGCAGGATACCTTGCAGCAGCGTTATCCGGACACCTGGAAAACCGATCTCAGCGCGATGTATCTGGCATCTTCTTACCGTCTGCTGAAAATGGATGATGAGGCGAATACGCTGTTGCAACCAACGTGGGCGCAACTGAGCAAGGCGTATGACAAAGCCTGGTGGACGCAAAGTTACTTTGATCCACTGGTGCAGGACGCGACGCGGCTGTATCTGATCACCCGTCACTTCCCGGAAAAAGTCTCCGCGATTCCGCCACAGGTGCTGGAAAATATGGTCAAGGCACTGAAAGAGGAACGCTACACCACGTATTCCTCGGCAATGAGCATTCTGGCGCTGGAGAGTTATTCCGCACAGGTGGCGGCGCAGGCCACGGCACCGGATGCGCTGAAAATTACGCAACTAAGCAAAACCAAAAATGTGGAACCGCAGCTGATTTCACAGGTTCAGGGGCTGTTTGCTAAAGCGAATTTCACCGCTGACGCACAGGCACTTCGCATTGAAAACGGCAATAACGCGCCCGCCTGGTACGTGGTGACGCAGGCGGGTTACGATCTGGCAGCGCCGAAGAAAGCCATTTCCCGCGGTCTGGAAATCACCCGCGATTACACCGATGAAAAAGGCAACGCAGTCACGCAGGTGACGCTGGGGCAGAAGATCAATGTGCATCTGAAAGTCCGCGCCAACTCGCAGGAAGGGCAGGACAATCTGGCGATTGTGGATTTGTTGCCGGGCGGATTCGAAGTGGTCCAGCAAACGCCACCGGAACCGGAATCTGACAGCAGTGATGAAAACAGTGAAGCAGAAGCTTCAGCGTCCTGGCAGTCACCGCTGGCGGCATCGGGTTCTACGTGGGCACCGGATTACAGCGATATTCGTGAAGATCGCGTGGTGATTTACGGCAGCGCCAGCACCGATGTGCAGGAGTTTGTGTATCAGATTAAAGCCACCAACACCGGCAGTTTCGTGATCCCTCCGGCTTACGGGGAAGCGATGTATAACCGTGAAGTTCAGGCGTTGTCGGTCAGTGATAAAAAACTGGTGGTCGTGCCGGCTGATGAAGCGGCTGTTGCTAAAAAATAACACAATGCAGAAGCCCCGCCGCTGATGGCGGGGCTTAACCTGTTCTGAGTAGCAAGATGATCACCTTTCGCGCATTTTCTAAAACAGCCAAACGTCTGCTGCAAAACATCGCGATGGCGGTTTTTTTACTGGCGATGATTATTGTGGCATGCCGCCTCTGGCCACATCCGCTCCTTTCTCAGGGCCAGCCTTTTTCCACCGTCTATTATGACCGTCAGGGTACGCTGATGCGTATCACGCTGGCGAACGACGACCGTTATCGCCTCTGGACGCCACTTGAACAGGTTTCTCCGCTGGCGGTGAAAAGCTTGTTGCTGCATGAAGATCGCTGGTTTTATATCAACCCCGGTTTTAACCCGTTCAGCCTGATGCGGGGGTTCTGGCGCAGCTATGTGACGGGTGGAAAGATGCAGGGCGGCTCCACTATCACGATGCAACTGGCGCGGATGCACTGGCATCTGAACACCCGCACGCCATCGGGTAAAATCATGCAGGTTCTGCGCGCGGTGCAACTGGAACTGAGTTATTCCAAACATGACATTCTCGAAGCCTATCTGAATACCGCACCGTACGGGCGAAATATTGAAAGCATTGGCGCGGCCAGCCTGATTTATTTCAACAAAGCCCCGAAGGATCTGACGTTACCGGAAGCACTGACGCTGGCGGTTCTGCCACAATCGCCGAGCTACCGTATCGACTCTAAAACGGGTGTTGTCGGTGCGGCGCTGACGCAGGCTCGTAACCGGCTTTTCCAGCGCTGGCAGGCCCATTATGCAACCGACAGCAGCCAGACTTCATTGTTCAGATTGCCGCTGGCACTGCGCCAGCCCGAACAGATGCCTTATATTGCGCCGCATTTCATCGAGCAGTTACGCCAGCAGAACCCGCAAATTATCCGCACGGATACCCGTATCGACACCACGCTGGATGCCGGTTTGCAGCGGCTGATCGAGCGGCAGGTGAATGCGTTTATCACCCGCAACGAAAGCCGTGGGATTCACAATGCTGCTGTTGTGCTGGCCGATACCCGTGATATGGGTGTGCGTGCGCTGGTCGGTTCCGCCGATTACTACAACCGTACGATTCAGGGGCAGGTGAACGGCACCAATGCGAAACGCTCGCCCGGTTCGGCGCTCAAACCGTTTATTTACGCGCTGGGCATGGAGCAGGGCGTGCTGCATCCGATGACTATTCTCAAAGATGTGCCTTCAGCATTTGGGGCATATGCGCCGGAGAATTTCGACCGGCGATTTCTCGGACCAGTGACTGCCACCGATGCGCTGAACTTCAGCCGCAACATTCCGGCCGTGTATGTGGCTTCACAGCTTCGCCAGCCGACGTTCTATCAGTTTCTGCGTCTTTCCGGCGTGGCGGATATGTCCAGCGAGAACCATTATGGTTTATCGCTGGTGCTGGGCGGTGGCGAAGTGACGATGCAGGAACTGGCAAAACTGTACGCATTGCTGGCGAACCGTGGCGTCTTACAGCCGTTACGGATGCAGAAATCCGATCCGCGGCAGACAACGCCGGTCAGGTTGCTGAGTGAAGAGGCCAGTTTCATCACCCTCGATATGCTGCGCCAGCACCGCCGTCCGGGCGATACGCTGGCACAGGCACCGTCTTCACTGCCAGTTTACTGGAAAACCGGCACGTCCTGGGGCTTTCGTGATGCCTGGAGCGTGGGGGTTTTCGGGCCTTACGTGCTGGTGGTGTGGGAAGGGAATTTCGACAGCAAAGGCAACAACGTGTTTGTCGGTGCCGATGCGGCCGCGCCGCTGTTCTTCAATATTATCGACAGCATTACCGCCAGTTATCCTGATTTGCAGGAACCCAAACGCCCGTTTCCCAAAGGGTTGAAAAGGGTGGATATCTGCCTGGCCAGCGGTGATTTGCCGACGCCGTGGTGCCAGCAAAAAGGCAAAACCTGGTTTATTCCGGGCAAGTCGCCGATCAAAGTCGATACGGTTTACCGCCCGGTGCGCCTCGATAAACTGACCGGTGAAGTGGCATGCCCGCCTTATGAGGAGGACGAAACCCGTACGGAAGTGTTTGAGTTCTGGCCATCGGATCTGGCGAATGTTTTTGCACAGGCAGGGTTGCCAAAACGTAAGCCCCCGGCGAATCACTGCAAGGATGAGGGCGTTGACGTGAGTGGCAATCCGCCACGCATCACGTCACCGCTGAAAAATACCACCTACACGCTGCGGCAGTCACAGCAAGGCCGTGACCGGATTTCCTTTAATGCGGTCACGGATGCGGACAGTAAAACGGTGTACTGGTTTGTCGATGACATCTACCTCGGCAGCTCCGCCAGCAAATCCGCTATCGACTGGCGGCCTATCAATAACGGCCAGTATCGCATTCGCGCGGTGGACGACCACGGGCGCGCGGACAGCCGGTTGGTGAGTATTGAGATTGTGAACTGAACAGCGTGGCAGGCTTATCGGATATCTATTTTCAAGGTCGCCATCCCACTGAATTCGCCGGTATCCAGCCCGCCACCAATGAGGTTAATTGGGTAAGCCGTCATAGAGATGTTTCCCATACCGTTTTGATTCATGGGTAAGTTTCCAGATTCAAAAGGGATCGCTGTACCGCTGGCATTCTCAACGCGAATGCCAATATCGGCTTTATTGTCAGAAGGCCGGCGTCTGGCGACCAGCGTGTACTGATCTGTCAGGTCGTCCCCCTTCAACAGCATGGCAAGCTGTGTACCTGCCGGGATCTTCGGCAATCCATTGGCTGTGCAGTCATACGTAATGTTGAACGTTACAGGAATAAACCCTCTGGGAGGCTGATTGAGCGTGGTGAATTTATTGGTGGCGATGGCACCGAAATTGACCGTGATCGTTTCACCTTTATTGATTTCGCAGCTTTGGGGTACGGTCAGTTTTCCGCTGACGTAGACGCGGGCAACAGGGGAGCCAAGCGGAGGGGCGGTCACTATGGCCGTACCTGATGACAAATAAATCTCAGCGATCTCTGTTCTTGGTATATCCAGTTCTCCGATAAAAGGGGTGGTGATATAAAAAGTTAATGAACCTTGAGAACCAATGTCGAGGCTGGCACGGGTATTTTGCTGCACGCAAACGCCGTTATTATTTGCATCTGTGTGATGCGTGGCATCGCCAAGTGTTTTGGTCGTCGGCACCGGAACATCAGTTGCCGGAGGCAGATCAAGGCTTGCTTTGACATCAATGTGGTCATTAATTTTGTAATATCCCGGCTCAGTTCCCTTAGGTAAGGCGGTTTTTACGGTGTACATCAGCAGTACTCCACTGCGGCTGCTGGCATCTTTGTCGGTACAATTGCAGGCAATGGTGTAATTTTGCATTCCACCATTCATGCTTTTTTCATACTTTTTCCCTCTCTCGTTGTCCGACGCGGGGATGTCTTCATGAAGAAAGTTTTCATAACTCACGCCGGCACCATTTTCTGGCGAGCACATTGCCGATCCCGCTTGTGCGAGGGATGAAAAACTATTTATGGCGATCCCCAACAGTGCGAGCTTTATGAGTGATGTCAGGTTGTGCAAAACCTGTTTTTTAGTGTGCATGAATTATCCTTAAATACACTGAGCCTTCAGCGAATTCACCTGAGAGGTTGAGGCAGAAATGTTGAGTTGAGCCTGACATTGCTGAGATGCGTTATTCCCCCATTTGACATGAAGTAAAACGGGTTTTTCTAACGGGATACCTGACAGATAAACGACGCCGCCCTCATCCACGATATTGCTTTGTTTATCAGTGGCCGCCACGGCACCAAACGGGACTGTGGCCCCGTTTGGTCTGACAAGTGTCACCAAAACTCTGGCCCCCACTCGGGCATCAAAATGTGCCGTCACCATGGCGCCGGAATTCGGGATCACAATGGCTGAGGTATTTTCGATATCTACGTCGTCAGGCAGGGTGGTGGTGTCCATGGCGATACGATTTTCGTTATACGCAGTCAGATACGGGACGACAGCAAAACCACGCCAGTCTGTTCTGACGCCAGGAAGATTTTGCAGACGTGCCCCACTGGCTCCATTGGTATCAATCAATGCAAAGGAATCACCGAGAGGTTGAGACAAAGTGGCACCCCGGGAATGCGCCACGATCCCGCCGGCAATGCCGTAGCTGAGTTGCTGAGAATCCCTGCTGTAATTGTAACCTGCATTGAGATTGCCAAAGGAGGAGCGGTAAGAAGAGTAAAGGTTGCTGCCGCTTTCACTGTTATGAGCGGTATAACTTTGCTGAACTGAATAGCTCAGGCGACGATCGTCAAGCGCGGTTCCGCTTAATCCAACCTGATGCCGTGTCCCTTCGCCTTTCTGGTGAGAGACATTGTATGTCCCCCAGCTTTGTGGCAACCAACGGCTGAGCGGAATACGGACGTTCAGGGATATCTGTTGATCGTTATCCTGATCCTGTAACTGGCTGTAGGAATAGCTCAGGTTATAGCTGATACCAAACAGACTGTTGTTTAAGCCCAGTGAGAGATTCTTCTCCTTGCCGCTGTTATTCCAGTAGTCCTGTTTGTATCCTGACAGATACAGGCTCGCGCCTTGCCACAATGTCTGATTGATATTGAACTGGATTTTACTGCGTTTGTGATAATCAAGTTCCGGAACATTGTCGCCATCAAGATATTGTGTGGACTCATCGAAGTCGTAATATCCCGCACTTGAGTACCGATAGCTTGCCAGACTGAAATCTGTGTCGGTCATTTCAATATTTTTCGAATACTGGACGCGATATGACTGACCTGAGGTGGTTTGATTATTGTCCAGTGTAGAACGGGCATGGGTAACATCAGCCGAAATGCCGCCCAGCCACCGGAGGTTATAACCCATGCCGATGAGTCCTGAGAGGTAATCTTCAGATACCACAGAGCCACCGTAGGACGTAATGGTGTTTGAAATACCATAGATAGCCGTACCTTGAGCAAAGGTTGGCTCTTTCTCATTGTTATCTGTCGCGCGATAAGTCCCCGCTGTTGCGCTGTATTTCAAACGACCAGGGCGTTGCATGATGGGAATCGCTGAAAAAGGCTGATTAAACCGGCGTTCAGTCCCGTCAGCTTCTTTCACCGTTATCTCAAGATTTCCGCTGTAGGATGAGGGATAAAGATCGCTAATCTCAAAGGCACCCGGAGGGACAAAAGACTGATAAATAATGTGATCATTTTGCCGGATAGTGACTTCTGCATTTGAGTTTGCAATACCCCGTATGGTGGGTGCGAAACCGCGCTGGCTGTTTGGCAGCATATTATCGTCAGAAAAAAGCTGAACCCCGGAGAACGGGACACTGCTGAGAATTTCTCCGGAGGTCGAATTTTCACCGATTTGGAATTTTGATTTTAAGGTTTTGATATCCCGTTCGGCGTAGGTTGAGATCGTATCCCAACGCTTCTCACCTCCGCTGTTGCTGTAAGTCGTATAATTACGTAAGCGCCACGGGCCTACGTTGAAGCCATTTTGCAGATTCAGGTATTGGCTGGAATCATCACTGCCATTTCGGTAACTCCTCTGGCCGCCTGAATAGGAATAATTTGAGAAAAGTACAGGCGCGCCGTCATCCCATTTTTCCGGATCAATATAGTCTTCAGCTTTTTGAAGGATCGCTGCCTGCGGAATGCTGAAATTAAGCTGCATGAGGTAGAAATCAAATTTGACGTCTGCAGCAGGGATATATTGTGCAAGCGAACCCAAAGGTGCGTCCGGCTGATGATTTTTTAACGCCGGAAACGCATCAACATTGACGCCCAGTAACCGCAATATATCAGGCGTGATCTGTGGCTCAAGCGTGCCGTCTGGTTTGGACAAGTAGCTGATTGAATGACGTATTTTTAATTTTTTATTCACATACAATGCAGTGTCATAGTTACCTGGTAACTGTGCCTGGTCATTACTCTGGAACAACGAGAGGTCGACATCCCCAACATCACCGGCTTGACGCTCGATGAACTGAGGATCGAAATAGACATTTTCTGAACGGGCCGGGTGAGCGGCGAGTAATCCCAAAGCCGTACTGGTCAGCAGGCCACCCAGTTTTAGCACGAGCGGCGCGGAGGTCTTTTTAATGTCTCCAGACAAGCTCTTCTGTAAAAATTTTTCATCCGTGAGCATAGTTTTCTCGTGCTTCTGAGTTGCCGTAATTAGGCGATTGCTGTGAGTTATGGCGTGGCTTTATTGGTCCGGTTACAGAGGTTGCTCATATCGTTCTGTCGTGCCGCCATAGTCATTTATCGCTTCCCATTTCACACTGTTGCCTGAGATTTTCGCGGGAAGAATGACATCCAGCTCGCTCAATGGCGCAATCATGGCCACCTCTTTTAAAAAAGTTGAGCCAATGCTGAGTGAACTGAAAACAACGTGATAAGGGCTCTGATTCTTGATAACGAGATGCCCGTTATTTCTGGAGAAAGTGAGCGCCTTCGGTGCTTCAAACGATTTTCCGGGCAGTTTTGTTGGCCGGTAAAAGAGCTTTATCCGCGTATTGACCACCAGTTTAAGTTCGTTTTTTGTATTTTTTGGCGTTGAAGGTATCGCTTTAACATTGATATAGAAAACGGACTCTCTGTCTGTCGGGAGGACGCTGCCGTTATAGGAAATGCGCAGGTTACTTTCCTGTTGAGCATTCAGTCGAAATAGTGGCGGGGTGATAATAAAAGGACCGCGTGTTTTTTCTCCCCCCGCATCAACCCACGATTGTATGAGGAAAGGATTGTTATCGGCATTATTTTTAACGGAAAGGGTAGCTTCCCTTTTATCTGCATCATAAATAACGCGTGTCCGTCCGACAATAATTCCGCCGGCATAGGTTATTTGTGATGTAACTACTGAAGTTATAATGAAAAGTAATGTTAATATTTTTGACTTACCCATTCGAATATGAATCCTTACAGTAGCAATATATTCATGCGGTAATTGAATAAACGTATAAGAGATGCCCTGTAGAATTAATTTTTACAGGGCAAGGCTCAAAGTACTTATCTGTAATCGAGAGTGACTTTCACGCGCGCGTCTGCTGCACCGGCAGTGATATCGCCAGGCAATTTAAACGACTCATAGTATGCGAGAAGGTTGACATTCATAACCTTTCCGGGGATTGGATAGATGATGTCAGGTAATCCGTTGATTTTCATTATCTCGTTGGTTTCTGCATCTTCGATTCTGATGCCGACACCATCCGCCATTTCATCACCGTAATCATTGCCAAGTGCAATCAAATCAGTGGTATCAGCAACGGTATCTGACTCCAGCCATATCCGGAAGTGAGGAGTAGGATTACTTTCAGTAACGACAGGACAGTTATCAAGTGGCAGGGTAAAAGGGATCTTCGGAGAGAGATCACCAATTTCCTGGAATTGAGCTGCTGAATAAGTCCCTAAAGGTATATTGAGCTCTTCACCCCCATTGATTTCACAGGCCTCTTCAACAATCGCACCCGTAAAATTAATAGCGCCATCGATCGCATAGCTATTTGCAGCCATAGCCAAAAATATCCCACCCGCTAAGAGCTTGAACTTGGTTTTCATTTTTTGCGTCCATTCAGAAATAAAAATTAGTGGTTAATCTAAAGATGACTTTATCGGATTAAATAAAGTGAATTCATCACCTTCAGACGCCGAATTCTATCAAGTGTTCTATACATTGAATAGTCGGTGGCATCCTGTCTAATTAAATGATAATGAGTTTTTAATCTGAAATATCACTGTCTATGATCTTTATGGTTTGGTTAATTCATTCAAATGATCAGTTGGTGGGTAAATGATCTATTTCTCAAATAAAATATTATCCTTATCACTTTATTATTAATCAAACGAATAAGTAAAATCACCAAACTTTTATCCCCACGGGCACATTGAGATGATCATTTTCCTGATACTTTCGGCAGAAATGCTCAGATAATGACCAGAAAAACGGATGAGCAGGTTTGCAGAGCGGGACACCCCGTAACAAACCAACCTTCGCTTGCAGAAGACTCCTCTGATATTGTTGATAAATTAGGAAATCCATAATCATTGTTACAATTTCGACTAGAATATATACCATTAAACGCTGTCTGTTTTGGCTGACTTTTCTAACAATACAAGCTTGAGGCATTCACGCCTTTGGGAGATTTAAATGCAAGAAAATCACAAGATTCTGGTGGTCGATGACGATATGCGCCTGCGTGCACTTTTGGAGCGTTATCTGACTGAACAGGGCTTCCAGGTGCGTAGCGTTGCCAATGCTGAACAAATGGACCGTTTGCTGACCCGTGAGTCATTCCACCTGATGGTTCTGGATCTGATGTTGCCTGGCGAAGATGGTTTATCTATCTGCCGTCGTCTGCGCAGCCAGAGTAACCCGATGCCGATCATCATGGTGACGGCGAAAGGGGAAGAAGTTGACCGTATCGTGGGCCTGGAAATCGGCGCCGACGACTACATTCCTAAGCCATTTAACCCGCGTGAACTGCTGGCGCGTATCCGCGCAGTCCTGCGCCGTCAGGCCAATGAACTGCCAGGCGCACCTTCTCAGGAAGAAGCGGTCATTTCATTTGGTAAGTTCAAACTGAACCTCGGCACCCGCGAAATGTTCCGTGAAGATGAGCCTATGCCACTGACCAGTGGTGAGTTTGCCGTGCTGAAAGCGCTGGTAAGCCATCCGCGTGAGCCACTGTCCCGTGACAAGCTGATGAATCTGGCGCGTGGCCGTGAATACAGTGCGATGGAACGCTCTATCGATGTGCAGATTTCCCGTCTGCGTCGTATGGTAGAAGAAGATCCGGCGCATCCGCGTTACATTCAGACTGTCTGGGGTCTGGGCTACGTATTTGTACCGGACGGCAGTAAGGCATGAAGCGAATACGCTTTTCACCGCGTAGCTCGTTTGCCCGAACTCTGTTATTAATCGTCACCTTGCTGTTCGTCAGCCTGGTGACGACCTATCTGGTGGTGCTGAACTTCGCCATTCTGCCCAGCCTGCAGCAGTTCAATAAGGTATTGGCATACGAAGTCCGTATGCTGATGACTGACCGGCTGCAGTTGGAAGATGGGACGTTGCTGGCGGTTCCACCGGCATTTCGTCGCGAAATCTACCGCGAACTGGGCATTTCTCTTTATACCAACTCTGCGGCCGAGGAGAGTGGCCTGCGCTGGGCGCAGCATTACGAATTCCTCAGTCAGCAGATGGCGCAGCAACTCGGTGGTCCTACTGACGTGCGCGTCGAGGTCAATAAAAATACCCCGGTGGTGTGGCTGAAAACCTGGTTGTCGCCTGACATCTGGGTGCGGGTTCCCCTTACTGAAATCCATCAGGGCGATTTCTCTCCGCTGTTCCGCTATACGTTGGCGATTATGTTGCTGGCGATTGGTGGCGCGTGGCTGTTTATCCGTATACAGAACCGCCCCCTGGTTGAGCTGGAGCATGCGGCGTTGCAGGTAGGGAAAGGTATTATTCCGCCGCCGCTGCGTGAATACGGTGCGTCTGAAGTGCGTTCTGTGACGCGGGCGTTTAATCAGATGGCTGCCGGTGTCAAACTGCTGGCCGATGACCGTACCCTTCTGATGGCGGGCGTCAGCCATGATCTGCGTACGCCGCTGACGCGCATTCGTCTGGCGACCGAAATGATGAGTGACGATGACAGTTATCTCGCCGAGTCGATCAATAAAGATATCGAAGAGTGCAACGCGATTATTGAGCAGTTCATCGATTATCTGCGCACCGGACAGGAGATGCCGACCGAGATCACCGATCTTAACGGTATTCTGGGCGAAGTGATTGCGACGGAAAGCGGTTATGAACGTGAGATCGACTCTGGTCTGGCGGACGGCGAATTGCTGGTCAATGCACATCCGCTGTCTATCAAACGTGCCGTGGTGAATATGGTGGTGAATGCCGCCCGTTATGGCGACGGCTGGATTAAAGTCAGTAGTGGTCGCGAATTGCAGCGGGCCTGGTTCCAGGTTGAAGACGACGGCCCGGGCATTGAGCCTGACCAGCTTAAGCATCTGTTTCAGCCATTTGTGCGTGGCGAAAGTGCGCGAACTACCAGCGGAACCGGACTCGGGCTGGCGATTGTTCAGCGCATTATTGATGCCCACTCAGGCACGCTGGATATCGGGAAAAGTGACCGCGGGGGATTACGAATTCGGGCCTATCTGCCGTTACCGGTTGAGATGCTGAAAGCGGTGGCGGTACAGCAAAAACTGGTTTGATTAAGGGGAGCCTTAATGATCCCTTTTATTCAGACAGGTGAAAGTTTCGGTTTCTCAATTTCGGCGATCACTTATCGCGCTGCGGCAGCTGAAACATAGCCAGCGCGGAGCGCGCAATAGAGCCCGGGATTCCTTAAGGGGGGTGGCGATAAGCCACCTTTAAGGCCGGTGTGGGTGGCAACCCACGGTTTAACAGCAGCCCAGCCGCTGGCTTAATTCTTCCTGCTCATCACATAATACTCTGCCGCTTCTTCCCGCCATCGTGGTGTTTCCGCCGTATCCCATGGATTAACTAACACCACGCCCGTGTGTGCAAACACTTCTGCGTGATCTGTGGCAAGCCCCGCCTGATGGTTCAGGCAGATTGCCGCGAGCTGCATATCACGCTCCGCCATCTCAATATTGGCCGCCTTCGATAAGGCCATCACACGCGGGTAATACAGCGCGCTGGCCGCATCAAACGGCAATAGTCTGCCCGCGAAATCCTGGTTCATCATCTCCAGCAAAGCGTCCGAAAGCGCGGCTTTCGGCTGATTCTCCGGCAGACTATCCGCCCAGCTGAAAAGCGCCGCGACGCTCAGGCTGGTCAGATACAGTTGTGTGGCGTCCTGCGCGTCCAGCCATTGCAGCACGTTCTTTTGCGGGAAGGGGCTAATCATCTCAAGGATGACGGCAGTATTGAGGATGATCATTTCGGTGGCAGTTCCAGATGTTCCACGCTCAGGGAAGAAAAGCGCTGGCGCAGCTGACTGCCCAGACCAAAATCAGGCACTGTAGTGGTCAGCGCCTGTTTTAGTATCAAACGTGCTTCTTCTTCCATCGAATGGCCTTTTCTGGCCGCCGCAATGCGCAATAATTCCTTCACATCATCATCCAGATTACGAACGGTAATCGTCGCCATATCAGGCTCCTCTGACAGCAATGCTGTCATTCTGAAATGCCGCTGGGCTGGTTGCAATAAAAAAGGCGCGGAAGCCCGCGCCTGATAAGAGTTTGCCAGCAGATTAGCGTTTCGGTCCGGCACTGACCAGTGCGGCGCCAGCCGGGGTATCGGTGTATTTGTCGAAGTTATCGATAAATAACTGTGCCAGATGTTCAGCTTTTTCCTGCCACTGTTCACGGCTGGCGTAAGTATTGCGCGGATCCAGAATATGCGTGTCGACGCCCGGCAGCTCAACCGGCACCGCCAGATTAAACAGCGGCAAGGTGAAGGTTTCCGCATCATCAATGGTGCCGTTGAGGATCGCGTCGATAATAGCGCGGGTATTTTTCAGCGAAATACGTTTGCCGGTACCATTCCAGCCAGTGTTCACCAGATAGGCCTGAGCGCCTGCAGCTTCCATGCGCTTCACCAATACTTCGGAGTATTGCGTCGGGTGCAGCATCAGGAACGCCGCACCAAAGCAGGCAGAAAAGGTTGGCGTGGGTTCAGTGACACCGCGCTCAGTTCCGGCCAGCTTCGCAGTGAAACCGGACAGGAAATGGTATTGCGTTTGCGCGGCTGTGAGACGGGAAACCGGCGGCAATACGCCAAACGCATCGGCTGTCAGGAAAATCACTTTACTGGCGTGACCGGCTTTCGATACCGGTTTCACGATATTTTGAATGTGATAAATCGGGTAGGAGACGCGGGTATTCTCAGTCTTGCTGCCGTCATTGAAGTCGATTTTGCCGTCTGCGCTGACCATCACGTTTTCCAGCAAGGCATCGCGTTTTATCGCACCGAAAATTTCCGGCTCGGCGTCTTTGCTCAGTTTGATGGTTTTGGCATAGCAGCCACCTTCAAAGTTAAAGACGCCGTCATCGTCCCAGCCGTGCTCATCATCGCCGATAAGCTGACGCTTCGGATCGGTGGATAAGGTGGTTTTGCCGGTACCGGAGAGACCAAAGAACACCGCCACATCGCCTTTTTCGCCGACGTTCGCTGAGCAATGCATTGAGGCGATACCCTGCAATGGCAGCAGATAGTTCATGACTGCGAACATGCCTTTCTTCATTTCTCCGCCGTACCACGAGCCGCCTATCAGCTGGATACGTTCGGTCAGATTGAAAGCGATGAAGTTTTCAGAATTCAGACCCTGTTTCTGCCAGTCCGGATTGGTACATTTCGCGCCGTTCATCACGATGAAATCAGGCTCGAAATTTTCCAGTTCATTGACTTCGGGGCGAATGAACATGTTCTTGACGAAATGTGCCTGCCAGGCGACTTCCGTAATAAAACGTACTTTCAGGCGTGAGTCTGCATTGGCACCGCAGAAGGCATCAACGATAAACAAACGTTTCCCGGATAGCTGCTTGCTGACCAGCGCCTTGAGTGATGTCCAGATTTCCTGCGACAGCGGTTTGTTATCATTTTTCCCTTTGCCCTGATCAGCCCACCAGAGCGTATCGCGTGTGGTGTCATCACGGACGATATATTTATCTTTCGGCGAGCGGCCGGTGAAAATGCCAGTATCGACATTCACTGCACCGAGCTCTGTCACCTGCCCGCGCTCATAACCTTCCAGGCCCGGGGCCGTCTCTTCTGCAAAAAGAGTTTCGTAATCAGGGTTATAGACAATTTCGCTATTCTGGTGGATCCCATACTGGGAGAGTGTTTCGGCGGTGATCCCGATAGTGGTAGGCATTTCCCTGCTCCTTGCTGAATTTGAATCCCGTAAATAGGGATAAATCAGTTGCTATTGTAGGTATATATCGCTTTTGTGCCACGACAGCTCTCAAAGAATAACGGTAGATGTGAATGTTTTTCCAGAATTGTGATGAAAAACCCGAAAGGTGTGCAAATGAGGTTATGGAATAGCAATAAAAAAGGGACTTTTCAGTGAAAAGTCCCTCAGGCTGCGTGTGTTAACGATCAATGAACGTGGTCATCTCCGGAATGAACGTCGCCGCCAGCTTTCAGTGTCGCCATATCCATCGCGTCAAATTCATAGTCCGTGCCGCAATAATCGCAGTGCATCTCTATTTTTCCATCAGTTTCCAGCATGTCGAGCACATCTTCATCCGGCAGCGTCAGCAACGCTGCTGCACAACGTTCGCGGGAACAGGTGCAACGGAAACAGACATTCTGCGGTTCATACAGGGTGACCTCTTCCTGATGATACAGACGATAAAGCACTTCGTTGGCAGGCAGGGTCAGCAGCTCTTCCGCTTTGATGGTGGTGGTCAGTTGTGCCAGATGGCTGAACTCTTCCGGATCAGTATCTTGCGCTGGCAGAACCTGCAACAACATGCCGCCTGCAGCAGGCTGGCCTTCAACTTCACCCGTGCGGATGAAGATGCGGGTTGGCAGCTGTTCTGACTGCATGAAGTAGTTTTCCAGACACTCTGCCAGGTTTTCGCCTTCCAGCCCTACGACGCCCTGATAGCGTTCGCCGACGGTCGGAGAAATCGTGATCACCATGTAGCCGTTGCCAATCATCTCTTTCAGCGAGCTGCCTTCGGTAATGTCACCCTGCAGACGTGCGACGCCGCGCAGTTCCTGCTTGTTGTTACCGTTGATCACGGCCAGTTTCAGCGGACCATCACCTTGCAACTGCACGGTAATATCGCCGTCAAATTTCAGGGTGGCAGTCAGCAGGCTGGTCGCCACCAACATTTCACCCAGCAGATTGCGCACTTCTGCCGGATAGTCGTGACCGGCAATAACCTGCTGGAAAGTTTCTTTGAGCGAGACCAGTTCACCGCGAACGGCGTGATGATTGAACAGGTAGCGATGCAGTTGGTCGTGATTAGACATAATTTTCTCTCTGTTTAGCGAACTCAAATCCTTCATCCCTCCTGGAAGGACTTTGGATTTATTCAGAATCGCCATATTTAAATTTGATCAGGTTGCGGCGTTCCTTTTTGTCCGGACGTCTGTCCGGATGCGGCATCGCGTTCATTTTGCGTGCTTCGGAGATTTTTTCCCGGCTGGCAATGCTCGCCTCAGTTTCCTGATACAGTTTCTGTGCTTCTTCTGCACTACGGCGCTGAGTGGTCAGCCCCAGAACGATGATCGTTTTTGAGTCATTTCCCTGACGCAATGTAATTTCGGCATTCAGTTCCATCAGCTTGCTGGGTTTCCCCCGCTGGCCGTTGTAATGCACTTTGCCGCCATCAATCATCTCGCGTGCCAGCGCGCGGGTCTTATAAAAACGAGCCGCCCACAACCATTTATCGAGGCGCACTGCATTATCGTCGTCTTCCGTTTTACCTTTCATATTCTTCCCCTGAGCGTACCGGTGTTACTTAGCCGGGCCTGTTACGGGGTGAATTGCAGGCAACAGGCTGCGGTAATCATTGATGGAAGGATGTCCTTCAAATGACTTATTTGCCATGGTCGAGTCCGGATTTTCTATACCCAGACAATAGCGGATGCCGAAGGTTTTTGCCGCATTCAGGATCGGTTCACCGTCATCGACAAATAATGTCCTGTCGGGATTAAAGCCCGTTTGTTGCTGAACTGCAGACCACAGCCGCTGATCTTCCTTCGGATAACCAAATGTGTGGGTGGAAAGTAATAAATCAAGGTGCTGGTCTAATCCGGTATGTTCAATTTTAACGGAAAGACTGTGCGGATGCGCATTGGTGAGCAAAATTGTCTGTCGTCCGCTTTCACGCAGGTGAACCAGAAACGGCAGCGTGTCGTCGCGAAGACGCGCATTTTTGCCGATGTTCGTCGTCATCTGGTAGATATCCAGACTCAGCCTTTCACTCCAGTAGTCGAAGCAATACCAGTTCATGGTGTGCTGGACGGCAAGATATTCGTCATGAATTAACTGGCGCGCGTTTTCAAGCGGGATCGCACGCTGCTGGCTAAGGGCAAGAGGGACATCCTGCAACCAGAACTGGCTGTCAAAAGCCAGATCCAGCAATGTGCCGTCCATATCCAGTAAAACAGTATCGATGCATTGCCAGTCAAAATCGGGGGGCATGAAGACTCCAGGTTCTTGCGGCTGTGAGAAACCGCAGGGGCGAACAGATGAAAGCAGGGAAGGGCGTCAGGGTAGCATAATCTGACCGGGTGGCGCAGGGACACCCGGTGGTTTTCAGCCCAGTTTTTGCACGGGGATTGGCATTAACGTGGGATGAAAGCAGGAGTTATAATATTGCTGAATATCGTCGATTCTGCGCTTATCTTTGATGAAACGGCGGGTAAACAGCACGAGATTGACCGCCAGAACACCGATTAACAGTAACAGTAATAAGCTGGTGCCCAGATAGCGCCAGAGCGTTGAGATATCCGGCTCGCTGTGCAACGAAATGTGACGGGTTCCGTTAGCATCAATGCTGATACTGGTGATCACGCCCTGCGCACTGAACGGTGTATGTAGCAGGAGTGTCGATAATTGTTGCAGTTGCTTCCACTGCTCCTGAGGCGGGTTAGCAAACACGCTGACCGGAGGCGTGGGCATTTCAATCAACTGGCGTCCTTCATCGTTACTGATCAAGAATCCGCCCGGTGGCGGGCTGTTAAGGCTGTCAGCGGCGCGACGGGTTTCCTGAACAAAGAAAGAAGACGTTGCGTTATTCACCAGTTCACTCAGCGATTGCGCGCTGACCGGACGCAGCAGAACGTTAATCCCCTGCAATGTGCCTGCTTTTGCCCGCTTCACCAGCGAATTCCAGTTGCTCGAATTGCCCAGATTCACCAGCGCATTTTTCAGACGAACACAATCGTTACTGTTTCCGCATAGCGTTTCGGTTTTCAGCACGATATCCGCGAAATCATCAAGCAGGATCATCCCGGATTTCTCGATGGCGGTGGCCAGTTGCGGGTTAATGTTTTGCTCGGGGGTTTGGTTCTGGCCGGGATGCAGCTGGTTGTTCACCGTGGTTTGCAGCGCTGTAGCTGCATCAATAATTTCTGACTGCGGCACCGGCAGCGGCGTCGCGGTATTCCAGTAAATCGCGGAACAATCAAAAGGCATAAAACCGGATGCAGAACGGCTGGCCGCCGGTGGCACATAACACATGCCGGTACCCTGAACTTTCAGGGTGTCGCCGACGCGCAGGGCAGCCTTTTCCAGTTCCTGTACGCTGTTAACCTGCGAACTTTGTGCACCTTGCAGCCAGGCTACGCTGAGTTTGAGCGGCAGGCCAAGCGGCACATAAACCAGTAACGCCAGCAGCAAGAGGAAGGCGCTGGTGGCGAGCACCAGGTTTCTTCCCCACTGCTGGAGCGGGAATCTTTTCACTTCCTCGTGCAGTGTCAGATAGCTTCCCTGGCGGACAACGTGGCTGTTCATATAGACTTCCACGTCCGTTGGCTGTCCGAGATCACGACCAATATAGGGCTGCCAGTGAGGCGGATAAATCAGGTCTACCGCACCGAGCGAAATATTGCTGATATCACCTTGTTTGGATTCACCGAACAAACCCCAGCGTTTAGGTAAGCCGCGCAGGCAATGAATTTCCTTACGATTTTTACCTAAACGTTCAGACACAAACCGCCAGATAACCCAGGCGGCTAATCCTGCCGAAATCACCAGCAACCAGGGCAGAAATATCACCGGACTTTGCAGTGTGATGAAAAGCAGAAGCAGAATAGCGGAAACAGCCAGCGCTTCTTTTACACCATTCGAACGGGTCAGCGCATGCTCTTCACGTGTTTCGCGACGCACTTTGACCAGTTCAATATGCTCGCTTTCTTCATGACGGATAGACGCATTTTGCGGCTGAGAAGGTATCACCGCCGAAACCGGCGCCGGGCCTTCGTAAACGTGCTCGGTCAGCGTATGACCGTTGAGTGAAATCACCAGCGGCAGAGTCTGTGTTTTGATCAGCTCGACCTGGTTTTCCTGAGCAATGTATTGCTCCCAGAATGGCGGCAGGTGAATTTCAGTAGAATCGAGGAAGTAACGCCATTTGTTAGGATCTTCGCTCGCCACCCCATAACGGGTGATCGCGCGGGTCAGGCTATAAACATTTTCGCTTTTGGTGGTCAGCGTCAGTTTATCGCGCAGGATAATCAGATTATTGCGGTGGGTGATCGGTGTCTGGCCGAGGCCTTCATTTTGTCGCAGATAGCGTTCTACTGCGTCGCGTTCTTTCTGGGAGAGTTTGCGCTGACTGGGTGTGGAAAAACGCACGACTGACTCGCCGCGTTGGCGGCGACGCAATACGAGCCAAAAATAAGACGCTGTGGCAATAATTGCGATACACAACAACACCAGTGTCACGACTACTGTGCTCATCCGATCCCCGTTCAGACGTGGGTGACTTACGTCAACTCTGTGAAAGTATTATACATATAACGAAATGCACATTCTGCGCATGGGTGCTTTTTGATAGGAATTTTATTATTGTTAACCTGAATCGCGTGCACAAAAATACCATGCTAGAGGATACCTGCATTTGGGAATTAACGGGTATCGGTATAATCCTATTTTTAAGTGAGAGTGTTTTTGTTAAAGCAAAAATGTGACAGCCATGAGTCAACGTGTTTTTTTTGCGCGATTAACGGCGATTATTTAGTGACATTTTGAACGGGAAACAGGCAGGACAAAGACAGTTTTTCAGTAAAGATTGCGATGCTGACGCTCCTTAACGCACAATGACTACCGGTAGCGGCTTTTGAACAGACAAACGAACCCATTAGAACACCTCTGGTCAGGTGAATAATAAGTTGGGGATGAGATGACACAACACCTGCAAAAACCGAAAATTACGAAGGTGGAAACCGTAGCCCGTTCGCGATTATTCACCATCGAATCTGTTGATCTGACATTCAGCAATGGCGCTGAACGCGTGTATGAACGCATGCGTCCTTCCGATCGCGAAGCGGTGATGATTGTACCGATCATTGATGATGAGCTGTTGTTAATTCAGGAATATGCCGTTGGGATTGAAAGCTACGAGCTGGGTTTCCCCAAGGGCCTGATTGATCCGGGTGAAGGTGTGCTTGAGGCGGCGAACCGGGAACTGATGGAAGAAGTGGGCTACGGTGCACGGCACTTTGACGTGCTGGCAAAACTGACTATGGCGCCTTCTTACTTCTCCAGTCGCATGAATATCGTCATTGCTAAAGATTTGTATATGAAAAGCCTGGAAGGTGATGAGCCGGAGCCTTTGCCACAAACGCGCTGGCCGGTGTCACGCATGATGGAACTGCTGCAACATCCCGATTTTTGCGAAGCCCGCAACGTGAGTGCGTTATTCCTGGCGCATGAGTTTCTGATGCGCAATGCCCGCTGAGCCTGCGATAAAACATCATTAAAAAAGCCGGTCATGCATTACGCAGACCGGCTTTTTGCTTTACAGCTCAGGCATCAGAACAGTTCGTGTTCCTGACCGTTATCCATGATGGTTGTTCCGACCTCATGTACAGCATGTTCTGTCGGCTGAGTCCCGTCGATAAAGTATTCCGGGCGACTGTTACCGCCGCCGTCAGAAAGCTTACCGGTACTCTTATCGATAGTGACGGTCACCACACCCGGAGGCGGAGTCTGTGGCTGTTCCGGCACTCCTTCCAGCACGGCTTTCATGTAATCATCCCAGGCTGGCTGAGCACTTTTCGCGCCGCCTTCGGCACCGGAGATTTGATCCGGGATGACACCGGAAGCCGTCGAACGGCCCAAATCACGACGGTGATCGTCAAAGCCAATCCAGACTGATGTCACCACGTCAGGGCCATATCCGGAGAACCAGGCATCTTTCGAGCTGTTGGTTGTCCCGGTTTTGCCGCCAATGTCGTGACGTTTCAGGTCGCGTCCTGCGCGCCAGCCCGTCCCCATCCAGCCCGGTTCCCCGAAGATGTTGGAGTTCAGTGCATCACTGATCAGGAATGACAGAGGAGTACTGATCACATGCGGTGCGTATTGCTGTGCGGCATCAACCTGTGGCGAGTTCGGCGGAACCTGCTCAAGTTGTGGCGTTGGCACACTGGTATTGTTATTGATGGTGGACGTAGCAACATTTTCTACGTTGTCATCCGACAGCACGGCAGATTTCTGCGTATCCCCATAAATAACCGGAATATTACAGGTACGGCAGGCGATTTTAGGTTTGGCTTCAAACTGAACCTGGCCGGACTCATCCACGATTTTGGTGATGAAATACGGATCAACCAGATAACCGCCGTTGGTCAGTGTGGCGTAACCGCGTACCACCTGTAACGGAGTGAATGAAGCAGAACCCAATGCCAGTGATTCGGAATGAACAATGTTCGCCGCCGGGAAGCCAAAACGCTGCAGATATTCAGCCGCGTAATCCACACCCATCGCACGCATCGCACGCACCATCACCACGTTTTTAGACTCGCCCAGACCCTGACGTAAACGGATCGGGCCGTAATACGTTGGCGGGGAGTTCTTCGGCCGCCAGTCGGTACCTGCACCGGCATCCCAGCGGGTGATTGGCATGTCATTCAGGATAGTCGCCAGCGTCAGGCCTTTATCCATTGCTGCGGTATACAGGAAAGGTTTGATGTTCGAACCGAGCTGACGAACCGCCTGATTGGCGCGGTTAAACTTACTCTGGTTGAAGTCAAACCCGCCGACCAGCGCTTCAATGGCACCGTCGTTTGGATTGAGTGAAACGATGGCTGAGTTGACATCAGGCACCTGCGCCAGCCACCAGTCATCACCCACTTTACGTACCCAAACTTGCTGACCAGGGCGCACCACGTCAGTGACTTTTTTCGGAGTCGGGCCCTGAGCATTGTCATTACGGTAAGGTCGCGCCCAGCGCATGCCGCTGAATGGCAGGCTGATGACCGCGCGGTTGGACATCGTTGCCGTCGCCTGAGCGTCGTCCGTTGCGGTGATAACGGCCGGGAACAGCGGGCCATACACCGGCAGGGTTTTCAGCGACTGAACAATCTTGTCCTGATCCCACGCAGGTTCACCCACTTTCCATAACTGATTTGACGGGCCACGGTAACCGTGGCGCATATCGTAATTGAGCACGTTGGTGCGCAGGGCTTCCTGCGCGGCCAGCTGGGTTTTCTTGGTAATGGTGGTGTAAACCATGTAGCCATCGTTATAAGCGTTGTCGCCATAACGTTTCACCATCTCCTGACGCACCATTTCGGTCAGATACGGCGCAGAAAACTCGATATGTGGAGCATGATAATTCGCCACCAGCGGCTCAGCACGCGCCTGATCGTACTGGGCCTGCGTGATGTATTTCTCATCCAGCATACGCGCCAGTACGGTGTTGCGACGCGCCAGAGAACGATCGTGAGAATACAGCGGATTGAAGGTTGACGGTGCTTTTGGCAGACCGGCAATCACCGCCATTTCACTGAGCGTCAGTTGGTTGACATTTTTCCCGAAGTAAACCTGTGCAGCGGCACCCACGCCATAAGCGCGATAACCGAGATAGATTTTATTCAGATACAGCTCAAGGATTTCATCTTTGGACATCATCTGCTCAATGCGGATGGCCAGAAATGCTTCCTTGATTTTACGGGTCAGCGTGCGTTCAGGACTCAGGAAGAAGTTACGGGCCAGTTGCTGAGTAATGGTACTCGCGCCCTGTGAGGCGTGGCCGGACACCAGCGCAACGGAAGCCGCACGGAAAATACCGATCGGGTCCACGCCGTGATGTTCATAGAAACGACTGTCTTCTGTCGCGATAAACGCATGCACCAGTTCCGGTGGGATCTGGTCGAGTTTCAGTGGGATACGGCGCTTTTCACCATATTGAGCGATTAAATCACCCTCGGCACTGAAAACTTGCATCGGTGTTTGCAAGCGCACGTCTTTAAGCGTGGCGACATCGGGTAGCTGTGGCTCGATATATTTATACAAACCGAAGATCGAGGCGGCTCCCAGCAAAATGCAACACACTGCAAGAATCAATAAATACTTTACGAACTTCACCTGAGATTTCCCATTAAGTGTCAATTGGGCAGTTTATAAACAACCGCGCGGTAGTATAAAGGCAAGCCAGCAACATGGATACGTTCTTTTATTTACCTGACGATATGGAGATTGGGCGAAAATGCGACTACAAGCATGGCAGGTAGGTCTGGATATTCAAGCCGGTTTTGCCCGTGCGATCGCCGTTCAGTGGCGGCGTCATGGCTGGCAATTACGTCACTGGTGGCAGCATCCTTTGCCTCCTTTCACATTGCGGGAGGGGATATTACATGAGACCGCGCCGCTGATCGCCCTTTTATCGTGCTGGCGAAAAACGCTGCCGACGTCTTTTTCATTACGAATAAGCCTTCCTGCACAACGTATTATGCAACAGCGAATGGCCGCGCCCGATGCCCGGTTGGGTGAGCCGCAGCGCAGTGCGTTTATTTTCGCTAACGCCGCGAAACAATTCCCCCTCGGCATGGAACATCTGGTGATGGACTACCGGGCTGATCCTCATGGTGATAATCAGTTGGTGGTTACAGCCGCAAGGCAGCAGGAAATTGAACAGTGGGTGCGATGCATGGCGCAGGCACGGTTGTTCCCGGATGCTATTGAACTGGCCCCTTGCGCACTTCAGATGGCGGCCTGTGCTGCCGGCGTTCCGGGTGATGCATTGCTGATTCATCCCCTTGACGATGCCTTTCTCTGGGCTTCGCCGCACAGCTTGCCGTTCCAGTTTGGCTTGCTGGATCACGCAGAGGCCATGACTGAAACCTCAATTTCTCAGAAGATCCGCACACAGTATCGCGCGGCCGCATTATGCCACGCGGAGGACTATTTCAGTGGCGAATCGCCATCTGCGGTAATGCAATGCTGGTCGCCATTAAGCGCAATCGCGCAATTGTCCGCGCCTTTGCCTGCGAATCCCGGTGCATTTGCGCCCGCCGTCGGGCTGGCTATTCGTCAGGCGGATTACTGATGCTCCAGGTCAATTTATTACCGTGGCGAAAGCTGCGCCGTCAAAAGCGGATGCGTTGCTGGCTGAAGATTTTCGTTTCGTTTCCGGTCTCTGTGGTGGTCTGTGCCTGGCTTCTGGCCGCTTTCATTGTGCAGGAGCGGACGTTATTGCAGGTGAAGCTGTCAGCGCTAAATTCAGGCATTCAAAAGATTATGCTTCAGCAGCGTCGTGTGGAGGCCGCATCAGCACAGGTAAAGGTTCTGACTGAAGCACGTCTTTTGAGCCACCAGCGTGTGCAGCGGAGCCGGGACTATCTGCAATTATTGGAGCTGCTGGCGTTAAAAATGCCCGAAGAACTGTGGCTGACTGAGCTGACAGAACATCAGGGAATGCTGACGTTAAAAGGTGAAGGGCGGTTGTACCACGACATTCTGGCATTGAGCGACATGCTGTCGGCAGGAGACTTGCTCAGCAAGGTCAGTCTTTCTGATGTACAGCAACAGCCCAACCAGAATCTGAGCTTCGTGATGAAAACGCAGTTTCGCGCTGAAAGGCCACTGCCTGCGCCGGAAGTACCGCAATGACCGGTTTTCTATCAGAGCGTATTGAACCGCTGATGGAAAAACCCGGCTGGCAGCGGGTATTCATTCTGACCGCATGTTTAGTGATGATGGTTTTAACGCTGTATCAGTTCGGATTGCGCGGATTATGGCAGCAACAGGAAACCCTGAAACGGGAGATTGACATCGCACAACAGACCCTTTCCCTGGCTCAGGTGACGCTAATGCGCATGATTCCACTGGAAAGACTGGAGCAGGAACTGGCCGGTAATGCGACATCACTGCGCAAAAGCCTGCCTCTTGAGCAAGCGTTTTCCCGGCCACTGAAAGACTCTCAGGCGGTGCTGATTCGCTGGCAACCCGTTTCGCAACCGAAACAAGAACCGCAGGGTGAGTTGCAGTTGCAGGTGACTTTTACCGAACTGATGCATTTTCTTCATGCGCTGTTGCAACGTCCTGAACAGCCTGCGTTTAGCGAGCTGAATCTGCATACCACCGGTGGTGGTGGGATGAAAGCATCAGTGTTACTGACACAAACCGCGCCAGCGGCGGAGTTTGTTAGCAGTGTCGTCGCGTCGAAAGCCGTGCGTGATCCGTTTAATACGCCACAGACACCCGACTGTGCTGGTGTTTCTCCGTTATCTGAATGGCTGTTAAGCGGGATTTCAGATGTCGGAGGGCAACGTTATGGCTGGCTGCTTTCTCCGCAGGGGCGCTGGAATAAAGTCGAAACAGGTTCACTCGTTGGGATGCCGCAATGGACGGTTGAAGTGCTCAGCAGTGTGCAGGTTGAACTTAGCCTCAGTGACGCACGTTGCGGCTTACAGCGTCAGATTATCAGGCTGGGTAAAGGTAATGATTCTCCAGGGAAAGGAAAATAATGAAATACGTAAATAAACGGATTGTGCTGTTTTTGCTGTGTTTATGTCTTAGCCCGGTGAAAGCCGGTACGCCACCGCTGATTTCGCTGGAGTTTCAGTCCTCGCCGGTCGGCTTGGTATTGCAGGCGCTGGCGGATGCCCGGCAACTGAATCTGGTCACCGCACCGGGTTTGGACGGGCAGATGAGTGTGAAACTCAAAGATGTGCCGTGGCAGCAGGCGCTCGACATCATTCTGCAAATGAACCATCTCACCAGTCAGTTGCAGGGCAACGTTTTATTGGTGTCGCCTGAAGAAGACCCGCAGGTTGTACAACAGCGGATAAAAGATGCCGCCGATCAGCAGGCGCTGCAAAGCCCGCTGATCAGCCTCACCGTCCCTTTGCAATATGCGGATGCGAAAGAGACGGCGCTTAGCCTGAACGCTCAGAAAGGATCGCTGTTGTCGCAAAAAGGCAATGCTTCTGCAGATACCCGCACCAATACGCTATTGTTACGTGACACGCAGGCGGCGCTGGATGTGGTGGCACCGTGGGTAAAGGAGATGGATTTACCCCTCCAGCAGGTCCAGCTGGCGGCGCATATCGTCACCATGAACAGCGAAAGCCTGCGCGAACTTGGAGTGCGCTGGGGATTTACCGGGGAGGAACCCATTACAAAAGCGGTGCGCATGAACAATTTCAGTATGGGAATGCCGGTCGAAAATCCGATATTTACTGCCGGCTTCAATCTTGCACACATCAGCGGGCGGATCCTTGATCTCGAACTGACGGCGCTTGAGCAGGAAGATAAGGTCGATATTATTGCCAGCCCGCGGCTGCTGACGGCGCATATGCAGACTGCCAGTATTAAACAGGGAACGGAAATCCCGTATCAGGTTTCCAGCGGGGCGAGTGGCAGCACGTCGATCGAATTCAAAGAAGCGGTGCTGGGAATGGAAGTCATGCCGAAAATTCAGCGTGACGGGCGTATTCAACTGGCGTTGCAGATTAGCCAGAACATGCCGGGGCGAAGTATCAAACAGTCCGAAGGCGAGGCGCTGGCGATCGATAAGCAGGAAATAAAAACCCAGGTGACGGTAAAAAACGGGGAAACGATCGTACTCGGCGGGATATTCCAGCGTAAAAACCAAAAAACGGATACGAAAGTCCCTGTCCTGGGTGACATTCCGGTGGTCGGTTCTTTGTTTAAACACCAATACACCAATGAACAGCGGCGTGAGTTGGTGATTTTCATCACTCCGACCTTAATCCTCACCCGTTAAATGGGTATTCTTACCCCTTGTAAATGACTTAATAACGTTGAGCGCATGCAACTTTTTGTGTTGCAAGAGGCTTCTGAGTTTGACGCTGCCGTCGATTTAGCTTACAAGGGTTACCGAATTGAGCACCGTGATCTTTTTATTACGACAGACACGCCGATAAAAACGTACGGTTTCCCTCCTGCGGCGTGCAAAGTGATTTATTCGGTTGCCAAACTACCAAGAGTGTTGAGATAATTTTTTTCTGATCTCGCACTATATCGCTCATGAGGTTTCAGTTTAGGTCCCGCCGCTAATTTGATTGGCGGGGCGGGTTATCATCAACGAATTGTCTTAGTAATACCGAAAAACATGGCAGAGAAACGCAATATCTTTCTGGTTGGGCCTATGGGTGCCGGCAAAAGCACTATTGGTCGACAGTTAGCTCAGCAACTCAATATGGAGTTTTTCGACTCCGATCACGAAATTGAGCGACGTACCGGAGCTGATGTGGGCTGGGTATTTGATTTGGAAGGCGAAGACGGATTCCGCGACCGCGAAGAAAAAGTGATCAACGAACTGACCGAAAAACAAGGCATTGTTCTGGCGACAGGTGGCGGTTCCGTGAAATCACGTGAAACCCGTAACCGTTTGTCAGCGCGTGGCGTTGTCGTCTATCTTGAAACTACCATCGAAAAACAACTGGCGCGTACACAACGCGACAAAAAACGTCCATTATTACAAGTGAGTGCTCCGCCGCGTGAAGTGCTTGAAGCACTGGCGAGAGAGCGCAATCCTTTGTATGAAGAGATTGCCGACGTCACTATTCGTACCGATGATCAAAGTGCCAAAGTCGTTGCTAACCAGATTATCAATATGCTGGAAAGTAACTGATTATTGGTGTCCATCATTGCCTGAGGGTGTCAGTTAAAGAAGGTCACAGAGCACGACATGGAGAGGATTACCGTAACGTTAGGGGAGCGTAGCTACCCCATTACGATTGCTGCCGGATTGTTCCACGATCCGGCTTCTTTTATGCCGGTAAAGGCAGGCGATCAGGTCATGATAGTGACCAATGAAACCCTTGCCCCTCTCTATCTGGATGCAATTCGTTCAGTGCTGGAGCAGGCAGGCGTTCGTGTTGATCAGGTCATTTTGCCTGATGGTGAACAATACAAATCCCTGACTGTTCTAAATGACGTGTTCTCCGCGCTACTCGAAAAGCCGCACGGACGTGATACGACTCTGATCGCTCTTGGTGGTGGCGTAGTCGGTGATTTAACCGGCTTCGCTGCAGCCAGTTATCAGCGCGGTGTACGCTTTGTTCAGGTGCCAACCACGCTGCTTTCTCAGGTTGATTCCTCCGTTGGCGGTAAAACAGCGGTAAACCATCCGCTCGGAAAAAACATGATCGGCGCTTTTTATCAGCCTGCGTCGGTGGTGGTTGATCTCGACTGTCTGCGAACTCTGCCTGCCCGTGAAATGTCATCGGGTCTTGCGGAAGTTATCAAATACGGCATTATTTTGGATGCTGATTTCTTTGTGTGGCTTGAAGACAACATGGATGCTTTACTGGCGCTGGATATGAATGCGCTGGCGTATTGCATCCGTCGTTGCTGCGAGCTGAAAGCCGAGGTTGTGGCTGCCGATGAACGTGAAAACGGACTGCGCGCCTTGCTGAATCTGGGCCATACTTACGGCCATGCTATTGAAGCAGAAATGGGTTACGGTAACTGGTTACATGGCGAAGCTGTGGCAGCTGGAATGGTGATGGCGTGTTATACAGCTCATCGCCTGGGGCAGTTCAGTCTGGGTGATATCGCCCGGGTGAAAGCCCTGCTGACCCGCGCAGGTTTGCCTGTGACGGGCCCCGAAGTTATGGACGCGCAGTCTTATCTGCCGCACATGATGCGTGATAAGAAAGTACTGGCTGGCGAGCTGCGTCTGGTTTTACCGAAAGCAATTGGTCAGTCTGAAGTACGCTCCGGCGTATCGCATGAAATGGTGCTGGCTTCGATTGAAGATTGCCGTTAAGACTGTGGCCATAATGATGGCCAGATAACGACCGATTTTACGTTTGCCAGCAAAGCTTTATATTTTTAGTCAGGATAGTTGCTCCGCGTAAAGCCTCTTGAGGCTTTTGCCGGGTTGGAGGTTTTAGATGGATGATTTAACACCGGAAGACGATCTCAAACCAGACACCAGCGATCGCCGCCCACCGCGCGCGCGCAAACCGTCTCCTTCCATTCCAAAAGTCGCTGTATCCCGTCAGTACGTGATGATCGGCATCGGGATTGTGGTGCTGGTATTGCTGATTGTCGGTATCGGCTCAGCCATGAAGTCACCTTCCTCCAGCCAGCCTGCTCAGCAGACCAATGGTCCGAAAGACATCAGTCTCTCAGGTAACGATGCTGCGGCACCTGCTCAACCTTCTGCTCAGGCTCAGGCTAATACGGCGCAAGCCGTAGACGGTCAACAGCCAGCTGATGGCCAGCAACCGAAGAGTATCGGTTTACCGCCAGTTTCCCCGACACCAACCGAAGCCGAGCCTGTTCCCAATAATGGTCAGGCGAAAGAACGTGTCGATTTGCCGGGTGATATGAGCGATGCGCTTTCTTCCCAGCAAAATCAGGTCGATGGCGTGGCACAAGGCAGTATGGCACCTGCGGCTCAGTCACTGACTTCTTTGCCGACCGCACCAGCGACCGTCAACGGTTCAGCTCATACTCAGGCGCCGGCAGGTTCTCAGCCGTCAGCCACCCATGTACGTCCGGCACAGTCTTCGCGTAATGCGCAGCCTGCTCATACCTCGAAACAGGCTGAGCATAAGACATCAGCAACGGCGTCGCATACCGCGAAAACGCCGGCAACCAAATCCTCCGCGTCACCTGCTCCGGTTGCCTCTGCACCGGCAACAGCTTCTGGCAGCACATCTGCCATTAAGTCTGCGCCAGGTACGCACTTTACCCTGCAACTGAGCGGCGCTTCTCAGTCCAATACACTGAATGCGTTTGCAAAACAGCAGGGCCTGAAAAATTATCTGGTTTATCAGACCGCCCGCGACGGGAAGCCGTGGTTTGTACTGGTGAGTGGTAACTACGCTTCTTCTGCAGAAGCCAAACGTGCTATTTCCAGCTTGCCTGCGGAAGTTCAGGCGAAAAAACCGTGGGTCAAGCCTGTACATCAGGTACAGCAAGACCTGAAAAAATGAAACTGATCTCAACGCGATTTGCTGTCTAAAAACAGGATACAATCCGCGGCTGTGAATTGTATATAAGTAGCTAACTGACGGCATGAAGAAGAACCGCGCGTTTTTGAAGTGGGCTGGCGGCAAATACCCGCTGATTGATGACATCAAACGTCATCTTCCGGTGGGAGATTGTCTGATTGAGCCTTTTGTTGGCGCGGGCTCCGTATTTTTGAATACCGAGTATGACGCTTATATTCTGGCGGACATCAATAGCGACCTGATCAATCTCTACAACATTGTGAAGACACGCACTGAAGAATTTGTGCGTGATGCTCACGTGCTTTTTACGCCAGAGTTTAACGAATCAGATCGTTTTTACGGCCTGAGGGCTGAGTTTAATGCCAGCAGCGATACTTATCGTCGCTCGGTACTTTTCCTCTATCTTAACCGCCATTGTTACAACGGCCTGTGTCGTTATAATCTCAGTGGCGCGTTTAATGTGCCTTTCGGGCGTTATAAAAAGCCTTATTTTCCTGAAGAAGAACTCTACTGGTTTGCTGAAAAAGCGAAGAATGCAGTATTCGTGTGTGAGCATTATCAGGACACGTTGCTGAAAGCGCAGTCTGGCTCGGTGGTTTATTGTGATCCGCCTTATGCCCCGCTTTCTGCGACAGCAAATTTTACGGCGTACCACACCAACAGTTTTAGCATGGATGATCAGCGTAATCTGGCTCGTCTGGCGTATCAGCTTTCCAATGAGAACGATGTGCCGGTGCTGATTTCCAACCACGAAACACCACTTACGCTGGAATGGTATGCACAGGCGAAACAGCTGCACCGCGTGTCAGCGCGTCGCACTATCAGCAGTAAAGTTGCCCAGCGCAGCATGGTGAATGAACTTTTAGCGCTATATCGCTGATTACCGGCCAAGCGGTGATCATCGGATAAACCTATCGTTTGGAGAAGCGGATGAAACAGTTTTTGATTGCACCGTCCATTCTGTCTGCTGACTTTGCCCGTTTGGGCGAAGACACAGCGAAAGCTCTGGAAGCGGGCGGAGATGTGGTCCATTTTGATGTGATGGACAACCACTACGTCCCCAATCTGACGATGGGGCCAGCCATTCTTAAATCACTGCGTAACTACGGCATTACCGCGCCGATCGATGTTCACCTGATGGTCAAACCGGTTGATCGTCTGATCCCGGATTTTGCCGAAGCCGGTGCCTCTTACATTACTTTCCATCCCGAAGCGTCCGAGCATGTTGACCGCTCCCTGCAGCTGATTAAAAGCCATGGCTGTAAAGCCGGTCTGGTGTTTAACCCGGCAACCTCCCTGAGCTATCTCGAATACGTGATGGATAAACTCGACGTGATCCTGCTGATGTCGGTGAATCCTGGCTTCGGCGGGCAGTCGTTTATTCCGGGCACACTGGATAAACTGCGTCAGGTTCGCAAGATTATTGATGCCAGCGGTTATGACATTCGTCTGGAAGTAGACGGTGGTGTGAAAGCCGACAATATCGGCGAAATCGCCGCTGCCGGTGCAGATATGTTTGTCGCCGGTTCCGCTATCTTCAATCAGCCGGATTACCGCACGGTGATTGACCATATGCGCAGTGAACTGGCTAAGGTCTCACATGACTGAAATTCTCGCCGCCCGCGGTTTAGGTTTTGACCTCGACGGTACGCTGGTCGACAGCGCGCCGGGTCTCTCTGAAGCCATGGATATGGCGCTGCGTGATTTCAATTTACCTGTCGCAGGCGTTGAGCGTCTCAGTACCTGGATTGGCAATGGTGCTGACGTGATGGTTGAACGTGCCGTTCGCTGGGCCGAAGGTGATTTGTCGCCAGAGTTTCTGCAGAAAGTGCGCGATAAATTCGATCACTATTATGCCGATACTGCCGCAGGTGGCAGCCGTTTATACCCGCAAGTCAAAGAGACGCTGGCTGCACTGGCCGCAGCCGGGCTGCCAATGGGGCTGGTGACCAACAAACCCACGCCTTTCATCGCGCCTTTGTTGCAATCGTTGGGTATCGACAGCTATTTCACGGTCGTGATTGGCGGCGACGATGTCGTGGCGAAAAAACCGCATCCGGCACCGGTCTACATGACCCTGGCACTGCTCGGATTGCGCGCCAGTGAAATGGTTTTTGTCGGTGATTCTCGCAATGATATTCATGCTGCGCAGGCCGCTGGTTGTCCGTGTGTGGGCATGACTTACGGCTATAACTACGGTGAAACTATCGCGCTGACCAAACCCGATCGCGTACTGGATAATTTCGCCGACCTTTTGCCCACTTTAGGGCTGTTATCTTTAAAAGATCAGGAAGCATAAAATGAGTAAACCCATCGTATTTAGTGGCGCACAGCCCTCAGGCGAATTGACCATTGGCAACTACATGGGTGCGCTGCGTCAATGGGTCAAAATGCAGGACGATTACGAATGCATTTACTGCATCGTCGATTTGCACGCGATCACCGTGCGTCAGGATGCGGAAAAGCTGCGCAAAGCGACGCTGGACACGCTGGCGCTGTATCTGGCGGTCGGCATTGATCCGAAGAAAAGTACCATCTTCGTGCAGTCTCATGTTCCTGAACATAGTCAGCTAAGCTGGGCGCTGAATTGCTACACCTATTTCGGTGAGCTGGGTCGTATGACGCAGTTTAAAGACAAATCAGCGCGCTATGAAACCTCCAACAGCGAAAGCATCACTGCTGGCCTGTTTGATTATCCGGTGCTGATGGCGGCGGATATTCTGCTGTACCAGACCAATCAGGTGCCGGTTGGTGAAGACCAGAAACAACATCTGGAACTGAGCCGCGATATCGCCGCACGTTTCAACGCGCTTTATGGTGATGTGTTTACCGTGCCGGAGCCGTTCATTCCGAAATCCGGTGCACGCGTGATGTCATTGCAGGAACCGACCAAGAAGATGTCAAAGTCGGATGACAACCGTAAAAACGTGATTGGCCTGCTGGAAGATCCGAAAGCGGTGACCAAAAAAATTAAAAGCGCGATGACGGATTCTGAAGAGCCGCCAGTCATCCGTTACGATATTAAAAACAAGCCGGGCGTTTCTAACCTGCTGGATATCCTTTCTGGTGTGACGGGCAAAGCCATTCCTGAGCTGGAAGCTGAATTTGAAGGCCAGATGTATGGTCATCTGAAAGGTGCCGTTGCTGAAGCGGTTTCAGGCATGCTCACTGAAGTGCAGGAACGTTTTAACCGCTTCCGCAGTGACGAAGCTTACCTGCAACAGGTCATGAAAGAAGGGGCTGAGAAAGCCCGTGCCCGTGCCAGCGTGACGCTGAAGAAGGCCTACGAAGCTATTGGCTTCGTCACTCTTCCCTAATTTCTGCTTTGGCCGTTAAATCAAAACCACGTCTTTGGACGTGGTTTTTTGCTTTCAGATCCTCAGTAAACCGCTGTGCTCAATCCGATGGCATCGCTACGGTTTCGCTGGCAAACCAGTTGAGTTTCTGACGTAAGCTCACCACGCTGCCGACAATAATCAGACTGGGGCTTTGCACCTTTTTCGCCAGATTTTCGAGCTCTGTGAGCTTCCCTGTCACCACTCGTTGTTGCTGGCTGGTGCCGTTTTCTACCAGTGCGACAGGCGTTTCTGCTGCCAGGCCATTCTCCAGCAACCGGCGCTGGATCTCTCCGGCCTGCGTAAGCCCCATATAAAACACCAGTGTTTGCTGAGTTTGCGCCATGCAGGCCCAGTCTAAAACTCCATCCTGCTTCGCATGGCCGGTGATCAGCCGCACGCTTTGCGCGTGATCGCGGTGGGTCAGCGGAATACCGCTGTAAGCGGAACAACCGGAGGCCGCCGTGATGCCCGGCACCACGGAGAACGCGATGCCTGCGGCTTTCAGTGCTTCCAGTTCTTCGCCGCCACGACCAAAGATAAACGGATCGCCCCCTTTGAGACGGACAACGCGTTTGCCCATCTGCGCCTGTTCCAGCAGGATTTCATTGATGCGCTCCTGCGGCACACAATGGTGTCCGGCACGTTTGCCCACGAAAATCCGCTCCGCGTCGCGACGTGCCAGATTCAGCACGCTGTCAGAAACCAGCCGGTCGTAAACCACCACGTCGGCCAGTTGCATCTGTTGCAAGCCTTTGAGCGTCAGTAATCCGGCATCGCCCGGTCCGGCGCCGACCAGAATCACTTCGCCATGTTTATCCACGGGCTCGCGGAATAATTCTTCAAGGTATTCGTGGCTTTGCACGTTGTCATTGTTCGCCAGCGACTGCGCCAGGCGATGATGATTAAACAGTTTTTCCCACCAGCGACGGCGCTCAGAAGCATCAGGAAAATGTGTTTTTACCCGCGCCCGCAATCCGCCCGCGACCTGTGCCAGTTTGCCCAGATGCTGCGGCAGAATGGATTCCAGACGTTCGCGCAGCAAACGCGCGAGTACCGGCGCATTACCGCCGGAAGACACCGCGATCATCAGCGGAGAACGGTCAATGATCGACGGCATGATCACGCTGGCACTTTCCGGCGCATCGACCACGTTGCAGAACACGCGGCGGTGATCTGCGGCTTCGCTGACTTCCTGATTCACCAGATCGGAATCGGTCGCAGCGATCACCAGCCATTTTTCATCCACCAGCAGCGGTGAAAATTCACCGCGTAACAGGCGGACTTTGCCTTCATCTGCCCAGATCTGAAATTGCGGCGTAAAGGTGAGGGCGTTCACCGTTAGTTTTGCGCCAGCTTCCAGCAGCAAACGCGCTTTACGCTCTGCAACATCACCGGCACCGACCAGTAAGCAGGCTCTGTTTTTTAACTGACAAAAAAGGGGCAGGTAATCCATAGATAATATTCTCTGAGGCGGCGTTCTTTGAAATAGCGTTCTTTGGAATGAATAATAACGCCGCCCGGAGGCGGCGTGGAAGGCGCGGAGTTTAGCCGATTTCAGCCCGAAGCCTGGTGGTGTTGATTTCCACATTTCCGTCCTGTACGCGGACCTCGTAAGCCGGAATCGAATACTGCTCGTCTTCCATGCAGACACCGTCGGTCAGGCGGAAATGCTGTTTTTTCAGCGGACTGGCTACCCAAAGCTCGCCCTGATGTTCAGCGATAATCCCGCGTGACAGCACGCTGGCCTGTGCGAAAGGGTCGATGTTCGACAGCGCAAAAATCTGCTCATCAGCATAAGGACGAAACAGCGCGACCTGCTGATCGCCTGCCAGTGCGCAAACACCGCATGCAGGCAGGATCTGGTGGACAGAACAAAGCGTTAACCATTGGCTCATAATACTTCCTCCCCGTCGGCGATTTGTCTTACCGGGATACGTTCGTCAGGACGCGCCGGACGATGTTGCTGACGCTCACCGACGAACTGCACGTTCGGGTCACGCTGGCTGCTGTTGATAAAGTGACTGAAGCGGGTTTGCGCCGCCGGATCGTTCAGCGTTTCCTGCCATTCACAAACCGCTGAGTCGCGCAGGCGTGTCAGTTCGGCTTCGAGCTGGTCGTTAATTCCCAGTTTGTTATCGATGATGACTTTACGCAGGTAGTCGATACCGCCTTCGAGATTGTCCATCCAGACCGAGGTACGTTGCAGTTTATCGGCAGTGCGGATGTAGAACATCATGAAACGGTCGAGATAACGCAGCAGGGTGTCGTTATCCAGATCGGCGGCCAGTAAATCACCGTGCCGTGGTTTCATGCCGCCGTTGCCGCAGACATACAGGTTCCAGCCGTTTTCCGTGGCGATAATCCCGACATCTTTGCCCTGTGCTTCCGAGCATTCACGGGTACAACCGGACACGCCAAATTTCATTTTGTGGGGCGTGCGGATGCCTTTGTAGCGGTTTTCCAGGCTGATGCCGAAACCGAGGCTGTCGCCCACGCCGTAACGGCACCAGGTGCTGCCGACGCAGGTTTTTGCCATACGCAGGGCTTTGGCGTAGGCCTGACCGGTTTCGAAGCCGGCGTTAATCAGTTTCTGCCAGATGGCGGGTAAATCGTCCTTTTGCGCGCCGAACATGCCGATACGCTGCGAGCCGGTAATTTTGGTGTAGAGATTGTATTCAGCTGCGATTTCACCAATTGCCTGCAAGCCTTGCGGTGTGATTTCACCGCCCGGCGAGCGCGGTATAACGGAATAGGTACCGTCTTTTTGCATGTTAGCAAGGAACACATCGTTGGTATCCTGCAATGGCGTGTGCTGCGGTTTCAGCACGTAATCGTTCCAGCAGGAAGCCAGCAGCGATCCGACGGTCGGTTTACAGACTTCACAACCGTAGCCTTTGCCGTATTTATTCAGCAAGTCGTCGAATGAGCGGATACCTTCCACGCGGATCAGGTGATAAAGCTCCTGGCGCGAATAGGCGAAGTGTTCGCACAGATGATGGTTAACTTCGATGCCTTGTTTGCTGAGTTCAGCATTTAGCACCTGCGTTACCAGCGGGATACAGCCGCCGCAACCGGTACCGGCTTTGGTCGCCGATTTCAGTGCCGCCACGGTGTGACAACCGCCCTGAACCGCTTTGATGATATCGCCTTTGGTGACGTCAAAACACGAACAGATTTGCGCGCTTTCCGGCAGGGCATCGGTGCCAATCACCGCGCCACCGCTGCCTGCGTGAGCGGGCAGGATCAGCGCATCGGGATTTTCCGGCAGTGGAATACTGTTCAGCACCAGTTGCAGCAGATTGCCGTAATCGCTGGTATCACCGACCAGCACGGCACCGAGCAGCGTTTTATTGTCTTCGCTGACCACCAGGCGTTTGTACAACGCTTTGGTTTCATCCAGATAAACGTAGCTGCGTGCGCCCGGCGTGCGGGCATGCGCGTCGCCGATACCGGCCACATCCACGCCTAACAGTTTCAGTTTGGCGCTCATGTCTGCGCCGGTGAAGGCGTTATCGCGACCGAGTAAATGATCAGCGGTGACCTGCGCCATTTTGTAGCCCGGTGCCACCAGACCGAAAGTACGCTGATTCCACGAAGCACATTCGCCGATGGCGTACACATCCGGGTCACTGGTCTGGCACTGGTCGTTAATCACAATGCCACCGCGCGGAGCGATCTCTAAATCACACTGGCGCGCCAGTTTGTCCTGCGGACGGATACCGGTGGAGAATACGATGAAATCGACTTCAAGGAAGGTGCCATCGGCGAACTCCATCGTTTTACGGGCAGACGTGCCGCCCTGAACAATCTGTTGAGTATTTTTGGCGGTGTGGACGCGTACGCCCATGCTTTCGATTTTCTGGCGTAGCTGGCTGCCGCCCTGCGTATCGAGTTGTTCCGCCATCAGGCCGGGGGCGAATTCTACCACGTGGGTTTCAACCCCGAGGTTTTTCAATGCACCGGCGGCTTCAAGGCCGAGTAGACCGCCGCCGACCACGGCACCGCGTTTGCTACGACGGGCGCAGGATTCGATGGCATGTAAGTCTTCAATGGTGCGGTAAACGAAGCAATCCTGACTGTCAGAACCCGCGATCGGCGGCACCCACGGGTAGGAGCCGGTGGCGATAATCAGTTTGTCGTAATACACCGTGCGGCCGCTGCTGGAATGAATGACTTTTTCACTGCGGTTGAGCGTAATCGCCCGTTCGCCAATCAGCACATTGACGTTATGTTTTTCGTAGAATCCTTCGCGAACCAGTGACAGTTCTTCGGCAGTATGATGTGAAAAATAAGAGGAAAGATGGACGCGGTCATAGGCCACGCGCGGCTCTTCACAAAATACCGTGATATCGAACTGGCCCGGTTCTGCTTTATCCAGTAAATCTTCGATAAAGCGATGGCCGACCATGCCGTTGCCAATAATCGCGATTCTGACTTTGCTCATAATTGCCTCAATATTGATTTTCTGAGGCTAAACATAACCCGCGCGTAACAGGGGGTATTGATGCAAATCAAGCCAGTTCCAATATACTCCTTAGGGGGTATTTGACTGATTTTATTGGGTTTTTGCGTAACCTTTCGATTTATAAACACTTTCAGGCTATTGTTCTAAGATTGGCTTTAACATCACCGACAACGCAGTCTTACTAAAAATGATGAGGTAACGCGTGACGAAAACTCTTTTGCGTACCGTGAAAAATGTACGGTTGCCTGACCGGGAAGGGTTGTGGCAGATAGATATCGAAGGCGGCGTGATACGCCAGATTGTCCCTCAATGGGATAATGCCGACTATGGCGAGCATATCCTGGATGCTGAAGGGGGGTTGGCAATCCCTCCTTTTATCGAGCCGCACATTCATCTCGATACCACTCAAACCGCCGGTCAGCCAGCATGGAATCAGTCCGGTACGTTATTTGAAGGCATTGAACGCTGGGCAGAACGCAAGGCGCTGTTGTCGCATGAAGACGTCAAACAGCGCGCCTGGCAGACGCTAAAGTGGCAGATAGCCAACGGCATCCAGCATGTGCGCACCCATGTGGATGTGTCTGATCCGACGCTGACGGCACTCAAAGCCATGCTGGAAGTGAAAGCTGAAGTCGCGCCGTGGGTCACGCTGCAAATTGTGGCGTTTCCGCAGGAAGGCATCATGTCGTACCCGAACGGCGAAGCCTTGCTGGAAGAGGCGCTGAAGCTGGGCGCTGACGTCGTCGGTGCGATTCCCCATTTCGAGTTCACCCGCGAATACGGTGTGGAATCGCTGCATAAAACCTTCGAACTGGCGAAAAAATACGACAAGCTGATCGACGTCCATTGCGATGAAATTGACGATGAGCAGTCGCGTTTTGTCGAAACTGTGGCCGCGCTGGCCCTGCGTGAAAACATGGGCGCTCGCGTTACCGCCAGCCATACCACCGCGATGCATTCCTATAACGGCGCGTACACTTCGCGTTTATTCCGCTTGCTGAAAATGTCAGGTATCAACTTTGTCGCCAATCCGCTGGTCAATATCCACCTGCAGGGACGGTTTGACACCTATCCGAAACGCCGCGGTATTACGCGTGTGAAAGAAATGCTGGAGGCGGGGATCAACGTCTGTTTCGGCCATGATGATGTGTTTGACCCGTGGTATCCGCTCGGCACCGCCAATATGTTGCAGGTACTGCACATGGGGCTGCATGTCTGTCAGCTGATGGGATATCAGCAAATTAATGACGGGCTGAAGCTCATCACCACCTACAGCGCCCGCACGATGAATCTGCAAGGTTACGGTCTGGAAAGTGGCTATGCTGCCAGCCTGGTGATCCTGCCAGCACAAAGTGGTTTCGACGCGGTGCGCCGCCAGACACCGGTACAATATTCTCTGCGCGAGGGCGTACTGATCGCGCAAACACAGCTGGCAAAAACCCTCATCCATCTTGATGAAGATCACGCTGTGGATTTCAACAGCTAAGGCAGTGAAAAATATGATGTAATATTCTGAAATAATTGGAATATTTATTCCCAAGCGTAAATAAAGGTAAAGGTCTGGCGCTAAGCGTAAAGCCTCTTTAGAATCAGTGGGATCTGTTGTTTGTATTCTGAAGAAAGGAACCGTCATGTTTAAACGTACTTTAGTGGCCCTGACTGCGCTGCTATCCCTGACTGCAATGGAGCCTGTTCTTGCGGCCGCCCAAACCCATGTCATGCTGACCACTTCAGCGGGGAATATCGAATTGGAACTCGACAGTGCGAAGGCACCGGTTTCTGTGAAGAATTTCGTTGATTACGCTCAGAGCGGCTATTACAACAACACCATTTTCCACCGCGTGATCCCGGGCTTCATGGTGCAGGGTGGCGGTTTTACGGCTGACATGCAGCAAAAAGCGCCCAAAGAGCCGATCAAGAACGAAGCGGACAATGGCCTGCGTAACCTGCGCGGCACCATCGCCATGGCGCGTACTGCCGATAAAGACAGCGCGACCAGCCAGTTCTTCATCAACGTGGCAGATAACGCCTTCCTCGATCACGGTCAGCGTGATTTCGGCTATGCCGTATTCGGTAAAGTCATTAAAGGCATGGATGTGGTAGACAAAATGTCTCAGGTCAAAACGGATAATGTCGGGCCTTACCAGAACGTGCCGACGACGCCGATTGTGATCCTGTCTGCGAAAGTGCTGCCTTAATTTTTCAGCCCTTCCTCCAGAATACTGTTTTTCTAAGCCTCCGGTTCCGGGGGCTTTTTATTGCCTATTTATTGACGCCCCTTTGATGAGACTTATAGTTTTATAGAAAGCTCCCCGCCTGCCACTTTCAAGGACAATGAAATGAGTGAAGCCCGTCTGATTGCCAAAGCCATGAATGAAGGTAAACCGGTACAGGATCTGGTGATCCTTCCTGCGCTGGCGAACCGACATGGACTGATTACCGGCGCGACCGGTACCGGTAAAACCGTCACGCTGCAACGAATGGCCGAGCAGTTTTCCCGTATCGGTATTCCGGTTTTTCTGGCCGATGTGAAAGGGGATTTATCCGGTATTGGTGCTGAAGGTGTGGCGTCGGAAAAACTCGCCGCGCGGTTGAATGATATTGGCGTGACGGACTGGCAGCCGCAGGCATGCAGCATTATCCCGTGGGATATCTTTGGTGAAAAAGGCCATCCGATCCGCGCGACGATTTCTGACCTCGGGCCGCTGCTGCTGGCGCGATTGCTCGATCTTAATGACGTGCAAAGCGGCGTGCTGCAACTGGTGTTTAAGATTGCCGACGACAACGGCTTGTTGCTGCTCGATATGAAAGATTTGCGTGCCATGGTGCAGTTTACCGGTGATAACGCTAAACAGTTCCAGACGCAGTACGGCAATATTTCTTCCGCTTCCATCGGCGCCATTCAGCGAGGCTTGCTGACGCTGGAAGGTCAGGGCGCAAATCAGTTCTTCGGTGAGCCGATGCTGGATATTAATGACCTGATGAAAACCGACAAGAAAGGCCACGGTATTATCAACCTGCTGGCCGCGGATAAGCTGATTAATCAGCCTAAACTCTACTCCGTTTTCCTGCTGTGGCTGCTGGCTGAATTGTTTGAGCATCTGCCGGAAGTCGGTGACCCTGAGCAGCCCAAACTGGTGTTCTTCTTTGACGAAGCTCATCTGCTGTTCAATGACGCCCCGCAGGCGCTGCTGACAAAAATTGAACAGGTCGTGCGGCTGATCCGCTCCAAAGGCGTGGGTATTTACTTCGTGACGCAAAACCCGCTGGATATTCCTGACAGCGTGCTCGGGCAGCTCGGTAACCGCGTACAGCATGCCTTACGCGCCTTTACGCCGCGTGACCAGAAAGCGGTCAAAGCGGCGGCGCAAACACTGCGCGCGAATCCGGCTTTCGACGCTGAAACGGCGATCACTGAACTGGGCGTTGGCGAGGCGCTGGTGTCATTTCTGGATGAAAAGGGGCGTCCTGAAATCGTTGAGCGGGCGATGGTGATAGCGCCGGAATCGAAAATGGGCATGACTGGCGACGACGAACGTAACAAAGCGATCAACCAGTCGCCTCTGTATGGTCGCTATGAAGACAGCATAGACCGTGAATCGGCCTACGAAAAAATCACCGCACAAGGTTTCGGCACGATCAACACGCCGCAATCCACAGGCCCGGCCAAACCGGCGGCGCAAACCCCTTCCGGCGGTGGGCTGATGGGGGGACTGAATGAAATATTGTTCGGCAGCACCGGACCACGGGGGGGTAAACGTGACGGTGTGGTACAGGTTGCGGCAAAAAGCATGGCGCGTGATTTAGGTCGTCAGATCCTGCGTGGGGTTCTCGGTTCCATTATGGGAGGCCGTAAAAAGTAACATCCTTCTGCTAACGCGTATAAGCTGAAACGCATCAGCTTATGCGCGTCTCTTCCTGCCTGAGATCTCAGTTTCATTTGCAATTTCTCTCTGAAATTACGATTTTTTGCGAGGTCTGGCACGTTACTGCCTGTCATTTAGCATAAAAACCGCTCAACTTGAAGGCTGTCACGTTTTTCGCCTGCCGGACTTTGTAGGCTGAATTGCTTTTGGGCTAAATCAATTCAGCAAAAAGGGGTTATTGTGAAAAAATTACTCGTTACCGGGATCGTTCTGGGGCTTTTTTCGTGGCAGGCCACTGCACAAACCATCGTGCTGACGGATGCTGAAGCCGGTACAGAACTGGGAAACTGGAAGACCGACAACAAAAAGCTGAACATCGCGGGCGCGGATTTCAGCATCGAACAAAAAGTGCTTCACGGTGGCAAACAGGAAGGGTCAAAAGTCATCACTATTACCAGCAAAGGGCTGACGATTGCGCTGAGCCCGACGCGCGGGATGGATTTACTGCACGTGACCGGCGATAACATCCGCTTAGGTTGGGATTCTCCGGTTCAGGAGGTGGTGAATCCGGCCTATATCAACCTTGAAAGCCGTAACGGTGTGGGCTGGCTGGAAGGTTTCAACGAAATGATGGTGCGTTGCGGCTTTGAATGGACCGGACATCCTGTTACTGCTGACGGCATGATTTACACGCTGCACGGTCGGGCGGGCAATACAACAGCCTCGAAAGTGGTGGTTGATATTGCCGATAAAGCCCCTTATGAAATCACGGTGCGCGGCTTGCTGAAAGAAGACACCTTTAAGAAAGCCAAGCTGGAAACCTGGACTGAGCTGCGTTACGTGCCGGGTAGTCATTCGTGGACCATCCACGACACCCTGACTAACCAGTCGGATTATCCGCACGACTACCAGATTATTTATCACAGTAATTTCGGTCAGCCGATCCTTGAGCAGGGCGCCCGTTTCATTGCGCCGCTGAAATCAATTTCTCCGTTCAATGATTACGCCAAAAAAGGTTTAGCAGACTGGCAGACTTACGCCGGGCCAACCAAAGGCTTCGACGAGATGGTCTTTAACATGGTTCCGCTGGCGGATGCACAGGGTAAAACCATTGCTGGCGTAGTGAACAAAGCGGGCAACAAAGGAGCATCGATTGAATTCGATACCCATCAGTTGCCGCTGCTGACGCTGTGGAAAAACACCGACACTCTGAAGCAGGGTTACGTTACGGGTATTGAACCGGGCACCAACTATGCGTATCCGGTCACTATCGAACGTAAACAAGGCCGCGTGAAACAACTGCAACCCGGCCAGAGCACGGTGTTTGAACTGAAATATTCACTTCTGCCGGATGCGCAGGCGGTGAAACAGCTTGAGGATCGCGTGAAAACGCTTCAGGCAGATCATAAAACAGACGTGAACGAGACCCCTATCGCTGTTGAATAATCCGAGTTTAGGGCGCTGAAGCTGGCGCCCTTTTTTCTCTGTCTATACTTAACTCCACAAGGTATGTGCCCGAATGGCTGTACCCAGGGAGGAAATAATGGCGAAGAAACTGACACTCAGGCAGCAGGAAAAACTTTTTCGCGAACGTCAGCGGCAGAACTTTCAGGCCAGTAGCGCGCTGGATGGTTTGCAGGTTGAGGTTATCACGTTAGACAACGAACAAATTTCACAACGCCTCACCGAACTGAGGAAGCACTATGAACGATAAACTCGTGCCCGGTGCCGACCCTTACTATTATACCGGCATCAATGTGCTGAAAAACCGGCTGGAAATCCGTGAAGAACATCGTCTGTTGCAGGCCGAACTCGCATTTACTGCCCTGCGCGCGTCAGCGATGCCGCTTGGGCCTGCGGTGATGGGACTGCCGCATCTGTGTGCGGTGCATCTGTCTTTGTTCCAGGATATTTACGCCTGGGCAGGCGAGTTCCGTGAAATCGATATCTACAAGGATGACACTCAGTTTTGCCATTTCGAATACATCGAAAAAGAGGGCAACGCGCTGATGCAGGAGCTTGAAGAAGAAGCGTTTCTGGTCGGGTTACCCCTGGATAATCTCGCTGAGCGTCTGGCTCACTATTACACCGGCCTGAATCTGCTGCATCCGTTCCGCGAAGGTAACGGACGTGCGCTGCGGATCTTCATCGAGCAACTGGTCATTCATGCTGGCTACGATATTGACTGGTCCAAAGTGGATCGTGAGCGCTGGCTGGCGGCCAATAAAACGGCGGTGTTTGGTGATGAATCCGAGCTGGTGGCAATTTTTAATACTGTTGTCAGTGAAATCCCGGAAGAACATTGATCGACAAAATACTGAGCCCGAGCTGAAAAATGCGTAGAATTGCCCGGTAAATTTTCCGACTTTTACCGGGTACACTATGCTGCTGCTGATCGACAACTACGATTCCTTCACCTACAACCTCTATCAATATTTTTGCGAGCTAGGTGCAGAGGTGAAAGTGATGCGTAATGATCAGCTGACGCTCACCGACATTGAACAGCTTTCCCCCTCACATCTGGTGATTTCTCCCGGTCCGTGTACGCCTGATCAGGCTGGCATTTCCCTGCAAGCGATTGCCCATTTCTCCGACCGTTTACCGATACTTGGCGTGTGCCTCGGGCATCAGGCGATGGCGCAGGCGTTCGGCGCGAGCATCGTCCGCGCCCGGCAGGCCATTCACGGTAAAACATCCCCTGTCCGCCATACCGGCAGGAGTGTCTTTACCGGGCTGAATAATCCGCTGACCGTGACGCGCTACCATTCGCTGGTGGTCGCGCCACAGACGCTGCCCGATTGTTTCGAGGTTACTGCATGGACAGAACGGGATGGTGGTCGTGACGACATTATGGGCATCATGCACAAAACCTTGCCGCTGCATGGCGTTCAGTTCCATCCTGAAAGCATTTTGAGCGAGCAGGGGCATCAGCTTTTGGATAATTTCCTTAAAATCTAATCAGTTAATATTGCTGAAAAAATTACTTGCCCATCAGATGCGATTTCTGTTTGCCTGTATGTGATTTTTTATGCATATTTTGTGATTATATTTTCATATCAATGGTCGTGAGGGAGAAGGGTAATGGCGGAAAAATCATCGGTAGATCGGGGCACATTCGATAAAGTTATTTTGCCGGTTTATTCACCTGCGAAATTCATTCCCGTGAAAGGTAAAGGCAGTCGCGTGTGGGATCAGCAAGGGAACGAGTATGTTGATTTCGCCGGGGGTATCGCTGTGACGGCGCTTGGACATTGCCATCCGGCACTGGTGAAAGCGTTGCACGAGCAGGGCGAAACCCTGTGGCATGTCAGTAACGTATTTACCAATGAACCCGCCCTTCGACTGGCGCAGAAGCTGATCGACGCCACCTTTGCCGACCGCGTATTCTTCGCCAACTCCGGCGCTGAAGCCAACGAAGCGGCCTTTAAACTGGCGCGCTATTACGCTTCGCACCGTCACAGCCCGTACAAAAGTAAGATCATCGCTTTCCATAATGCCTTCCACGGTCGCACGCTGTTCACGGTTTCCGTGGGTGGCCAGCCGAAATACTCCGACGGCTTCGGCCCGAAACCCGCTGATATTGTGCACGTGCCGTTCAACGATCTGGATGCCGTAAAAGCGGTGATCGACGACCACACCTGCGCCATTGTTGTCGAGCCTGTGCAAGGGGAGGGCGGTGTCACGCCTGCGACCAAAGCGTTTCTGCAAGGTCTGCGCGAGCTTTGTGACAAACATCAGGCGCTGCTGGTGCTGGATGAAGTACAAAGCGGCATGGGGCGCAGCGGCAAGTTGTTCAGCTACATGCATTACGGCGTGACGCCAGACATCCTGACCACTGCCAAAGCGCTCGGCGGCGGTTTCCCGGTTTCCGCCATGCTGGCAACCGAAGACGTGGCCTCGGTGATGGAACCGGGCAAACACGGCACCACCTACGGCGGTAACCCGCTGGCCTGCGCCGTCGCTGAGGCTGCACTGGATATCATCAATACGCCAGACGTGCTGGCCGGGATCAACGAGCGCCGCGAGAAATTCATCAGCGCGCTGGAGGCCATCAACCAGAAATATCACATCTTCAGCGAGTTCCGCGGCCAGGGTTTGCTGATCGGCGCCGAGCTTTCTGATGCGTATAAAAACCGCGCCGGAGAATTCCATGCCGCCGCGGCAGAATTCGGATTGATGATGCTGGTCGCCGGACCAAACGTGATGCGGTTTGCGCCATCGCTTGTTATCGACTTCGCGGATATTGAAGAAGGGATGGAAAGGTTTGAGAAAGCCGTGGGGAAAGTTTGTGGGGGGTGATCCCCACGCCTCCGTCTTTAAACGCTTGATCGAGACAATTTCGGTTTCTCACTAACATTTATCACATGGCCTCTCGCGCCGAAACCGACCAAGAGGGAAAAGTGCTTTTTCCCTCTTGGATCTCCCTTCGCTTTTTCACTGCGCGCTGTCGCGGGCACGGCGGACATGTTCTGGCGCATTAGTGTGTGGCGCAAAATGTCATCGCTGCGCGATTCCCGAATTTCAGGCTTCGAGCCATAGGTCTCGAACCGTTCATTCGGTGCCATTTTTGAGCACGCCAATCGACATTTCTAAAAGATAAAACCCTTCTGCTTTTGAATTTAGAATCCTGCGGGCGAATCAGAAATCTTGCTGAACGGAGCGGCTTCGAGACCAGTGGCTCGAAGACCGAGAGAAGGAACCGCAACGCGGCAAGATTTCCAGCCTGTCGCTGTGGTTGCTGGAACATAGCCTACGAGCGAAGCGCGCAGTTTAAGACGTGGAGATTCCAAAGAGGGCTCGTCTTAGCCCTCTTTGGTCGGTTTCGGCTCGGTGAGTTAAGCGAACACGGCAATTGAAAAACCGAAACTTTCTCAATCCGTTTAAAAGAACGCCAGTACACGGCATCCGTACTTGAGAAACCGAAATTTTCTCAATTTCAAAAAGCAGTCTGACTGCAAGCCAGTAAAAAGGGGATTTGAAAGGGGTCTCCCCCTTCACGCCCGCCGCGTCAGCCAGATCCCATGATGCGGCCTCTGCTTCCACGCCAGTGACGAGATGGTATGCATCACGCTGAGATGTGAAATTACGCGCCGCAGATGGCGTTCCATTTCGGTCAGTGGCATATCCGGGTGAAGTTCCGGCGCATTAAACAGGTTGTTCTCGCTGCCCGGCCCGTCGTAGAGCAGTCGTTGTTGACAGCTTTGCAGCGCGATTTCGCAGGTCTGTAAATACTCCGTCGCCAGTTTTTCCGGCAGCATGTAATGCTCGCGGGCGAGGATCGTCATCGCGTTGATATGCTCAACCACAAACTGACTGTGCGTCACCCACAAACGCATATCCGCCAGATAATGTGAGTTAAAACCCGGCTCCTGCATCGCCTGATTTAGCGAAGTGAACAGCTTATTGTGCGCCTGATTGACCTGCATACGGGTGTACGCCAGTTTGGCGGTGTCGGGGCTTTCCTCGAGCAGCAGGCGGATAGCGTCCTGATAGATTTCCAGCGCCTGGTGTGCATTCTGGCGCAGCAAACCGCTTTGCCATTGCGGCCACAACCAGATAGTGCCACCAAAGGCCAGCGCGCAGCCGATCAGGGTATCGACCAGTCGTGGTACCAGAAAATGCACGCCGTTCATCGCCAGCAATTGCAGGGTATACACTGCAGTCACCGTCATGCCGACCATCGCCAGTCCGTAGTTTTTGCGCAGAACGGTATAGGACAACAGGGTGATCAGCAGCATGCACAGCAGCGTGGTGCCTTCCGGCAGTTCCAGTTTGAGCAAGCCTGAGGCAATCAGCAATCCGGCCAGCGTACCGAGTGCACGGTGCTGGATCCTCACCCGCGTGGCGTTATAACCGTTCTGGCTGACCAACATGATAGTCAGCAAGATCCAGTAGGGTTTGGGCAAATTGAAGAACAGACCCAGACTGCTGCCAATCGCCAGAATAATGCCCAAACGTGCGGCATTACGCAGTGCCACGGATTTGAAGGAAAGATAGCTTTTCAGCGCGGGCCAGAAGGGCAAACGCGGCTGGGTGTTCATCAGGTCACGTTTGTACAACGGCCGCTGTGTGCGTAACAGACGGGCAATGCGGCTGAAATGGTAATAACAAAACTGACCTACCGGATTGTCCGGGTTGCGCGCGGCGATTTTCTCCAGCGCGGTCAGCTCATTGGCCATCGTAAAGCGCCCGGATAAACGGTGATAAAGAATATCGTCGGCAATCACCCGAAGACGGGTGGAAATCACCTGTGCATTTCGGCGGATAACCGCTTCGGCATGGCTTTCCTCCACCAGTTTCTGCACTTCTTCCGGCTGATGCAGGCTCACTGTAATGTGCTCCTGCAAATCGAGCGCCACCTGAAAACGCTGAAATAGCCGCTTATGGTGATGATGATGTCCGTGCTGGGGCAACATGTGTAATTGCTGATAAAGCAGGGCAATCAGGTCGATAACCTGCTGCTGGCGGGCTAGCAGTGGGGGTAACGCGGTTTCGGGATCGGTGTGTTGCGTCAGCAGGCTGTACTTGGCTTCGAAATAATCCGCGAGTTGCAGATAGAGCTGGCTGAGCGTTTCGCGCATCGGCTGTTCTTCCGAAATACGAAACCACGCCCAGTTAAACAATCCGTACCAGGCTGTGCCAGCGGCGAACAACACCGGGGCCTGCCACATCGGGCGCACGCCCACCATACTCAGCGTGAAGATAGTCGCCACCAGCGCACCGGGCAACAGGCGCGCATGCAGCGGGCTGATTTCACCGGTGACGCCGAGCAGTAACGCCAGCGACAGCATGATCAGCGGCAGCGGTATATGCCAGCTTTCGAGCATCAGTTGCAGCAGAAGGCTGCTCACGGCAAAGAGTGAACCGCCGACGAGCAGGCGTTTGAAAAAGCGTTTATGCGGGGTATCCAGACCGGCGATGTTACAACAGGCCGGGCAGAGGGAAAACAGCAGGCCCATTTGCAAATTGCCAAACAGCCAGCAAATGCCAACAGGTAAGCACAACACCAGCGTCTGGCGCAGCGCGTAGTTCACTTCAGGATGGTAAAACAGTCTTCGCCATAGCGTCATGGGTAAAGCTTAGCCCATAAAAAAGGCGCGACAGTGTTTTGCCGCGCCAATTTTTGAGGGATTAACGTGTGCCGTAAACGACAATCGTTTTACCGTGTGCGGAGATCAGGCTTTGATCTTCCAGCATTTTGAGAATGCGTCCGACTGTTTCACGTGAACAACCGACGATTTGGCCAATTTCCTGGCGGGTAATCTTGATTTGCATCCCGTCCGGATGGGTCATTGCATCAGGCTGTTTAGCCAGATTGAGCAAGGTTTGAGCGATACGACCGGTAACGTCAAGGAAGGCAAGGTTGCCGACTTTCTCTGACGTCACTTGCAGACGGTTGGCCATCTGCGCGGAGAGACGCATCAGAATATCCGGGTTAACCTGAATCAGCTGGCGGAATTTTTTATACGAAATTTCAGCCACTTCACAGGCAGTTTTAGCACGTACCCAGGCACTGCGTTCCTGACCTTCTTCGAAGAGTCCCAGCTCACCGATGAAGTCACCTTGGTTAAGGTAGGACAGTATCATTTCCTTGCCTTCTTCATCTTTAATCAGGACAGCAACTGACCCTTTCACGATGTAGTAAAGCGTTTCGGCTTTTTCACCCTGGTGAATCAGCGTACTTTTAGAAGGATACTTATGTATATGACAGTGAGACAGGAACCATTCAAGAGTCGGGTCTGTTTGTGGCTTGCCGAGAACCATTTGCTATTATCCTCTGTTGTTATCGCTGCCCAAAATCACAGGGCTCAGAGTTCCCTGTACGGCACTTCAAATCCAAAGCGCCCTTTCAGCATATAACTCTCCAGAAATGCTGCAAGCGGATGTCGGAGTGCAACAGCCTGTTTATTGCTGTCATCACCGTGGGTTCTGTACTTAAACCGCAAAAACCGTCACCGCAATTTACTGGAAAGTATGTTTCGGCTTTGTTTGTAGCACAGGTTTGAGATGCTGTCTTCTGTTGTCTCGCTTCAGCATGATGGCGATCGGGTTACGTTGCCAGATTTTAGGTGAAAGGGTACTCTGAGAGCAGATTTCGACAAGTTTATTCACCGGGAGAATAGTTCATGCATGCACGTGTCAAATGGGTTGAAGGACTGACATTTTTAGGTGAGTCTGCATCGGGTCATCAGATTTCAATGGATGGAAACGCGGGTGATAAAGCCCCAAGCCCGATGGAAATGTTACTGATGTCCGCAGGGGGGTGTAGTGCAATCGACGTGGTGTCAATTTTGCAAAAAGGTCGTAATGACGTGCGTGATTGTGAAGTGAAGCTGACCTCACAACGCCGCGAAGAAGCGCCGCGTCTGTTCACTCACATCAATCTGCATTTTATCGTCACCGGTAAGGATCTGACCGATAAGATTGTTGAACGCGCAGTCAGCCTGTCTGCCGAAAAATACTGTTCTGTGTCTCTGATGCTGGGGAAAGCGGCCACAATCACCCACAGCTTTGAAGTGATTGCAGCCGAATAAAGTTTACTCGATCTTCTTGCCTTCCATCAGGCGCTGCACCAGCGGCGCCATGATCAGCTCCATCGCCAGCCCCATTTTGCCGCCCGGCACCACCAGTGTTTTGATGTGCGAGATAAACGACCCTTGCAGCATGGCCAGCAGATACGGGAAATCGATGTCATCCAGTCCCTGAAAATGAATCACCACAAAGCTTTCATCCAGTGACGGAATGGCTTTGGCGGCAAACGGGTTCGAGGTGTCGATGGTGGGTACCCGCTGGAAATTGATGTGTGTGCGGGAAAACTGCGGCGTAATGTAATTGATATAGTCATCCATCGAACGCACGACGGAATCCATCACCGCTTCACGGGAATGCCCGCGCTCGCCGGTATCGCGCACCAGTTTCTGGATCCATTCGAGGTTGACGATAGGCACTACGCCGACCAGCAGGTCGACCTGCGCGGCAACGTCAATTTTGTCCGCCACCACGCCACCGTGTAACCCTTCGTAAAACAAAATATCCGTCGGTTCCGGCAACGCCTGCCACGGCGTAAAGGTACCCGGCACCTGATTGTAGGGAACGGCTTCGTCATAAGTATGCAGATACTTACGTGAACGACCAGTGCCTGTTTTACCGTATTCGATAAAGCTTTTTTCCAGCAAACCAAAGTCATTGGCTTCCGGCCCGAAGTAGCTGATATGACGTCCCAGATCGCGCGCCTTGCGTATTGCCGCATCCATTTCAGGACGGGTGAAATGATGAAAACTGTCGCCTTCCAGTTCCGCCGCACGCAAACCAAGCTGCTGAAATATTTTACGAAATGCCACGCTGGTGGTCGTGGTGCCTGCACCGCTCGAACCGGTCACGGCAATAACAGGATGTTTGGCTGACATAATGCGCTGTTCTCCATAAAGGTGATGCAGGCAGGCGAGACGCGGTCTTTTCTGTGGTCGAAGTTCTGGCGTCAAGGCTGCGCATAATTAAGCCTATTGTTACCATATTTATTCGCGAAGCCAAAGAGGGCATCACTATTCTAAACCCGCCAGCAACGGTTGGATCAGCGGGTCCTTCTGGTGGAACAGAGAAACAATGTCATGCAGCGCCTTGCCTGTGTACTCCTTTTTCCACGCCAGACTGAGCGGGGAAGGGGCGCGCGGATAGCGGATTTGTCGGGCGATCAGCTCGCCGCTGTCGAGATATGGCTGGCACAGATGGCGCGGCAGAAAACCGATACCCATTCCCTTCAGGTGACAGGCCAGTTTAGTCGCCACATCTGCCACGATGATCTGCCGTTGCCCGGTCAGCAACCAGGCTACCCGCTTGTTCAGATGGCGCGAGGTGTCTTCCACATTGATGGCAATGTACTGACGCAACACCGCTTCTTCCAGCATGCCAGTGATGTGCTGCAGCGGATGAAAGGGCGCATGAACAAAAATCCAGTCCACTTCACCCAGCGGCAGCAGATTCACGGCGTTAGAAAGAGATTCGGTGCCGGTGACGCCAATCGCCAGCTGAAAATCTTCGTACAGCAGCGTATCCCATACCCCCATGTAAATCTGTCGTGTGAAAGTGAACTGCGTGAACGGGTAGCGCTGCGTCAGACAGCTTAATAACGCCGCCAGAGTTTCAGGGCAGTACATCAGATTGTTCACCACCACATTCAGCTGGCGCTCAATGCCGTCGTTAATCTGCTGCAGTTCTGCCGGTACACCCTCCAGCCAGGTTAGCCACTGGCGACATCGTTCAAGCAGATGCTGTCCGGCGGGCGTCAGCGACACCGTACGGGTCGTGCGGTTGAGCAATAACGTCCCGGCACTGTCTTCCAGCATCTTAATTCGATAGCTGATGGTCGCGGGCGTTTTATGCAGCATCTCTGCCGCGCGGGAAAAGCTGCCTGTTTGTGCGACGTGCATAAAGGTTTTAATCGACTCCTCATCCAGCATAGGTCACCCGAAGTAATGTTAATGCATTGAATGAAAAAGATTTTATAGATTTAACCGGATGAGAATTGTGGACTTCATCAATTTTATGGAATCTTTTTCCATATTTCGATTGAGCAAGTTGGAAAAAGTTTCTACAGTAATTGCATTGAGGATAAATCCGCCAATCTGGCGGGCTTATCTCACCGGTTTTATTTTAAATGCAGGGATGAATGCCATGGAACTTCCGGTTTACCCGCTGACCCAGGCGGCCTTCGCGGCTTACGGCGATGTGATTGAGACGACAGGTCGCGATTTTTTTCATATCAACGACGGCAAGGTTGAGCGGTACCACGATCTGACCAACGTGGAAATCCTCGGGCAGGATCGCCCGCTGGTCAGCATCAACCGCGCCCAGCCAGCACCGTTGCCCATTGTGGTGACGCAACTCGAAAAACACCCGCTCGGTTCACAGGCGTTTGTGCCGATGCAGGGCGAGCGCTTTATCGTGATTGTTGCGGCAGGGGGCGAGACGCCGGACATCTCCACGCTGAAAGCCTTTATCACCAACGGCCTGCAGGGCGTGAATTATCACCGGAATGTCTGGCACCATCCGCTGTTTGCGTTTGAGACGGTGACGAATTTTCTCACCGTCGATCGTGGCGGCGCAGACAACTGTGATATCAGTCAGTTACCTCAGGGCTATCAGCTTATTTTACCCGTTGCGGCGGGATTAAAGTCGTGACGCTATAAAGCATCTTGCATAAGATACAAGCATCTGAAAACAAGCGAAACGCGGGCGCTCAGCGCCTGATGCTGGAGAAATGTGAGATGGCCGAAGTAAAAAAACGGGGGCGTCCTAGCCAGCCTGGTTCTGGTTCGCAAAAGGGCGCTCAGGCCTTAGAACGCGGCATTGCGGTGTTGAATTATCTGGCGCAGTCCGGCGGCAGTTCTTCTGTCAGCAACATTGCAGAGAATTTGTCGCTGCCCCTTTCCACCACCTTTCGACTGCTGAAAGTGCTGGAAGAGGCCGATTTTGTTTATCAGGATGCGCAACTGAGCTGGTGGCACATTGGCTTACAGGCGTTTACGGTCGGATCGTCTTATATCCATAACCGGGATGTATTGTCAGTCGCCGCGCCTTATATGCAGCGCCTGATGTTGTTGTCGGGCGAAACGGCCAATCTGGCGATCCGCAACGGTTTCGAAGCGGTACTGATCGGCCAGCGGGAATGCCAGTCGATGGTGCGGATGTGCGCGCCGCTTGGCAGCCGTCTGCCACTGCATGCCTCCGGTGCCGGGAAAGCGTTGCTGTATTCGCTGGATGACGAGGCGCTGATGAGCCTGATGATGCAGGCGGGGTTGAAGAACTTTACGACGCACACGCTGGATAATCTGAATGCGTTGAAAAAGGATCTGCAACACGCGCGTCAGCAGGGTTTTGCACAGGACAGCGAAGAGCATGTGACAGGGCTGAACTGTCTGGCCTCGGCGATTTTTGACAGCAATAACAATGCGGTGGCGGCGATTTCGATCTCCGGCCCCAGCTCCCGCTTAACGACGGAGCGTTTTACCGATTTAGGCGAACTGGTGCGGGATACCGCGCGTGACATCAGTCTGGCCCTGGGCCAGCGCCACTAACCGGTTCGTCCTGCGATCCCCGCTCTGTCGTGAGCGGGATTTTTTTCAGTCAAATTAAAGTTGGAAACTTTTTCCGTTATTTTATGCAAAGCGGAATTACCTGAGGATTTAGCTATGGCTCGTATGACAGCTGCACAGGCAGCAATGTATGTGTTGGAAAAAGAAGGGATCACCACCGCGTTTGGTGTACCGGGCGCAGCGATTAACCCGTTTTATAACGCCATGCGCCTGCATGGAAAAATCCGTCATGTGTTAGCCCGTCATGTGGAAGGTGCATCGCATATGGCCGAAGGTTATACCCGTGCGAAAGCCGGGAACATCGGCGTGTGCCTGGGGACGTCTGGCCCGGCGGGTACCGACATGATCACCGCGCTGTATTCCGCCTCGGCGGATTCCATTCCGATCCTGTGCATTACCGGTCAGGCACCGCGCGCCCGTCTGCATAAAGAGGATTTTCAGGCGGTGGATATTCAGGCGATTGCCGGGCCAGTGAGCAAAATGGCGGTGACCGTGCTGGAACCTGCGCTGGTGCCGCGTGTCCTGCAACAGGCGTTCCATCTGATGCGCTCCGGTCGCCCCGGTCCGGTACTGGTCGATCTGCCGTATGACGTGCAGACCGCCGAAATCGAATTCGATCCGGAAACTTATGAATCGCTGCCCGCTTACAAGCCTGCCGCCACCGTTGCTCAGGCCGTCAAAGCGATGGAAATGCTCAACGCCTGTGAGCGTCCGCTGATTGTGGCCGGTGGCGGTGTGATTAACGCTGATGCCGCCGCGCTGTTGCAGCGCTTTGCCGGTCGGTGACTTTTTTGATCATACACCGGACCTGCGCACGCTCACATCATCGGTCAGTTGTGCCTATCTGCATCATGCGGTGAGAAGACAATTTTCCACCCCATTGCTGCATCTGATTCGTGCCCGGCGCGCAGAGCAGGTTCTGGCGCTGGGGCACACGTCGGGTGCCGATACGCTGCTTGGCGTCTGGCTGGCATTGACGCTTTTCAGGGAACACTTTCTTTAAGGAGGAAACATGGAAACTTTAGTGGTCGCACTGGGCGGTAATGCGCTTTTACAACGTGGCGAATGCCTGTCGGCTGAAAATCAGTATCGCAATATTGCGACGGTGGCCGATGCGCTGGCGCGGCTGGCGACGCGCTACCGTCTGGCGATTGTTCACGGCAACGGACCCCAGGTCGGATTGTTGTCATTACAAAATCAGGCGTATACGGAGGTGCCCGCCTATCCGCTGGATATTCTGGTCGCAGAAACACAGGGCATGATCGGGTTTATGCTGGCGCAAATGCTCGGGCAGCAGACGGGCATGCCAGAGGTGTCCACCGTGCTGACGCGCATTGAAGTCGACAGCCGCGATCCGGCGTTTGCCTCTCCCGAAAAATTTATCGGGCCGGTGTACCCGCCGGGATCTCAGCAGGAACTGGAAAACCTGCATGGCTGGAAAATGAAAGCCGACGGGGCTTATTTGCGCCGCGTGGTGGCGTCACCCGTGCCTAAGCGGATTGTGGATATCGACGCTATTCAGCAATTGCTGGCGCGCGGGCACGTGGTGATTTGTAATGGCGGTGGCGGCATTCCGGTGTTTGAAGATGGCAACGGCGCGCAGGCGGTAATCGACAAGGATTTGTCGGCAGCGCTGCTGGCGCGTCAACTGAAGGCGCAAAAGCTGGTGATCCTGACCGATGCCGATGCGGTGTATGAACACTGGGGCACGCCGCAGCAACGGGCGATCCGTCGTGCGACGCCCGCGCAGCTCGCGCCTTTTGCGCAAAACGACGGTTCGATGGGCCCCAAAGTCGCGGCGGTCAGCGCGTTTGTGAATTACAGCGGCTATCCGGCCTATATCGGCGCGCTGGATCAGATCGAGGCGGTGCTGGCGGGAGACGCCGGAACCTGTATTTCGGCAACGGCGTAAGAAAACGGCTCCGCATCGACGGAGCCGTGAGTTACCAGTCCTGCGGGGTTTCTTCCTGCCCGGCGCGGAACTGACCACGCGGCATAATGTTCAGCGTTTCATGCAGTTCTGACCAGACCAGCACAACCTCGCCACTTTTCAGCTGACGTTTCACGTCATCGACTTTTTGTTCCAGAGATCGTTCCTGCTCGCCGTAATCGGTGCCTTCGCGCAATACGAAGGATTCCACCACGCTGGTGAGCAGTTCAGCGTCCAGTTCCTGCCAGGGAATAATCACTCTGTTGTTTCCTTAGTCTTATTTTCTAAATACGGGGCGATCCAGGCCGGAATGCGTTGCTCCAGCCACATCTGCGGATGACGTAAGCTGCCGGAAACAAACCCGACATGTCCGCCATGTTCTGTTAACTGATATTCCACGCAATCCGGTAAATCTTCTGCTTTCGGGATGACCTCCGGCGTCATAAACGGGTCGTCTTTGGCGTGGATAATCAGCAACGGCGTTCTGATCTGCGCCAGTAACGGCAGGCCGCTGCACCGGCGGTAATAATCCAGCGCGTCGGTAAATCCGTGTGCTTTTGAGGTGATGGCGTCGTCGAATTCACGAAGGTAACGCATGGCTTTTAGCTGCTCCAGCGTGACGGGCAATGTGCCCGGATATTTCGCCAGTTTGCGCGAGGCATTGCCTTTGAGCTGATCGAGCAGATAGCGCTGATAAATCCGTGATGAACCTTGTTCCAGCCGGTAAGCGCAAGGTTCCAGCATCAGCGGCGCGGAGACCACCACGGCGGCGCTCAGCGTACACGTTTCCCCTTCCTGCCCGAGATAACAGGCCAGCATATTGCCGCCGAGCGACACGCCCACCGCGCCGGTCGGGACTTCGCCATAAGTTTCATTGAGCCAGCGAATGAAAAAACGGGCGTCTTCGGTTTCACCGGAATGGTAAATACGCAGCAGTTTATTGGGTTCACCGCTGCATCCGCGAAAATGCATGACGACGCCGAGCCAGCCTTTGTCTTTCCAGGCCTGCAATAGACCGTGGGCATAAGGGCTGAAGAAACTGCCTTCCAGTCCGTGAAACAGGATCATGCGTGGTTTATGTCGCGCCTGTTCCGGGTCTTCAGTCCAGGCTAAATCCAGAAAATCCCCGTCCGGCGTATCCAGCCTTTGCCAGTGAGGTTTGAGTTTTGCGTGCCGCCGAACGAGCCGCGGTAACAGCGTCTGGATGTGAGGATTACTGGCTCCGCGCAGGGGGCGAAAGGATTCAAACATAAGATGAATAAATTTCTCTTAAGAGACTCTTGTGCGATCAATATCACGCTGTTAGCTTCAATGCTATCGCACATCTTTCGGGTCGGAGAACCCAAATTAAATGGAACCTGGTTTATTTTTCTCGATGCTTGGATTTTTATGGGTCGCCGCTATCACCCCTGGCCCGAACAATATGTTGTTAACCACGTCTGGCGCTAACTTCGGGTTCTTCCGCTCACTCTGGCTGATGGTCGGCATTATGCTTGGCATGCAAAGTATTTTGCTGCTGGTGGCGTTTGGGGTCGGCGGGCTCATCACGATTTATCCTGCGTTACATCTGTTCCTCAAAATCGCCGGTAGCCTGTATCTGCTGTGGCTGGCGTGGAAGATTGCGACATCTGCCTATGAAAAACTGGAAACCGGCGCCCCGCCACCCAGGCCGATCCGCTTGTATCAGGGCTGGTTGCTGCAATTCCTCAACCCGAAAGCGTGGCTGATGGGGCTGGGCGCGGTCGCGAGCTTCAGTCTGGCCGGTGCCGCCTATAACCACTCTATTGCCGGTATCAGCCTCGGGATGTTCCTGGTCAATCTGGTGTCCGGGATCATCTGGCTTGGCTTCGGTACCGTAATTGGCCGCCTGCTGCGCAGCAGGCGTGCGTGGTATACCTTTAATATCGCGATGGGGATCCTGACCGCCGCCTGCGTATTGCTGATCTGGCACTGATTTGCAGACAAAAGAAAGGCGCCGTCGTGGCGCCTTTCTCATTTCTTACCGAACGATCTTCTAGTCGAGATCAAAGGCCTTCGACATGTCTTCCAGTTGTTCCTGTGCATCGAGCCAGGTCATTTCGGTCTCTTCCAGCGCGCCTTTCACTTTGGTCTGCTGTTGCAGACATTCGGTGAGATCGGCTTTACGGCTGTTGTCGTAAATCGCGGAATCAGCCAGACGCTCTTCAATGGTCGCCAGTTCTGTACTTAATTTTTCCATCTGCGCTTCAAGTTTGGTGATTTGCTTACGCAGCGGCTGGGTCTGATTGCGGAAATCGGCTTCGCGACGTTTCTGGTCTTTACGCGACTGCGCGCTGTTAACGCCGCCGTCTTTGGCCGGTGCGTCCTGCTGGCTTTCCTGACGCTGAATGTCCACCAGCCATTGCTGATAATCTTCCAGATCGCCGTCGAACTGTTCCACTTTGCCGCCGTGTACCAGATACAAATCGTCAGTGGTGGAGCGCAGTAAGTGGCGGTCATGCGACACGACAACCATCGCGCCCTCGAAGTCGATCAGCGCTTCGGTCAGCGCCTGACGCATATCGAGATCCAGGTGGTTGGTCGGTTCATCGAGCAACAGCAGGTTAGGGCGCTGCCAGACAATCAGTGCCAGCACCAGACGCGCTTTTTCACCGCCGGAGAATCGCCCGGTAGGATCCGTCACTTTATCGCCGTGGAAACCAAATCCACCGAGATAATCGCGCAACTGCTGTTCGGTTTCTTTGTTCGCCAGGCGCACCAGATGTTGCAGCGGCGAATCTTCTGCGCGCAGGAACTCCAGCTGATGCTGCGCGAAGTAACCGAGTTTGACGCCTTTCGCCAGACCAATGTCACCGTGAAGCGGCGGCATGGTGCCAGCCAGCAGTTTGATCAGCGTGGACTTCCCGGCCCCGTTACGGCCCAGTAAGCCGATACGTGAACCCGGCACCAGATTCAGTTTGATCGACTCCAGAATCGTGGTGTCGCCATAACCGGCGCTGACTTTTTCCATCCGCAACAGCGGATCGGGCAAACTTTCCGGCGAGCGGAAGCTAAAATGAAAAGGATTGTCGACGTGCGCCGGGGCTATCAGCTCCATGCGTTCCAGCATTTTAATACGGCTTTGCGCCTGCTTGGCTTTGGTCGCCTGCGCACGGAAACGGTCAATATAACTTTGCAGATGCGCCACTTTCTCCTGCTGACTTTCAAACAATGCCTGCTGTTGCGACAGTTTGGTCGCACGCTGGCGTTCGAAAGACGAGTAGTTACCGGTGTATTCGTTCAGCGTCTGCTGTTCGATATGCAGTATTTTATCGATGATCGGATCGAGAAAGTCCCGGTCATGGGAAATCAGCACCAGCGTGCCGGTGTAGCTTTTCAGCCATTTCTCCAGCCAGATGACGGCGTCGAGATCCAGGTGGTTAGTCGGTTCATCGAGCAGCAGTAAATCAGAACGGCAAATCAGCGCCTGCGCAAGGTTGAGACGCATGCGCCAGCCGCCGGAGAATGATTTGACTGGCTGCTGCAACTGATTCTGAGTAAAGCCTAACCCGCTGAGCAGGCTCGCCGCGCGCGCCGGAATGGTCCAGGCGTTGATGGCGTCGAGTTTACCGTGCAGCGTGGCGATGGCGTGGCCGTCATCACGCTCGTTAGCGTGCTGCAATTGCGCTTCCAGTTGGCGAAATTCGCGGTCACCGTCGATAACATACTCTATCGCAGGCTGGTCCAGAGCGGGTGTTTCCTGATTTACCCAGGCCAGCGCCCAGTTGGACGGAAACGTCAGGTTGCCTGCATCGGCGCTCATTTCACCTTTAAGCAGCGAAATCAGGGTGGATTTACCGCAGCCATTTTTGCCCACCAGCCCGACTTTCTGGCCGGGATTGATGGTCGCAGACGCGTTGTCCAGCAGCACGTTAGTGCCGCGTCGGATTTGTAAGGAGGAGAAAACAATCATAAAGCGCCGTGTTGAGAGTATGTTAAATTGTCATGATAATGATTTAAACAAGACGTATCGCGTCCCATTTTGTCTTTGCGAAGCATGGTAACGGAAAAACCGCACCCTGACGACGCTTTGGAGGTATTGATGTCGCAGCCACCAAAGGTTTTGCTGCTGTACGCCCACCCGGAATCACCCGATTCAGTCGCCAACCGCGTTTTGTTACAGCAGGCACAGCAACTTGAGCATGTCACCGTGCATGATTTGTACGCCCACTATCCTGATTTTTTTATTGATATCCACCGCGAACAACAACTGCTGCGTGAACACAAAGTGATTGTCTTCCAGCATCCTCTTTATACCTATAGTTGCCCGGCTTTATTAAAGGAATGGATGGATCGCGTGCTGGCCCGGGGGTTTGCCAGCGGTGCTGGCGGGAATGCGCTTAACGGCAAATACTGGCGTTCGGTCGTTACCACCGGCGAGCCGGAAGGCGCTTACCGTGCGGGCGGTTATAACCGTTATCCGATGTCCGATATTATGCGTCCGTTCGAGCTGACGTCGGCGATGTGCCATATGCACTGGATGACGCCAATCGTTATTTACTGGGCGCGACGTCAGAAACCTGATGTGTTGCAGAGCCATGCCGAAGCGTACGGCGAATGGCTGCAATCCCCGTTGCCGCATGGGGGGATCGTCTGATGGACGTTTCAAGTATTCCTACGGCAATCCTGCTGTTTTTATTCGCTGCGGTGGTCGCCGTGCCTCTGGCGCAACGTTTAGGTATCGGCGCGGTACTCGGCTATTTGCTGGCGGGGATTGCCATCGGCCCGTGGGGCTTAGGTTTTATCCGTGACGTGGATGAGATCCTGCACTTCTCCGAACTGGGCGTGGTTTTCCTGATGTTTATCATCGGGCTGGAACTGAATCCCGGTAAGTTGTGGGCGCTGCGGCGGCAAATCTTTGGCGTCGGTGCCGGGCAGGTGATCCTGACCGCGCTGGTGCTTGGCGGTTTGTTGTATCTCACGAAGTTTTCCTGGCAGGCGGCGGTGATTGGCGGTATCGGGCTGGCGATGTCATCCACGGCGATGGCATTGCAACTGATGCGCGATAAAGGCATGACGCGTAACGAAGGCGGCCAGTTGGGTTTTGCCGTGCTGCTGTTCCAGGATATCGCGGTGATCCCGGCACTGGCCCTGATCCCGATTCTGGCGGGGGGCTCCGAAGGCAGCAATAACTGGGAAATGATCGGCCTGAAAGTGCTGGCCTTTGGCGGGATGTTGATTGGCGGACGCTATCTGCTGCGGCCGATTTTCCGGCTGATTGTGGCCTCCGGCGTGCGTGAAGTGTTTACCGCCGCCGCGTTGCTGGTGGTGCTCGGCTCGGCGCTGTTTATGGATACGCTGGGCTTTTCGATGGCGCTCGGTACCTTTATCGCCGGGATTTTACTGGCAGAAAGTGAATATCAGCACGAACTGGAAATCGCTATCGAGCCATTTAAGGGTTTACTGCTCGGGCTGTTCTTTATTTCTGTCGGCATGGCGCTGAATCTGGGCGTGCTTTACACCCACATTTTGCTGGTGCTGGCGGGCGTGATTGTTCTGGTGACCGTCAAAGGTGCCTTGTTGTACGGGCTGTCCCGTGTATTTGGTTTGCGCACCTCGGTCCGGCTGCAATTTTCCGCCGTGCTCAGTCAGGGCGGTGAATTTGCTTTCGTGCTGTTCTCGGCGGCGGGCGCGCAGAAAGTGATTTCTTCGTCGCAGCTTTCGCTGTTGCTGGTGGTGGTGACGTTATCAATGATGACCACGCCGCTGCTGATGCAGTGGGTTGACCGGATTTTGGTGCGACGCTACAACGACGGCGAAGAAAGCGACGAAAAGCATTTTGTTCAGGATGATGAGCCGCAGGTGATTATTGTCGGGTTCGGGCGCTTCGGGCAGGTGATCGGACGTTTGCTGATGGCGAACAAAATGCGCATTACGGTGCTGGAGCGTGATATCAGCGCCGTCGGGTTGATGCGGACTTACGGCTACAAAGTCTATTACGGCGATGCAACCGAACTGGAGTTACTCAGGGCGTCCGGCGCGGAAAAGGCAAAGTCGATCGTTATTACCTCCAATGAGCCGGAAGATACGATGGCTATCGTGCATTTATGCCAGCAGCATTTTCCCCATCTGAATATTCTGGCGCGTGCCCGTGGCCGTGTGGAAGCGCATGAGCTTTTGCAGGCCGGCGTAGTGAATTTTTCCCGCGAGACGTTTTCTAGTGCGCTGGAGCTTGGGAAGAAAGCACTCGTGACGCTGGGCATGCATCCGCACAGTGCGTATCGCGCGCAGCAACATTTTCGCCGGCTCGACATGCGGATGTTGCGTGAACTGGTGCCGCAAAACCGCGGCGACGTTGCGCAGATTTCCCGCGTGAAAGAGGCCCGGCGAGAGCTGGAAGACATCTTTCAGAGTGAAATGCATAACGAACGTCGCCAGCTTGATGGCTGGGACGATGACGAATAGCCCGGTAGCAGAAAAATAATTTCGGTGGTTGATCGAAAACTGACCGGACGCAATATCGGAAATTTCAGGAGAAGTAACATGGCTACAACCCGTAAACGGTTCATCGCTGGTGCGGTGTGTCCGAAATGTAAGGCGATGGATACACTGGCTTTATGGCAGGAAGATCAGGTTGAAGTGGTGGAGTGTGTAAAGTGCGGACACCATCAGCGTCAGACTGACGCGCAGGTCAGCAAGAAGCTTCGCCCGGAAGAGCAGGTGATTGGTATTTTCGATCCGAAGTAGCGTTATGGCTCGTGTTTTTTTATGCTGGTAGTACAGAGACGCGGATTTCCGCTACACTCTTCGCCAAATTTATCCGATCGCGCTTTTCAGGATGATCTCATCGAAAAGTGGCCGTCACTGAATTAGCCTTAAGCGAAGTTGCGTGCGTTATGCAACGCCCGCAGACAAAAAATTGAGTTTCCAACGGTAGGAGTTATCATGAAAGTAGCAAAAGACCTGGTCGTCAGCGTGGCATATCAGGTACGTACAGAAGACGGTGTGTTGGTTGATGAATCTCCGGTGAGCGCACCGTTGGATTACCTGCACGGCCATGGTTCCCTGATCTCCGGTCTGGAAACTGCACTTGATGGTCATGCAATTGGTGACGTATTTGACGTACATGTTGGCGCGAACGATGCTTACGGCAACTACGACGACAACCTGGTTCAGCGCGTGCCTAAAGACGTGTTCATGGGTGTTGATGAGCTGGAAGTCGGTATGCGTTTCCTGGCTGATACCGATCAGGGCCCGGTTCCTGTCGAAATCACTGAAGTTGATGGCGACCACGTTGTGGTTGATGGCAACCACATGCTGGCTGGCCAGAACCTGAACTTCCACGTTGAAGTGGTGGCAATCCGTGAAGCGACCGAAGAAGAACTGGCTCATGGCCACGTTCATGGCGAACACGGCCACGATCATGGTCACGACCATGAACACGGTGACGGTTGCTGCGGTGGTCACGGCCACGACCATGATCACGGCCACGACCATGATCACGACCACGGTCATGATCACGGCAAAAAAGGCGGTTGCGGCGGTAACGGCGGCTGCGGTTGTCATTAATCGCCCGCACAGTGATATAACAGTGATATAAACGAAAGGCGCCGCAAGGGCGCCTTTTTGTTGCGTCGCAATCCGTATCAATAATGCGGTGGCGGCGTTTCTTCCGACTGATCGGCAATCATTGATGGCTGGCTGGCACGCAGTTTGTCTGTCAGCAGGCGCAGGTGATCGTGCAGTCTGCTCATTTCCAACTGATGCTGTGTGACAATCATGTTCAGCTCTTCAATGGTAATTTCCTGAAAAGCCAGTTTGTTTTCCAGCATCTCCAGACGTTGTTCAATGGTATTTGAGTTCATCATCATTACCTCACTGTATGGCTCGTGTTGATCATGTTGTGCACTGACCTGAACCTCATCCTGTATTGTAGACCGGCGATTCTACCCGTAAAGCCGCAGGATTACCTGACCTCCCTGACGCTTTATCCGTATATCCCGATCGTGTGACGAAACTTATTGATGTAAAAAAGGTCGGAATAAGACGCTAATGGCGTGTATAGAGATTGTTTTGTCGTGAGACGGACAGTTATAGTAACCGCCGAACTTTCGTAATTATTACCAGAGGTCACAGATTTCTGGTCCTGGAGAAATGGATGAAATCACTGTTTAAAGTAACTCTGCTGGCAACCACCATGGCTATCGCCCTGAATGCCACTCAGGTTATGGCTGCTGAAGCCACAGCACCGGCCGCTGCTGCAACTGCGCCAGCCGCTGCCCCTGCTGCAACTGCTCCGGCAGCAACAGATACGGCCAAATTCAAAAGTGATGATGAGCAGGCTGCGTATGCTCTGGGTGCATCGCTGGGTCGCTACATGGACAACTCCCTGAAAGAGCAAGAAAAGCTGGGCATCAAACTGGATAAAGACCAGTTGATCGCCGGTGTTCAGGACGCGTTCGCGAACAAAAGCAAACTGTCTGATCAGGAAATCGAGCAGACTCTGCAAACCTTCGAAGGCCGTGTGAAAGCATCAGCACAGGCTAAGATGGAGCAGGACGCGAAAGCTAACGCTGACAAAGGCGACAAATTCCGTGCTGATTTCACCAAAGAAAAAGGCGTGAAGAAAACTGAGTCAGGTCTGTTGTATCAGGTTGAAAAACCAGGTGCCGGCGCAGCGCCTAAAGACAGCGATACCGTTGTCGTTAACTACAAAGGTACCCTGACCGACGGTACAGAGTTTGATAATTCTTATACCCGCGGTGAGCCGCTGTCCTTCCGTCTTGACGGTGTAATTCCTGGCTGGACTGAAGGCCTGAAACACATCAAGAAAGGCGGCAAAATCAAGCTGGTCATCCCACCGGCACTGGCCTACGGTAAAACTGGCGTTCCGGGGATCCCGGCTAACTCCACTCTGGTGTTCGATGTTGAACTGCTGGATGTGAAAGCGGCACCTAAGGCTGACCCGAAAGCAGCTGAAAAACCTGCTGAAGCAGCACCAAAAGCAAACTAAGTTGCTGCTGAGTCGTTGCAGAAAACCGTCGCTAAATGCGGCGGTTTTTTTTCGCCTCTCACTTTTCTTGCCGCCTGTCCTTCATTTTATTGAGGTTACTCTATGATGATAACTTGACGCTTTTGTTTCCCCGGCATAACGTCACAGATCCATATAATCGTAAGGCCGTTTTTTCTGTGTCTTTGATACAGTAACGACCGTGGAATGATGAATAATGCGTCCTGACTCCCGTTGGAAGGCGCGATAGAGAGGGTGGTAGCTTCGATGTCTAATTCGCTTATAACTGGCGAAACCGGTGAACTGGATTTGCTGGACCAACGTCCGTTCAGCCAGGTCGATCATGAGATTTTGTCTTCATACGAGGCCGTGGTGGACGGGCTTGCGATGCTGATCGGTGAGCATTGCGAAATTGTTCTGCATTCACTGGAAGACCTGAAATGTTCAGCGGTCCGTATTGCTAATGGTGAGCATACTGGTCGTAAAATCGGCTCGCCAATTACGGATTTAGCGCTGCGCATGTTGCATGACATGACCGGTGCGGACAGTAATGTGTCCAAAGCTTATTTCACCCGCGCGAAAAGTGGTGTGCTGATGAAGTCAGTCACCATCGCTATTCGCAACCGTGAGCAACGCGTGATTGGCTTGCTGTGCATCAACATGAATCTTGACGTACCTTTCTCGCAAATCATTCAGACCTTTATGCCGCCTGAGACGCAGGAAGTGGCATCGTCCGTGAACTTCGCGTCATCCGTAGATGATCTGGTGGCTCAGACGCTGGAATTCACCATTGAAGAAGTCAACGCTGACCGCAACGTATCTAACAATGCGAAGAACCGTCAGGTGGTTCTGAATCTTTATGAAAAGGGTATTTTTGATATCAAAGACGCGATTAATCAGGTTGCGGATCGCCTCAACATTTCTAAGCACACGGTCTACCTGTATATCCGCCAGTTTAAAAGCGGTGATCTGGTGGGGAACGAACGTTGAAACTGCGTTACTGCCTGCTGGTCACCGGCCCTGCATACGGCACTCAGCAAGCCAGTGCCGCGTATCAGTTTGCACTGGCGCTGATCGCCAGCGGTCATCATCTCGACAGCGTGTTTTTTTATCGTGAAGGTGTGCTCAATGGTAATTTGCTTTCCGCGCCGGCATCCGATGAATTCGATTTAGTCCGATCCTGGCAGCGCATGGCGGCAGATTACCAGGTGGCACTCAATGTGTGCGTAGCTGCCGCATTACGCCGCGGTGTGATAGATGAAACAGAAGCCCATAATCAGGGGCACGGGCAGACTAACTTGCAGCCGGGTTTTACCCTGACCGGACTGGGCAGTCTGGCTGAAGCTTCGTTGACCTGTGATCGTCTGGTGCAGTTCTGATGTGTGAATGCAGGGAGCAATAATGAAGAAGATCGCGTTTGTATTCACCCAGGGTCCGCACGGTACGTCTGCAGGACGGGAAGGGCTGGATGCGTTGCTGGCAACGTCAGCGCTGACCGAAGATATTGGTGTATTTTTCATAGCTGATGGTGTTTTCCAGTTAATGCCAGCGCAGCAGCCGGAAAAAATTTTGGCGCGTAATTATATTGCCACGTTCGGCGTGTTATCTCTTTACGATGTCGATCAGTGTTTCGTTTGTGAAGAGTCATTAAAGACACGGGGCCTGTCGGCTGGCCATGAATGGGTTCTGGATGTTGAGCCGTTGCCCGTGACTGAAATTCGCCAGCGACTGGCCGAATATGATGTGGTAATGACGTTTTAAATCAGGAAACTCCATGCTTTTTACTCTTGCCAATTCCCCGCAACATTGTGATTTTTCATTGCTTATTCACATGATCGCCCAGGACGATGCGCTTCTGCTGATGCAGGATGGCGTGCTGGCTGCACTTGATGGCAGTGAGGCATGCAACCTGATGAGTCAGCATGTGCAGTCCATTTATGTTTTAAGCGAAGATTTGGCGGCTCGTGGTCTGGTTGGTCAAATTTCACACAGAATCACATTGATCGACTATACTGGTTTCGTCGCGCTGACTGAGAAACATACCCAGCAAACAGCATGGTGAAACAACGATGTGCTGTATATTTCTTGACACCCTCTTAGGTCAGCCCTAAAATTCTGCGTCCCCATATTAGCTAATGCTTTTTATGGGGCGATTTATCACGCGTTTACAAAGTAGTTTATGAACCAAAATCCAGGAGCTTTTTAATGGCAACAATTAATCAGCTGGTACGCAAACCACGCTCTACGAAGGTTGCTAAAAGCAACGTTCCAGCGCTGGAAGCTTGCCCGCAGAAACGTGGCGTATGTACTCGTGTATATACCACCACTCCTAAAAAACCAAACTCCGCACTGCGTAAAGTCTGCCGTGTGCGTTTGACTAACGGTTTTGAAGTTACCTCCTACATCGGCGGTGAAGGTCACAACCTGCAGGAACACTCCGTGATCCTGATCCGTGGCGGTCGTGTAAAAGACTTGCCAGGTGTGCGTTATCACACCGTCCGTGGCGCACTGGACTGTTCAGGCGTTAAGGATCGTAAGCAATCTCGTTCTAAATACGGCGTTAAAAAGCCGAAGTCTTAATGGTTCTCCGTTAAGTAAGGCCAAACATTTTCACTTTACTGTCAAAATAAACTCTTAGAGTTTTGGACAATCCTGAATTAACAACGGAGTATTTCCATGCCACGTCGTCGCGTCATTGGTCAACGTAAAATCCTGCCAGATCCTAAGTTCGGATCCGAACTGCTGGCAAAATTCGTCAACATTCTGATGGTAGATGGTAAAAAATCTACTGCAGAAGCAATCGTCTACACTGCTCTTGAGACCCTGGCTCAACGTAGCGGTAAAGGCCACCTGGAAGCTTTCGAAGTCGCACTGGACAACGTTCGTCCGACTGTCGAAGTTAAGTCCCGCCGCGTAGGTGGTTCTACTTATCAGGTTCCAGTTGAAGTCCGTCCGGTTCGTCGTAATGCTCTGGCAATGCGTTGGATCGTTGAAGCTGCTCGTAAACGCGGTGATAAATCCATGGCTCTCCGCCTGGCGAACGAACTTTCTGATGCTGCAGAGAACAAAGGTACTGCAGTTAAGAAACGTGAAGACGTTCACCGTATGGCTGAAGCCAACAAGGCGTTCGCCCACTACCGCTGGTAATCACTTCGCAGTAGTTATGCTAACCAAGCGGGCGCTTCAAGAAGCCAACCCGCTTGGGTTAACTGAACTTGAACGTCCTAGTTATAGAGGAATCAAATGGCTCGTAAAACACCCATTGAGCGCTACCGTAACATTGGTATCAGTGCTCACATCGACGCCGGTAAGACAACCACTACCGAACGTGTTCTGTTCTACACCGGTGTAAACCACAAAATCGGTGAAGTTCATGATGGCGCAGCCACCATGGACTGGATGGAACAGGAACAGGAACGTGGTATTACCATCACGTCTGCTGCCACCACCTGTTTCTGGTCTGGTATGGCTAAGCAGTTCGAACCACACCACATCAACATCATTGACACCCCAGGGCACGTTGACTTCACCATCGAAGTAGAACGTTCCATGCGTGTTCTTGATGGCGCGGTAATGGTTTACTGTGCTGTTGGCGGTGTTCAGCCACAGTCTGAGACCGTATGGCGTCAGGCAAACAAATATAAAGTTCCTCGTATCGCGTTCGTTAACAAAATGGACCGTATGGGTGCTAACTTCCTGAAAGTTGTTGACCAGATTGAAAAACGTCTGGGCGCAACTCCGGTGCCACTGCAACTGGCAATCGGCGCGGAAGAGAAATTCACCGGTGTTGTTGACCTGGTGAAGATGAAAGCTATCAACTGGAACGAAGCTGATCAGGGCGTTACCTTCGAATACGAAGAAATCCCTGCCAACATGCAAGAACTGGCTGAAGAATGGCGTCAGAAACTGGTTGAAGCCGCTGCTGAAGGCTCTGATGAGCTGATGGAGAAATTCTTTGGTGGCGAAGAGCTGACTGAAGAAGAGATCAAAACTTCTCTGCGTAAGCGCGTTCTGAACAACGAAATAATCCTGGTTACCTGTGGTTCTGCGTTTAAAAACAAAGGCGTACAGGCAATGCTGGATGCTGTTGTTGAGTATCTGCCAGCACCAACTGACGTTGAAGCTATCAACGGCCTGTTGGACGACGGTAAAGACACTCCGGCAGTTCGCCATTCTGACGATTCAGAGCCGTTCTCTGCTCTGGCGTTCAAAATCGCTACTGACCCATTCGTGGGTAACTTGACGTTCTTCCGTGTTTATTCCGGTCTCGTCAATTCAGGTGACACTGTATTTAACCCAGTGAAATCTCAGCGTGAACGTCTGGGTCGTATCGTTCAGATGCACGCTAACAAGCGTGAAGAAATCAAAGAAGTTCGTGCGGGCGATATCGCTGCTGCGATCGGTCTGAAAGACGTGACTACAGGTGATACCCTGTGTGATCCGGATAACGTGATTATCCTGGAACGCATGGAATTCCCTGAGCCGGTAATCTCCGTTGCGGTAGAACCAAAAACCAAAGCTGACCAGGAAAAAATGGGTCTGGCTCTGGGCCGTCTGGCAAAAGAAGACCCATCATTCCGCGTTTGGACTGATGAAGAGTCTGGCCAGACAATCATCGCAGGTATGGGTGAACTTCACCTGGATATCCTGGTTGACCGTATGCGTCGTGAATTTAACGTTGAAGCTAACGTCGGTAAGCCGCAGGTTGCATACCGTGAAGCTATCCGCGCTAAAGTTACCGATGTTGAAGGTAAACACGCTAAGCAGTCTGGTGGTCGCGGTCAGTATGGTCACGTTGTGATCGACATGTACCCATTAGAACCTGGCACAAATCCGAAAGGGTATGAGTTTGTCAACGAAATCAAAGGTGGTGTAATTCCTGGTGAATTCATCGGCGCGATTGACAAAGGCATCCAGGAACAGCTGAAGTCTGGTCCACTGGCCGGTTACCCGGTAGTCGATCTGGGCGTGCGTCTGCACTTCGGTTCTTACCATGACGTTGACTCCTCCGAGCTGGCGTTTAAACTGGCCGCTTCTATTGCCTTTAAAGATGGCTTTAAGAAAGCGAAACCAGTCCTGCTTGAGCCGATCATGAAGGTTGAAGTAGAGACTCCGGAAGAGAACACTGGTGACGTCATCGGTGACCTTAGCCGCCGTCGTGGTATGCTGAAAGGCCAAGAATCTAACGCTACTGGCGTTGTGATTCATGCTGAAGTTCCGCTTTCCGAAATGTTCGGTTATGCAACTCAGCTGCGTTCACTGACCAAAGGCCGTGCATCTTACTCCATGGAATTCCTGAAGTACGATGATGCGCCGAATAACGTGGCCCTGGCCGTTATTGAAGCTCGTGGCAAATAAGCCACTGGTTTAAACACAATGATCCCGTGCTCTCTCTTTGAAGGGAGAGCACAAGAGTAAGGAATATAGCCGTGTCTAAAGAAAAATTTGAACGTAACAAACCGCACGTTAACGTTGGTACTATCGGCCACGTTGACCACGGTAAAACTACCCTGACTGCAGCAATCACTACCGTTCTGGCTAAAACCTACGGCGGTTCTGCACGCGCATTCGACCAGATCGATAACGCACCAGAAGAAAAAGCTCGTGGTATCACCA
>NZ_JAHXYO010000007.1:0-241686 GCF_019969905.1 Rahnella sp. GSA61A | reverse complement strand
TTTGCCTGGCGGCAGTAGCGCGGTGGTCCCACCTGACCCCATGCCGAACTCAGAAGTGAAACGCCGTAGCGCCGATGGTAGTGTGGGGTCTCCCCATGCGAGAGTAGGGAACTGCCAGGCATCAAATTAGTAAAGTTCGCTTTTACGCGGATTGTTATAAGAATTAGCGTGCTGATATGGCTCAGTTGGTAGAGCGCACCCTTGGTAAGGGTGAGGTCCCCAGTTCGACTCTGGGTATCAGCACCAGTAATAAGCGTAGAGTTCGGTAAATTACAGAATTTGCCTGGCGGCACTAGCGCGGTGGTCCCACCTGACCCCATGCCGAACTCAGAAGTGAAACGCCGTAGCGCCGATGGTAGTGTGGGGTCTCCCCATGCGAGAGTAGGGAACTGCCAGGCATCAAAAAAAGACAAAAGCCCTGCACAATGTGCAGGGCTTTTGTCTTTTTGTTCTACGGATCAGCGATTAAGCACGCAATATTCAAACAAAAGGCCATCCTCAGGATGGCCTTTTCTATTTCTGCGCTCTACTCATCAGTGATTAGAGCTTTGCGAGATCCCGATCCCTGTTTGTGACCGCACAAACTGAGGGTAGAAACGCTCCCTTTCTTTCTGTCCTTCCAGTGAGTTATCTGTAATCGAGAAGAACCAGGTACCGGCAAAAGCAACAATCATCGAGAACAGCGCGGGGTATTCGTAAGGATAAATGGGCTTAGCATGTCCTAAGATCTGGACCCAGATAGTTGGCCCGAGAATCATCAATATGACTGCTGTAAGTAATCCGAGCCATCCGCCAATCATTGCCCCGCGCGTTGTCAGTTTAGACCAGTACATTGAGAGCAGAATAATGGGGAAATTGCAGCTCGCAGCAATGGAGAACGCTAATCCAACCATGAATGCAATATTCTGTTTTTCAAACAGAATACCCAACGCGATGGCGACGATACCAAGCAGAACTACGGTGATCTTCGAAACCCTTAACTCATCACGTTCTGTTGCTTTGCCGTCCTTGATGACGCTCGCATACAGATCATGAGAGACCGCCGAAGCTCCTGCCAACGTTAAGCCCGCGACCACCGCTAAGATTGTTGCGAAAGCCACGGCAGAGATAAATCCGAGGAAGAAGCTTCCACCGACCGCATCCGCTAAATGCACGGCTGCCATATTATTACCGCCGAGTAATATACCGCTGGCATCTTTAAACGCCGGGTTTGAGCTGACCAGAACAATAGCACCGAAACCGATAATGAAGGTCAAAATGTAGAAGTAACCGATAAAGCCAGTAGCATAGAACACGCTTTTCCTGGCTTCTTTGGCATCATTGACGGTGAAGAACCGCATCAGAATATGGGGTAAACCGGCGGTACCGAACATCAGTGCGAGCCCCAGAGACAGAGCGGATATCGGATCTGAAACCAGTCCTCCCGGGCTCATGATTGCAATCCCTTTAGAGTGGACGGCGACCGCCTGAGTAAAGAGGGTATTAAAGTTGAAGCCGACAGATCTCATGACCATAATCGCCATGAATGTCGCACCGGCCAGCAACAGGATAGCTTTGATGATTTGTACCCAGGTCGTCGCCAGCATTCCGCCAAACAACACGTAGAGTACCATCAGGATCCCAACCAGGATCACTGCGACATGATAGTTAAGCCCAAACAATAGCTGGATTAACTTACCGGCACCGACCATTTGTGCGATCAGATAAAGCGCAACAACCACCAGCGAACCGCAGGCTGAAAGCAGCCGGATTGGTTTTTGTTTCAACCGGTATGACGCGACATCTGCGAAGGTATATTTCCCCAAATTACGCAGGCGTTCGGCAATCAGGAACAAAATGATTGGCCAGCCGATCAGGAAACCGATGGAATAGATCAGGCCATCATAACCGGATGTATAAACCAGTGCGGAGATACCCAGGAAAGAAGCGGCAGACATGAAATCGCCAGCAATTGCCATACCGTTTTGCAGGCCTGTAATGCGGCCGCCAGCTGTATAGTAGTCCTGGCGGGACCGTGTACGCTTTGCTGCCCAATAGGTGATATATAAAGTCGCGCCAACAAACAGCACGAACATTACGATAGCTTCAATATTAAGAGGCTGACGTTTAACTTCCCCGGCGATGCCCTCCGCAGCAAGCAAACTGAACGGGAAGGCGAGGGATAGCATCAGTAAAAGAAGAGAGCCGCGACGTGCGATCATGGCTGCACCTCGCGGATAATATCTGCCGTCAGGCGGTCAAACTCGCCGTTCGCGCGAATGACGTAAATTCCTGTCAGCACGAAGGAAATAACGATCAGCCCCACGCCCACGGGAATGCCGCGGGTGATGGTGGCACCGTCATAGAGAGGTGTTCCCAGCCACTGTGGATCGAACGCAATCAGTAAAATGAAAGCGACATACAGAACCAGCGTGATGCCTGACAGCAGCCAGGCAAAACGACTGCGTTTTTGCACCAGTTCCCTGAAGCGCGGATTACTTACAACTCTCTGATAAATGAGATCATTCATCTCAGTGACTCCTGTGAGGCATTGATAGAGTTCACCGCGCCAGGGCGGTGAAAAATTACGACGGCACTTTCATTGATTGTTTTTCTTCCAGCAATTTATCGACTACGCCCGGATCCGCCAGCGTAGAGGTATCTCCCAGATTGCTTGTGTCTCCGGCTGCAATTTTGCGCAGAATACGACGCATAATTTTGCCGGAACGGGTTTTTGGCAACGAATCAGTCCAGTGAAGAATGTCAGGCGTGGCAATGGACCCTATCTCTTTACGCACCCAGTTGCGTACTTCGGTATAGAGTTCCGGTGACGGTTCTTCGCCGTGATTCAGTGTGATGTAGGCGTAAATAGCCTGACCTTTAATGTTATGCGGAATACCCACAACGGCAGCTTCTGCAATTTTAGGGTGAGAAACTAATGCTGATTCAATTTCAGCCGTCCCAAGGCGATGGCCGGAAATATTGAGCACGTCATCAACACGGCCTGTTATCCAGTAATAACCGTCTTCGTCACGACGCGCACCGTCACCGCTAAAGTACATATTTTTAAACGTGGAGAAATAGGTCTGCTCGAAACGTTCATGGTCACCAAACAGTGTACGCGCCTGACCCGGCCAAGAATCGGTGATGACCAGATTGCCTTCGCATGCTCCTTCCTGAGGAACGCCTTCGTTGTCTACCAGAGCAGGCTGAACACCGAAGAACGGCCGCGTTGCCGAACCCGCTTTCAGCTCAGTGGCACCCGGCAGCGGGGTTATCATGAAACCGCCGGTTTCGGTTTGCCACCAGGTATCGACAATCGGGCACTGGCTGTTACCAATAGTCCTGTAGTACCACTCCCAGGCTTCCGGGTTAATCGGTTCGCCAACTGACCCCATGATCCGCAGTGAAGCACGGCTGGTGCCCTCAATGGCTTTATCCCCTTCAGCCATCAGTGCGCGGATCGCCGTAGGTGCGGTATAGAGGATATTTACCTTGTGTTTATCAATAACCTGCGCCATACGGGCCGGTGTCGGATAATTTGGTACACCTTCAAACATCAGGCTGATGGCTCCGCACGCCAGCGGGCCGTAGAGCAAATAGCTGTGGCCCGTTACCCAGCCGACATCGGCCGTACACCAGTAGATATCGCCATCATGATAGTCAAAGGTGTATTTGAAGGTCAGGGCCGCATAGACCAGATAACCGCCCGTGGTATGCAATACGCCTTTCGGTTTACCCGTGGAGCCGGAGGTATAAAGGATGAAAAGCGGATCTTCTGCTTTCATTTCTTCGGGCGGACAATCTGCAGAAATGCCTTCAATTGCATCATGCCACCAGATGTCACGACCCTCTTTCCATTCCCCCTGTTTGCCGGTGCGTTTGAAAATGATGGAATGTGTGATGCTGGTGACCGACGGGTTTTTCAGCGCATCATCCACATTTTGTTTCAGCGGAATGGTACGTCCGGCGCGCAGACCTTCGTCGGCGGTAATCACCAGTCTGGCATTGGAATCGATAATGCGACCGGCAACAGCTTCCGGGGAGAAACCGGCGAAGATAACGGAATGCACAGCACCGATACGGGCACAGGCCAGCATCGCGACAGCCGCTTCCGGTACCATAGGCATGTAAATAGCGACAACATCCCCTTTCTTAACGCCCAGGCCCTTTAAGACGTTAGCAAACTGACAAACATCATGATGAAGCTGTTTGTAGGTGACATGTTTATTCTCGGCTTTCGGGTCATCACCTTCCCAAATCAGCGCGGTCTGATCGCCTTTGTCGCTTAAATGACGATCCAGACAGTTAGCTGCAAGATTCAGAGTGCCATCCTCAAACCAGCGAATATCGACATTCCCCGGCGCAAATGAAGTGTTTTTCACTTTTGTGAAAGGCTTAATCCAGTCGAGCACTTTGGCCTGTTCACCCCAAAATGCGTCAGGATCTTCGACAGACTGTTGATAATACTGCTGATATTTCTCAGGTGTGATCAGGGTACGCTCTGCTATGGAGGCAGGAATAGGGTGCTTATAAACATGGCTCATGGTTTTTCTCCTTTAATTTGTTAATGATATGTCAATAAAAGGTTGGGTGTAGTTTGCGGTATGCCTTTGTTTGTTTTCTGGGGGACAGATCACGCAAGCGGAGAAAAAACAGCAGGATATATTCATTCGTCATGCGGAGCAGTCCACATAAGTCTGGGAAGTTCAGGAGAGAGTGGGAAAGAGATAAAGTTAAAAAATATGATTCTTAATGTGATTATCTGGTTAAAGAAAGCTTAACTCAGGGTTTGGTGTGGAAATTTTCTTATCTATTACGGAACATTTAATATCAGATATTTTAACCTCTGAGTTAATTTCCTTTCATAAATCGCATGTTTAAAGATTAATCTGAGAGTAAAACTCTTAATATTTGCAATTGGCAAATTATTATAACGTTAAATTTAAAATATCAGTATATTGATCTGGCAAGAGAGGGGTGCTCTCTTCGGTACAGCGAAAAATATCGCTTAATAGCTGCTTAATGCTTAATAGCTACCGTTAAATCTCAAGGACTTATTATGTTTAACGCCAAAAGAAAGACACTGGTTATTGCTTTATCTGCCTGTATTTCTGCATCAGCTTTTGCAGATGATACAACGCCTCCGACAGGAGCTGATCAAGGTTCAGGCCGTATTCATTTCACCGGGACGGTTATTAACGCACCTTGCTCAATTGCCGCAGGTGATGAAGACATTAATGTAAACATGGGGCAGGTCGCGAATAAGGTGCTCGAAAGCGGCAATAAATACTCTCAAAACGTGAATTACACCATTCATTTGCAAGATTGTGACCTGACCGCACAGACGGCGGGCACTGTTCAATATCCGGCTATGTCCAAAGTCGCCGTTTCTTTTGCGGGTACGCCTGACAGCAGCGCCGCTGAACTACTGGCCAACACCGGCAGCGCGAAAGGCGCAGGCATCCGCCTGATTGACGCCAACGGTGACCTGCTGAAAGTGGGAGACACCTCTAAAGATATTAACCTGGTCACAGGGAATAATGAGCTGGTATTCGCCGCACGCGTGGAAGCCAATTCTCAGCCTGTTTCAACCGGTACGATCGTTTCTCAGGCAACTTATGCCCTGAACTACAAATAAATATCGCTGCTATTTAGGGGAGTTTTCTCCCCTTTATTTTTTGGCTGTGCCAGCGCCAGGGATTGGTGTGGATTACTATTTTAGTAAGAAGTGATTTTATTATGTCGTTTGCGATGAATAGAACATCGGCTGAAATCAAGAATGTCCTGTGGTTTATTTTTCTTCTGTCAGGATGCTTTATTTCAGTCAGAAGCTTCGCAGTAGAATTTAACGTTAACTTCATTGATTCTGCCGATCGCAATAATGTCGATCTGTCACGATTTCAGGTAGCCGATTATATCGCGCCCGGTGAATACCTGCTGGATGTGGTGCTCAATGGCCGCACGTTCGGCGAACAAAGCGTGATTCACTATATTCCCACTGCGGATAAGAAAAATAGCCGCCTGTGTTTACCGCCGGTGCTGGTGGATAAATTCGAACTCACTAAAGACGCGCGCGAAAAGCTGACTTTGTGGCATCGCGGTGAATGCACATCTCTCGATCAGCAGCAGGAAGTCACCGCACGTTACGATCAGGAAAAACAAACGCTGAATATCAGCATTCCCCAGGCCTGGCTGACCTTTCACGATCAAAACTGGGTGCCGCCCTCACAGTGGGATGATGGCGTCAACGGCGCATTGCTCGATTACAACCTGCTCGGCAGCCGATACATGCCGCAGTCCGGCGACAGCACCACCAGTTTCAGCAGTTACGGCACTACCGGTTTTAACCTCGGGCCGTGGCGCGCCCGTGCCGATTATCAGTATTCTTCGTCGCGCACGTCCGGCGCGCCCGCCAGTGATAAATTCACCTGGACGCAAACCTATCTGTATCGTGCGCTGCCTTCTGTGGGCGCACGCCTGACCGGAGGGCAGACCTATTTAAGCTCAGATATTTTCGATTCATTCCGTTTTCTCGGTGTTTCACTCAACAGCGATCAGCGCATGTTGCCTCCGTCGCTGCGAGGTTATGCGCCGCAAGTCACCGGCATCGCCAAAACCAATGCCAAAGTGAGTATCAGTCAGAACGGGCGGGTGATTTATCAGACCAACGTGTCACCGGGCCCATTTGTGGTTCAGGATCTGACCGAAGCGGTACAGGGCGCACTGGATGTCAAAATCGAAGAAGAAAACGGCAGCGTGACGACTTATCAGGTGACCACCGCGACCATTCCGTTCCTGACCCGCAAAGGCCAGGTGCGTTTCAAAACCGCAATGGGCAAACCGACCACCGGCAGCAGCAATCACGTCTTGCAGCCGGGTTTTTACAGCGGCGAAATGTCCTGGGGTGCGCTGAATGATTTCTCGCTTTACGGCGGTCTGATCAGCACCACCGGTAACTATCAGGCGCAGGCCATCGGCGTCGGGCAAAACCTGCAAAAACTCGGTGCCGTATCTTTTGATGTCACGCGTTCCTCGGCGACCGTACCGGTGGCAGGGAAACAAACCGGGCTGAGTTACCGCGCCAACTACTCCAAGCGGTTTGACTCGACCGGCAGTCAGATTACGTTTGCCGGATACCGCTTCTCGGAAAAAACGTTTATGTCGTTCAGCCAGTACCTCGACAAGGTGAACGGCGACGGTTATTCCCGCGATGACAAACAAACCTACACCGTGACGGCAAATCAGTACCTGCCGTGGCCGGCGATCACGCTCTATCTCTCTGCTACCCACAAGGTCTACTGGAATGAGAGTGCGAGTAACAATTACAGCGTGTCGGTCAGCAAGGTTTTCGATATCGGCCGCTTTACCGGCATTTCTGCGACGTTTTCCGCCAGCAAGCTGAACTACCGCGATACCGATGAAAATCAGATGTTTCTGTCGCTCAGTTTGCCGTTGTCTTCCGGGCAACAGATCAGCTACGACGCGCAGCAGGATTCGCAAAGTGGTTACTCGCAAACGGCGTCGTATTACAACAGCCAGGATCCGAACAATAGCTGGCGCGTGGGCGCGGGCGGGAGCAGCCCGGATCTGCAAAAAGGTAACGGTGTGTTCCGCGCCAACTATCAGCATATGTCGCCGTACGGTCAGTTCGGTGCGAACGGCAGCGTGAAAAATAACGATTACCGCTCAGTGAATGCCAACTGGTACGGATCGTTTACTGCGACAGCGGCAGGCGCAGCATTGCATCAGAGCAGCGCCGGCAGCGAGCCACGCATGATGGTATCAACCGGCGTGAAAGGCATTCCGATCAGCGACGGTGCGTCAGTGACCAACGATTACGGCATTGCTGTTGTGAATGGTGTGTCCAGCTACCAGACCTCCGATATCCGCGTTGATGTGAATAATTTGCCGGATGACGTGGAAGTTTACAGCTCGGTGGTCAGCAAAACCCTGACGGAAGGCGCAATAGGCTTTCGCAAAATCCGCGCCATTAAAGGTGAACGTCTGATGGCGGTAATACGCCTCGCTGATGGCAGCCACCCGCCGCTGGGCGCCGCCGTTACCGACAACAGTTCCGGGTTTGAAGCGGGCCTGATTGGCGACAGTGGTCTGGCGTACCTGGCCGGAGTATCCGGCGAGAAATCCCTGACTGTTCGCTGGGGAGACGGGCAGCAATGTCAGATCCAGGTGCCACCTCAGCCCGTGACATATTCAGGGCAGGTATTGCTGCCCTGCACTTAATAATTTAAACGCTTTCAACAAAGCAGATCAGGAAAGGAATAATCCGATGAACAGGTATTTTTTGCGTTTTGGGGCAGCATTACTGCTGATGATTGGCATGACTTATCCGACTTTCGCCGCCGTCAATCTGGACCGGACACGCATCATCTATAACGCCAGTGATAAATCCGTCAGCGTGATGCTGGAAAACCAGAGCAAAGATCTACCGTATCTTGCGCAGGTCTGGCTGGAGAACGAGCAGGGCGAAAAAATCACCTCTCCGCTGGTGGCGTTGCCGCCGATGCAGCGCATTGATGCTGGCCAGAAAAGCCAGATCCGCATTTTGCAGTTACCCGAAACCGCCGGTCTGCCGAAAGATCGCGAATCGCTGTTTTACTTTAACGTGCGTGAAGTGCCGCCAAAAAGTGACATGGCGAACGTGATGCAGGTGGCGATCCAAAGCCGCGTGAAGCTGTTTTTCCGTCCGGTGGAGCTCAGGAAGCTGGTGAAAGGTCACTGGCAGGAACAGCTTCAGGTTGCCCGTCTCAGTGATGGGCTAAAACTGACCAATCCGACACCGTTTTATATCACTGTCGGCTATCTGGGCAAAGACAACAAAGGCAATATCCCTGGTTTTGACAGCGTGATGCTCGCACCGTTCGCCAGCGAAAATCTCACCGGCAAGCAGTACGTTAGCCAGCAATACAGTCTGGGTTACATGGATGATTACGGCGGTTTGCAGGTGAACGAGTACAACTGCCAGACACAACAATGTCAGCGCATCAGCAAAGACGCAAAACGCTAAGGAGTGGTGATGGCTGGTATTGACAGATTTCAGGCGGGTCGGATGGTATTTCTCCTGCTGCTGTTGTTTTTTTCCCGCAGTGCACTGGCGCTCGATTGTGTCGAAAAAGGTACCGGTATTGTGGACAAACCGGCTATTCCCGTCGGGCAACTGGCGATCCCGGCGAACGTGCCAGCAGGCACGAAAGTCTGGGAATCCAATGACATCAATGTCACGGCCTATTGCGACAATGTGCTGGGTTCGATCATTGATGTGGTGCATTTCTACTTTAATCCCAAATCACAGTCGATTGGTGAAGGGTTGCTGCTGGGCGTCAGTTACAACGGGCAGGATCTGGAGCAGAACGAACAGCGTCTGAGTACCAACAGTACGCCGATCAAAAAAGGTCAGAATGTGACGGTGAATGTCACGTTCCGTCTGTATATCAAAGTCAGCGGAAATGCGCCTTCCAGCGGACATTATCAGGGGGCCGACCAGTTTACGGTTTTCCAGCTTGACGGCAGCCGCGGGATTAACAAAACGCCGGGCGCAAAAAATCTTAAATACAACCTTTCAGGATTACAGGGGATCCGCTTTCTGGCCTGTGGCTCTGACCTGAAAGTCTATCCTGAGTCTCAGATTGTCGATTTTGGTGCGATTCAAAGTACCACGTTGTCCCGATCGTCCGGCGTTTCACTGCCGTTTGCCATTAAAGCGGTAAAACAAGGGTGCCTTGACAACTTCTCGCTGCAGGCGGAGTTTTCCACCGCCAGCCCACTGCTGGACAACACCGCGATTGACCTGTCCAACGGCGCGAAGCTGATGCTCTATAACGACCAGGATAAAGCCATCACTTTCAACCGCTATGATGACTTTGCTGAGCTGAACAATGTGAATGAAGTCACCAAAAACTTTACGGCAAAACTGAGTGCGATTCCGGGGAAAACGCTTTCTCTCGGGCAGTTTGACGCATCCGTGATCGTCAAGATCAACTACTACTGACGACGGCTTAAGGAAAGGAGGAAGGCTATGCTAAGAACGGCAAAATTGCGGGCGCAGGCGCTCGAGGAACCGGTTTATAAGGTCCAGGCACCGGAGCTCATCGCAGAGACTCACATTCATGCCCTGCTGCAAACCCTGCGTGAAGATGCTGGACTGAGTAAGACAGAACTGGCCAGACGGCTGGGCATCACGCCACCAGCGATTACCCGTCTTGAGAAGCGGCCGGCTCAGGCCAGTTTTTGTACCTTGTCGCGTTACGCCCAGGCTTGCGGGTTTCATCTGTACCTCTACTATAAATAAGTGAGTTGCTAAATGTATTTGTATTCAAAGACTTTTTTTGAATACACACAATGCAATCGGAGACTGGTTGCTTTCAATCAACAGGGTGCTGTTATCGTATTTCTTCAGTACCAGCGTGTCAGTATGGCCGGTCAGAAAAAAACTGTTTATCAGCAGGAGAGACGAAATCTGCCAGTCCATATTGTCTACACTGTCGATATTAATCTGACTGCTGGTGAGCGAATACGTACTGGAGTTTGTGCTAACGTGAATATAGTCATAATAAATGTTTCTCAGCAATGTTTTCCGTTGAATAACAATCCCATTTTTGTCATACAAATAACCCGTTCCACTGAGTGAAACTAAAATTTTGTGGTTGTCAAGAAAACTGAAGTAGAGTGCGGCCACCAGTTTTGCGGTTTGATTATCATATTGTGCTTCTATGATCATATTTCCACGGCAAGGTATATTAACAGGGAATGCTTCCCGGTTCTTTTGGACGAAAAAACCATACAGGGTAAAGAGTAATATAAATACAGCCGGGATGAACGGGAGGAGGATGCTCTTCTTTCCCTGAAAAATACGTTTTCTATCACTGAACATGCGTGGTCCTGTCATTTGTATAATAGCTTATGCAAATGTTAGCTTTATAATTATCATCGGTAATGCACTGCGCCATAAAATCACGTACTGAGCCAGTATTGATGGGCGAGGTAAAACGCTCACTTTGGAATATGAAAATATCTCCTGGTTTGCAGGTAATATTATTTTTTTGCAGAAATGTCTCGGCCAGTTGAATAAATTCGCGCTTACGGGACGAAATGACGGGCGCGGTTGAATACAAATCACAGGCACCCAGCCTGGCAATTTTCAGCTCTGTTTTCGGATCCTGTAAATCGTTGTACATAATGAAAAATGCCCACACAGTCAAGACTGCCGCCACAAGCAGGCTTATCATAAAGCCAGAGGGGCGATTTTTTATCCTCTTTTCAGGTTGCGTTTTTAGCTGAAGTGATGCTGCCGTCGGCGCGATGTTCTCTTCCTTTTGCTCTGTTTCAGTCAGCCGGTTTTCCGGTGTTTTGTTGACCTGCACGTTGTGAACCTGAATTTTCTCCTCAGGAGGTTCATGCATGAGGTAAGGTTCAATAATGATTTCTTTACGGATAGTAAAACCGACCTTGGGCACGGTAACGATAAATTCATCAGGGTAACCCAAAGTGACCACTACTTTGCGTAATTTGCTGACGCAGTGATTAAGATTATTATTACTTGCTATCAGTCCGTAGTCATCCCAAACTTTTTTAAAAAATATTTCACGCTCAACAACGATACCCTGTTGTTCTATTAACAATAATAATATCCTGCGCGCAGGATTAGAAATGGCGATCTTGTTTTCTGAATCACCCGCTAATGAAAGTGTGTTATCTTCAGGGTTGAAGACTATTAGATTTTCAATCAGATAATTCATGTGCATTTCACGCCTCCCTGTTAAGAATATCCTGCCTCCACACATGCTTCATGCAATGAGAACAATGCGCACCCGGCGCGCATTCTTGATTTATATCTCACGCATCAGGTCAGTCAGTATAAACCGTTCTATTTCAAAAACAGATTTCTGTCGTAAATGTTTACAGAGCAGTCGTTCGAAATGTAATGGCGGAAAGCGTGGGGGGAAAAGCATATAAATCACGTACGGATTTTTAGTAGTACGTGATTTTTGATTTATTGCTGCAGATACGGGCCGACAATGTCGATGTGCTGCTGAGAGAAGTCGACAGCAATACGGGCACCCAGAGGAAGCGTTAACATCGGATGGGTATGGCAGCAGTCGAAGCCATCAACCAGCGGAATGTCTTGTCCGTTCAGCACTTCCAGCAGCACATCCGCCGGTTGCCTTCCTGTCCCCGCATTATCGAACAATTCGTGTTTGCCGAGCAGAATAGCGCTCACACGGTCGAAAATTCCGTTCAGTTTCAGCATTGAGAAAGAGCGCTCGATGGTCGCGATATTGTGCAAGCTGTCTTCGATAAACAAAATATCGCCCTGACGGATTTCCGGCATATAAGGGCTGCCCCAGATGCCAGACAACGTATTCAGATTTCCGCCGATGACGCGCCCCTCGATGCGTCCCTTGCCGCGAAAGCGGCAGGTATTGGCGTACAACGTTTTCGCCCTGACCGGCGTGACATCATTCCAGTTGAGTTTTTCGTCCGTCCAGTGCTGCGGTAAAGCATAGCGATAAGGCTCAGAGCGGCGGGTCATCAGGATGTCAGCAAAAGACGCGTAGGTTTCATCAACCAGCGGCGGAAATTCGCCGAAAGAAGCCACCAGCGCCGGACCGTAAAAGGTGATCAATCCTGTTTGCGCATAAATCCCGGCCAGCAATGCGGTCGTGTCGGAATACCCGATGATGATTTTCGGATCAGTACGCAGCGCATCGTAATCCAGATAAGGCAGCAGGGAGTTAGTGTTGTTACCGCCTATCGACGACATTACACAACGCACCTGCGGATCACGGATCAACTGATTCAGTTCTTCGGCACGTGCCTGAATGGAGCCGGAGCGATAGTGATCATATTGTCCGGTCATTGTGCCGGCTTTCAGCACAAATCCTTTATCTTCAAGGAATTTCTTCCCGCGCAGATAACGGTTAGGGGCGGTGGCAGTCACCGGTGATGACGCAGAGAAAAAACCAATGGTATCGCCGGTTTTCAATGCAGGGGGGAACAGCGAAAGTTCTGACGAGGGCATTTTACATCCTATAAATCTGCTCAATGTTCAACCTGCAATGTATCAATTCAATTGCAGGTTGAACAGGGGCCTTACAGGATACACCGGAGGATTAATGACCGGCGGCGATTTCTTCCGCTGGCGCTTTTTTGCCAAACAATTCATTCACTTTGTTCTGGCGTACCAGAATAGCCATTGCAATCACACCGACGATCGCCAGGCCACTTGAGAGGATGAAGGCTGACTGATATCCCCCGCCGTACTGGATTAAAAATCCGGTAATGCTCGGGGATAAAATCCCGGCCAGATTCGCCAGTAAATGCACGAAACCGCCTGCGGTCCCGATACGGTGCGCCGGAACGATATCCTGCAACAATGACCAGCACGCCTGTGGCGTCATATAAGCAAAAATACTGGCGACGGTAATCAGCGCCACGGCGCCTGCGGTGTTGCGGGTATAAGCCGTCATCAGCACACAACCGGCAGCAATAATCAGACCGGCGAAAATCACCGCTTTGCGTGAGAAGAGGAAATTACCGCTACGACGGTAGAGAATATCGGCGACAATCCCGCCGCCAATAAAGCCGGCGGTGGCGCCCAGCCAGGGCAGAATACCGATAATGCTCATGCTCTTAATGTCGAGATGCTGGAAGTCAGTGAGATAGCTTGGCAGCCATGACAGGAAGAAATACTGAATGTAGTTGAAGCAGAAAAAGGCTGCAGCCACCCCCAGCACCGGTTTGGAAAAAACGTAATACCACAAGCTGTGCGCATCATTTCCTCTGGCGCCGTTTGTCACCGGTGTCGCCGGGCGGTCGCTGGCAATCAGACGTTTTTCTTCCTCTGAGACCCGCGGATGCTGTTCTGGCTTATCGCGGAAAAAGGTCATCCATGCCGCCAGCCAGACAAAGCCCAGTGCAGCAATCACCACGAAGGCGATGCGCCAGCCGAAATGCAACCCGACCAGCCCGACAATCGGCGCGGCGATGGCGGCCCCCAGTGGCTGCCCCGCATTGGTGAAGCCGACCGCGCGGCCGACTTCCTTGCGCGGAAACCAGTTGGAAATTGATTTGTTGGTGGTGGTGCCCATCGGGCCTTCGCCGATACCAAACATGACGCGCACGACCAGTAAATGCGCGAAACCGGTGACCAGTGCTGTTGCGCCGCAAAATACGGACCAGAACGCAGCAGCGAAGGCGAAGACTTTTCGCGGGCCAAACTTGTCTGCACTCCACCCGCCAATAAAGCAAAACAGGCAGTAGCCAATAAAGAAGGCGCTGAACAAAATCCCCATCTGGGCATCATTGATATGCAGGTCGCCTTTGATCAGTGGCGCCATCACCGATAACGCCGCGCGGTCGAGATAATTGAGCATGCCGGCAAAGAACAGCAGCAGGGCGATGACCACCCGATAATTGGATTTACGCATGTGCGGCCTCCGCGGTCAGAGAAAGGGTTTTCGAGCTGATGAGGTACTTCTGGATGATGGAAAGTGATGGCTCAAAACCTAGCCCCGGCGTATCCGGCAACAGCATATGCGGTTCAAAATTCAGTTGTGAATAAAGCGTTTCCTGCCACTGAATGTAAGGCACTTCCAGACTCACGCTGTCGTCGAGCGTAGCGACCAGTTGGGCGGTGGCCATCAGGCCGGCACCGTAATAAAAACAGTGCGGAACAACGCGGATGTGGTATTGCTTCGCCAGCGCAAACACTTTCAGCATGGCGGTGATCCCGCCGACTTTACTGACGCTGGGTTGTGCGACGTCAATCGCGCCGTGTTCGAAATGCTCCACAAAGCCCTGAACACCTGCTGCATTCTCGCCTGCGGCAATACGGGTTCCTTGTTTTCGCACTTCCGCCAGACCGGCTAAATCATCCGGTGGCCAGACCGGTTCTTCCAGCCATCCCAGATTCAGAGAACGTAAAGCCTGCGCCTGTTGCGAGGCTTCTGCCACGTTCCACGGACAGTTCACATCAACCATCAGTTCAGCATCGGCAGGCAGTATTTCTCTGGCGGCGGCAATGGCCGGATAAGCCGTTTCATGCAATTTTATGGCGCGGAATCCCGCCTGCCAGGTACTCAGCACTTTTGCCGCCACACGTTCAGGATGATTGCCATAACTGACCAGGCTGGCGTAAACCCCGATTTTTTGACGTTTCGCCCCCAGCAATTGCCAAAGCGGCTGCTTCCATGCTTTCGCCAGCAAATCCCATAGCGCAATATCCACAGCTGAAAGGGCAAACATCACGGGACCGGTGCGCCCGAAAGCATGAAAGTTCACCTCGGCCTGCTGCATCAGTGCAGCAATTTCCTCAGGACTTTCCGGGCAGGTTTGGCCGAGAAAAAATCGCCCGACTAAACCGTTCATCGCGGTTTCGGTGAGCGGATTACAAAGATGACCGAAACCTTCCCCCCAGCCGTGTAAGCCGCTGTCGGTCGTGATTTTGATCAGTAGTGTTTCCATTCTGGTGAGTTCGGGAGATGCCGCGTTATAGGCATCCGCCTGTATCTCTGGTGTTTTATCCCTGTCGCTGCTGAATGGAATCGCAACGCGCAATACCTCAATTTTGGTTATTTTCATGAGACATTCCTGTTTTATAGGGCCTTGAGGAAACTGATCAGGCTAAGGAATCAGTCTAAAACGCAGGGATATGACCGTTAACGGACGTTGGCCTAACTTTTAAGCAGAATTGAACGGGAGTTTTGTGCAAATGAATGAAGGGATGAGAAGTGAATCACGAAAGGGTAAATACGCAAGATTTAAAAAGCAAAAAACCCGCCATAGGCGGGTTTCTTTAAATATGGTGCCCGGACTCGGAATCGAACCAAGGACACAGGGATTTTCAATCCCTGTGTCGAGTTGTTAGATTTCATAAGTGATTGTGGTATATATGTAAATTCGCATCCTGAGATAATTATCAGGTGCCTAAATGCATGTTATACCAGTGATTTCTACCAAGGGTGGGGAAGGTAAATCAACTCAGGCCGCTAATCTTGCCGGCTTTCTAGCCGATGCAGGTTTAAAAGTCCTTCTTATCGATGGAGACTATGCTCAGCCAACTGCGAGTAGCATTTTCTCTCTTTCCTATGAAGCCCCCAAAGGTTTGTATGAATTGCTCATGCAGACTGCAGATCTAAACCAACCTTCGAGTCTCATATCCCACAGCGTCATCAGCGGGCTAGACATCATTATTTCAAACGACCCTCACGCTCAGCTTCCGACTGCCATGCTTCACGCTCCTGATGGTCGTTTACGCTTACGTAACGTTCTTCAGCACCCTCTTTTCCAGTCATACGATGTCATCATCGTCGATTCTCAGGGGGCCCGTTCAATCATGTTGGAACTGATTGTTCTGGCAGCAACGCGAACGGCCGTGGGTGTCGTAAAACCCGTACTTCCTGATGTAAGGGAATTCATTCGCGGGACCATCAATATGATGGAAAACTTGCTGCCTTTTTCAGCCCTAGGTCTGAAACTCCCAGAAATACGCATCCTCATTAACTGTATGAAGTACACCCGCCTTGCTCGTGATACTTACCAGCAACTTGAAGAGATCATCAATGATGGCCGGTATAGCGCGCACAGCGAACAAATCAAAGTCTCGCTGCTCAGCACCTTCATTTATGACCTCGAAATTTATGTTGAAGGTCACGCAGCTGGTCAGCCTGCCCATCGCCTGGAAAAGAAAACCGGCCGAGTAAGCGACTCTGCGTTCGCCACGATGTACAACCTTGCAAGCGAACTTTTCCCTGAATGGAAACCGCAGTTCGACCGCATCGCCTTGAAAGAAATGGAGGCGAAACATGGCTGAATCCAACATGGAAGCCTTGAATGGACTGGTTTCTGTTGAAGCGGAGCAGGGCGTGCTGGGTGGTTTAATGCTCGATAACGATCGTTGGGATGACGTTGCACTTGTCCTTACCGCAGATGATTTTTTCAGTAGGACGCATCAGACATATTTTCGTGAAATGAAGCGCCTGATTGATGCTGGCAAACCAATTGATCTTATCACTCTGACAGACACGCTTGATCAGCAAAAAACGCTGGAGACAGTGGGAGGGTTTGGTTACGCAGCAACGCTCAGTAAAAACACGCCAAGCGCGGCCAATATTGTCGCGTACAGCGAAATTGTTGCGCGTTATAGCAGAGCGCGACAGCTTGCTGCTTTGGGTAACGATCTGAGTCGGGATGTCGCTGCACCCCGTGCAGATATCTCTTGCATCCTCGAGCAGGCTGAAAAACGGATCATTGATATCGCTGAAAAAGCAGAGCCTGAAAAAGGTACCTCCGTAATCGAAGGGTTAGAGCGACTTATCAGCGATTTGGAAATGCGTAATCAGTCAGGTAACGGGATAACCGGAACACCAACAGGTTATGACGATCTTGATACTCGCACATGCGGGCTTCAGGACAGTGATCTTGTGTTGCTGGCTGCACGCCCATCGATGGGTAAAACGGCGTTGGCAATGGGCATGGTGACGGGCGCTCTTGAGCAACATAAGGAAAGTATCGTTCAGGTTTATAGTCTCGAGCAGCCGACTGAACAGCTTCTCATGCGCATGATTTCCTCATTGGGCAATGTAGAGCTTCAACGCCTCAAAAGTGGACTGCTGGAGGATGAGGATTGGGCTCGGATAAGTCATGTTGCTGGCCTAATCGCTAATGACTGGCGGGATAGGCTGATCATTGACGATACCAGCTATTTGACGCCGTCGATGCTTCGAATTCGCGCACGTCGCAGTGCGCGTAAGTACGGTAAACCTTCACTGATTATGCTCGATTACTTACAACTGATGCGGTGCCCCGATCAGGAGAATCGTACGCAGGAAATCGCCGAAATCTCACGTTCTCTTAAGGCGCTGGCGAAAGAAATGAAGTGCCCGGTTTTGGCTCTCTCCCAGCTCAACCGCTCTCTTGAATCCCGTGCAGACAAACGACCAAACAACGGTGATCTACGTGACTCCGGCGCGCTGGAGCAGGATGCTGACGTTATCATGTTTATTTATCGCGATGAGGTCTATAACCCCGACACAGAAGACAAAGGGCTGGCTGAAGTGATCATTGGAAAGCAGAGGCAGGGACCTATTGGGATGGTCACACTCCGTTTTGACAGCCGCTTTACCCGTTTTGAGTCTCTTCGAGCTCCTGCCTTACAAGGAGGAGTTTACCGATGAGCAAGTTCACAAAAATTAATCTTTCTGATGCCATGCTACAGCGCGGTAAATCACCGTCACAGCTCACTACAGGCGATAACGTTTCACCATCAGTTCTTCCTCTTAGTGAAATGCCGATGGTGCTTACATTAGATCAGTTGCGTCCAAATCCTGATAATCCGCGCACGTCGCGCAACCCCCGTTTCGATGATATCAAAACCTCTATTCGCTCGCGTGGATTGGACTCTATTCCCAAAGTAACGCGCGATCCGGATGGTGAAGATGTGTATATCTTCAGCGATGGTGGGAACACCCGTTATCAGATCCTTTGCGAACTCTGGCAGGAGACAGGGGACGATCGTTTCTATCGAATCCAGACCATTGTTAAGCCATGGCCTGGACGTCTCCAGTGCGTGATTGGGCATCTTGCTGAAAACGAAGTTCGCGGTGATCTTACCTACATCGAAAAGGCCTTTGGTATCCATAAAGCCCGGACAATCTGGGAGGAACAGCTCGGCAAGAGTGTCACATTGCGTGAGCTTTCCGATTTGCTTAATCAGCAGGGCTATCCGATACATTTCTCAGGGATTAGCCGGATGGAAGATACCCTGACCTATTTATACCCTTCTATGCCGATTCTTCTTGATTCAGGGCTAAGTCGGTCTCAGGTAACCCCTTTACTTAGTCTGCGTTCGACAGCTGAGAAAACGTGGAAAATATTCGCTCCTGACGTATCGGCTAAACGTGATTTTCATGAGGTTTTCGCCAATACCTGCTGTTTGTTCAATAACCCAGAACTGTACTCCTTTGAGATGTTTCGCGATGAGCTCATTGGCGAGCTTCTCAAAGCATTACCTCACCCATCTCTGAACTATGACCGCTGGCTGATTGAGCTTGACCCGAAAGAGCAGCAGCGTCGAGAGATGTTTGGTGAACCGCCTGCACCGCCCGTAATGAGCCCAGTTCAGGATACGTCCCTATCAGTATTACAAGAAAAAGAAGTGAGGCAGTTCCCACCGCAGCCTGATGATAAAAAGCACTTAACCGGGCTGCGCTCCGGCACGCTGACAGGAACGCATAACCGACCTGAACCAGCTCCGGATAACAATGCTGAAGTAGAGGTTCCAACATTACCGGCTTCTTTGCAGTCTCTTACAGATGGTAGTCAGCTGCGCCCTGCGGAACGAACGGAGACACAGCCAGATCTTTATGGTGGGCCAGCTGTTCTCAGCGGTGAGCCGAGTGGGCAATCAGCATTTAATGATATTAGTTTGTTTTCCGCGTTGTCGGAGTCATCTGATGAGTCTGCTCAGTCGGTGGTTCATGAGTCATCTGTTGCTTTTGCCGCGACGGGGCTTGAGCCGGTCACTGATATCTGGCACATCCCGGTACTACAGGATGATATCGAGCACCTGCAGGACATGGCCTACCGTCTGGCCTTTGAACTCGCAGAGGCTATGGGATGTGAAGAGAGCATTTATGAAGATAAATCTAATCAATCAGCGGGTTACAACGCTTCCGAACAGAGCAGCAATGAGTTCGTCCTGTTCCTGGCGGGCATGACGGGTAATCTTCCGAAGCAGCCCTTCAATATGTTTATGTTCTGCCTGAATTTTTTCGGCTCACCGGTTATCAGCGACCAGCCCGTTTTTGCCGATCAGCACGTCGTTAAAGTTATGCGCCTGATCCGCGTTTTACGTCGCCTGCGTGAGTTACAGCGTGATGCAGCGAAGGGAGGTTCCCATGACCTTTGATCTCAATGATGAAATGGCACAGGCAGTCACGGAGCAGCAGCTCAGGGCAAGTCTGAGTCTTATTCTTGACGAAGTCCGTTCTGATAAACCGTCACATCACTTTTGTGAGGACTGTGGAGCAGCCATCCCGGAAGCGCGCCGTCAGGCGGTTCGTGGCGTCCGTTTTTGCATCGGCTGTCAGGAAGTCCGGGAACATTATCAGCACATTGGTACGGGGAAACGCTATGACAGCCGGAGATAATGAAAAGCTCTTGCGCCGTATCCGTAAGCTTATGGCTTTAGGAACTCGCAATAACAACGCTTATGAGGCCGCGCGCGCTGTGCGTCTTGCACAGATTCTTATGCAGCGACACAACCTCTCACCGCAGGATCTAGTATTCGGCGACGTCCAGGAAGCGGTCAGTTATCAAATTTATTCCGATGCCATCAATATCCCGGGGTGGCTGAATGCACTGGCTGCCGTGGTATGTATGGCCACGGGGTGCCGTTGCTGGTTTAGCTGGCATAACTCCGCCACCCGAACCGGCCAGTCCCGCCGCCGGCGTTCACTGCATTTTTATGGACTGAATGAACGTCCTGAGGTGGGGTTGTACGTGTTCACTGTCCTCTCCCGCCAGCTCAGAGAGGCCACTGATTTGCACATGCACTCAGCCTACCGGCTTAAACGGCTCAAGGTACAAACAAAGCGAAACCGGGCTGACCAGTTTCGTGAGGGTTGGGTAGTGGGAGTTTGGAACGTTCTTGAGTCGTTTGAACCCTCAGAGAAAGAATCGGGAGTTTTGCGGAACTGGCTGACACAGCGATGCGGAAATCAGGCGCTGTCTGAGCTTAATGTAAGGGAGGCACGCAGTTGCCGCGGTGACTCAAAAGCCCGCGAATCAGGCTGGATGGCCGGGCGGCAAGCCCAACTGAGTCAGGGGCTTAATGGTCAGACGTCGCAGTTGAAAGCCTTGTCCGTGATCGGAGGAAAAGATGATGAGTAATGCACTGATTTTCATAGCATGCACTGCCTGCTGGATGACGGATGCTTGGTTACTTGCGGATTTGGGGATGAACGGGGGGGTACTGTGAGCCAAAACTTATCTCAGGCAACGAATGCCATATTGACACATCTCCTTATGGAGCTGAAATCAGGGAATATTCGCCGGTGTGAGTCTTTAGGTATGACGATCGAAGAGGTGCGTCAATTGAGTCAATTGACCGTCGACGACCTGCATTACCTGATGCAAAGCAGCGTGTCGGTACTGAATCTTAGCATCAATCATGACAATTTCTGGATCATCGTTCAGCAGTCCAGAACTGAGCAGAAGCGCATGCAGCGCATTGACCGGGCGTTAGCGCTCGGCGGATCCATCGAGCTGATGCAGACTTACTTTGGTCTCAGCGCGGCAGAGGTCAGTGCCCGGCGTCGTCTCAAAGGAATTGATACCGCCCGTGGGCGTACGCAGGCACCGGATGAAGAGGCGGATGCCGGCATCTGGACGCAGTGGGACGCATCGGGTCTTAATTCTCCAGACTCTCATGACGCACTGGACGTAATGATGCTCGCCGCCGAGCTCCATAATGTCTCACTGACTGCCGTCTGGACGCGCGTAACCACATGGTGTCGTGAACGTGAACGTAAGGGCAATAAACGGGAGGCGGTATGACTGAGCTTCTCGATTTCAACCCGCGTCAGCACATCACCCCTGCGGTGCGTCGTAAAGCAATAGGGATGGTGAACTCTCTTGAGAGCGGCCAAAAGGTATGCAAGCGTCTGGATGTAAAAGGCTATCTCAAAATTGATATCGGTCCATTCTGGCGGATGCTTAGCAAAGACGGCGGGCACCGCTGGTTCCTGATGAATCACGAGACATATAACCGTGAAATCAGGAAATAACGCAGAAGGTTAAGCACAGTTTTACGATGACGCACACATCCAGGAACGGGGCCTTTATGGCCCCGCAGTGCTGTCACTGTCATGTATCAAGAGGACGCGAGATGGGATTACCGCCAGACAGTATCGTAGAGTTTACGCTGTCACGAATGCAGAACAGCCTTGCCAGCAGAACGCCGGAAAATGACGTCACCAGCGAACGCAGCGGCCTGCTTTTCCTGGGCAACGTGCATGATGCTTTTCCACGTCAGCTGTTTATGGATACGCGTCTTTCGCCGCTGGATAAAACGGCGTGGGTAATGATCCGCCTCTATGCGCAGCAAAATGAGGGCGCGGTGTTTCCTACCTACGATGAATTGCAACTCCAGCTCGCTTCGCCTCATGCGGAAAAGGCGTCCCGCGAAACCATCAGCAGAGTGCTTCTCATGCTAAGGATAACCGGCTGGCTGAGCCTGTGTAAGCGCGTCCGTGATGCGCGCGGTCGCGTAAGGGGAAACATTTATGCCCAGCACGATGAACCGCTCAGTTGCCGTGATGCGGAAACCTTTGATCCCGGTTGGCTTGACCTTGTTGCATCGAGCTGCCAGCACCGTAATAAGGCAGTTCGCTTGACGGCCATGGCCGTGCTTGCCGACATTAAGAATGACCCCACCATGCGTCACCGTCATTCGCGTTTGGCCATGATTGAAAGTCGGCTCGGTTCGCCATCAGCGCCGCGGGAGATGGCTAGCCTACGCCGTGCTTATCAGCCGGGTTCGGTTCCCGAACTCAGTATAAAAAACGCAGAAAAGCATTATGAGATACCGGGTTCGGATACCGAACTCAGTGAAAAAGAGGGGAGCGTTGAACCGGGTTCGGATACCGAACTCAGTCTAAAATCAGCAAGTTACGCCGGAGTTCGGAAATCGAACTGTAACGTACGTATTTTCACACAAGGTGTGAATAAAAAAACGTACGTACCGGATGAGAACGGTGGTAAGGGCTTGTCGGTACCGGAACTGCCTGAGTCGCTGACCAGCAAGATATCAACGGAGGATGCGGCAGCGCTGTCTGCTCAGTTGGCTGCCTTGCCTGAGCCGGAGTCTTCTGCGCTTATGGGTATGCTGAAAAAACAGCTGCGTAAGGGCCAGTTAACCAACCCTATGGGCTGGATGCTGGCCATGCTCAAACGGGCCCGTGATGGACAACTTGTGATGCCCGACGCTGTCACTTCGTCCCAGACTGTCGGACAGGCAAACGCCGCCTTATCACCGATGCCAGTATTTCAACGGCCTGCACAACGGGCCTCTGCCGAAAGTGTTTCAAGCGTTATCGCTGACATTCGGAATGCGATGTTGCGGGGCACAGAGGTGGTTAAAAAGTAATCTTGTTGCGGCCCGCAACAAGATTAAAAAATAGCCAGATATTTTAGTGGTTCCATAAAGCGATTAATAATTATCGCTGGTCGCCTAAAAAATAACCTTGTTGCGGGGCGCAACAAGGTCAAAAAATGCACATTAACCTATTTCGGAACCGGCCTTGGGATGGTGTGGCCTTATATTCAGAAAATGAATGAAGACTTTTACGTTGTTGGGACCTCTGTATTTTCAGGACTATCAGCTCCTTCTTAACTGATAAGACGGTGACAACGATGGCGGATAATACCGAGAAAAGAACGGGTGCATTGCACTCAGAGTTGAAAATTGAACTCCACAGCCACTATGCGATTGGGTTATGGCAGGGCAGGCGAGCAGAGAAAGGGGTAGAGGGGAGTAAAGGCAAGCCTGCCATCATGGGAATGCCGCGTTTTCTCAGTCTGGCATCCAAAATCAATCAGGACTCTCTTACGAATAATCCTTGGGCAGATGCCACAATGTGGACGATGGAGGTGAAGCTCAATGCCGCGAATAAAAAGATGCAGTCGCTGATCGAAGGTCTTGAAAAAGACATGCAATGGTTACCGAAAGGGGCAACGTTAAGTGAGGCTTCCGTTTCTGAACCCCTTGATATCCGGGTGTTCAGTAATACCCCCCTTGGTTACCGCTGTGTTTTTCTGCTTCTTGGTTTTGATCAGTTTGCCAAGCAGGTCCTTCAGGCTTCGCACTATGGAATGATTTCACGTCAACAACGTTACGACATGTTAAGTGAAGGAAGTCGCCTCCTTCGTGAGATTTATGGTACTGCGATGAGTTATCGCTCAGTAAATGTTTCCAGGCAGGACGCAGTCGAAAATAACCCTGTTTGGAAGCAGGCCGTTTTGGAGCTTGGTGAACCTGATGTTGACGTGCTGCTGGGTAACCATCGGTCTGCTTTCTCCCCGCCCGTTAATGAGGCCAGTGTTAACCTCCTGCGAATCCGCTACCGGGCTAATAATAGCGATAATGCTAAATAAAGGAGGGAGAATGCGCCTATTCCTTTGTGAAAAACCCTCTCAGGGGAGGGACATCGCTGCCATAGTCGGTGCCACGAAAAGAGGCACCGGCTTCCTTCAGGGGTCTGGGGTGACGGTCACCTGGGCAGTTGGCCATTTACTCGAAAACGCCTCTCCGGAGGCGTATGGTCAGCAGTTCGGGAAACCCTGGAACATTTCAGCCCTTCCGATATTGCCGGCACAGTGGCAAATGACAGTGAAGAAGGACACGGAAGATCAGTTTAAGACAATCGCAAAATTATTGAAGCAGGTTGATGAAGTGGTGATAGCCACCGACGCAGACCGGGAAGGCGAAGTCATTGCCCGGGAGTTGCTGGACTTTTGCCAGTGGCGGGGACCGGTAAACCGGCTATGGCTATCAGCGCTGGATGAACAGAGTATTCGTGATGGGCTCAATCACATCAAACCCGGTAACGAGACTCAGGCTTTATACTATGCGGGACTGGGGCGCGCCCGTGCTGACTGGTTGACGGGTATGAATCTTACCCGCCTATATACATTAAAGGCCCGTGAAAAAGGGTTTGACGGGGTGCTGTCGGTAGGTCGGGTACAGACACCGACGCTGGCACTTCTGGTAACCCGGGACAGAGAGATTGCCGCTTTTGTCCCGAAACCCTACTGGCAGGTCAGTGCGGTTTTGCATGCGGGTGATGTGACGTTTGCTGCCCAGTGGGTACCTGCGAAAATGTACACCGACGAGGAAAAACGCTGTGTCCATCAGGGCATTGCCCAACAGGTGGCCCAACTGTGCCGTCAGACGGGGCAGGCTCAGGTTCTTGAGCAGGAGAAAAAGCGTGAGACACAAGCTGCTCCGCTGGCCTTTTCGTTAGGTGCTTTGCAGCAGGCCTGTGGGAAACTCTGGGAAATGTCACCTCAGCAGGTGCTTGATACCGCCCAAAGTTTGTATGAGACCCATAAGGCCACGACCTACCCCCGTACCGACTGTGGTTTTTTGCCGGAGTCGATGCGTGAAGAAATCCCTCAGGTACTTGCCGCCCTGGCCAAAACTGACCCTTCCCTCACACCTGTGATTGCAACCCTGGATCCCCGTTTTGCTTCACGTATATGGAATGATAAAAAGCTCACGGCTCACCACGGGATCATTCCGACTAAGCATGCCTGCGACCTGGGAAAAATGAATGACGCAGAGAAGCGGGTGTATGAACTCATTCGTCGCCACTACCTCGCCCAGTTCCTTCCTTTGCACGAGAGCGATGTGACACGCCTGGACCTCAGCATCGGGGGACAGCTTTTTCGTACAACTGGCCGGGTGGTCGTAGTGCCCGGTTGGAAAATATTGTTTAACTCAGTCACTGACGGGAAAGAGAACACCGGGGACGAGCAGGACAACGCGCTCCCCGCGCTGAACAAAGGGGATATGTGCACAGTGACGGCTGCTGAGGTGAAGAGTCTTAAAACGAAAGCACCGCTGCATTTCACGTTCGATACGCTGATAGCCGCGATGATGAACGCGGCGTCTTACGTGACAGATTTGCAGTTAAAAAAGGTCCTGAAAGAGAATGCGGGTCTGGGAACAGAAGCGACCCGCGCCGGTATCATCGACACGCTCCTGAAGCGGGGATATATCGTCATTAAGGGCCGCTATCTGCGGGCCACCGAAGTGGCGATGGATCTGATAGATGCCTTGCCTGCCCATTTGAAAGAGCCGGGTATGACAGCACTATGGGAGCAGGCGCTCGATGAGGTTGCTGCAGGTCGGATGCGACTGGAAGACTTTATGGCGCGACAGACGGGCTGGACTCGACAACTCGTTTCTCAGGGGCAGGTTCAAAATGTCACTATCCGCGTGCCCCCGACCCCGCAATGCCCCCTTTGTGGCAGTAAAACCCGGCTGAGGCACGGCGAGAAAGGGACGTTTTACAGCTGTGAGAAATACCCGGCATGCAAAGGCGTCGTCAACGCCACTGACCAGGCGAAGAAAAAGCCTTCTAAGCCTAAGTCCCGTAAGTCAAAGCAGAATTAACCGATTGCGGGTGGGGCATGTATTTTGCTATGTTTCTCGTGGCTCTGAAGCCGCACCCCGTGACTGCGGTCTGCCAGAATGCTACATGCATTGCGTTCTGGCCGAACAGTCTGACAGACCGCTCCCACACCTGAGAGAAGAGTCTGTAAGGCACATAACCTCCGTGAAAACCGTGCCGGGCCCTGAACATGCCCCGGAGCTGCTGTGCAAACAGCTTAACCTCAGATCGATGGTGCAGATCGCAATGGCGGTACCTTAGGGTGCCGCTGTTTATTTATGCCTCCCCATTTTCAATTTTTTAGACCCGCTATATTGACTTCTCCCCGCCGCGGTTTAAAACTGAACAGGCCAATCGTTGTCTCTGACAACTGCCAATGTTCCGGTGATTTGAGAGGAACGCCTTCGGGTAATCACATGCCAATGCCATCATGACCTGAGAGATGGCGCTTTCGGGCGGTTACGTTAAATCTGTTAACCTTTGTAAACAGAGACCTTCGGGTTAAGGCCACCTTCACAAATTCAGCCAGTCAGTGACCTCGTTACTGACTTCCCTGCGGGAAACACTCTCCCGCACGGGATGATTGTTTCTCCGCTACCTGTTTATTTTCACTCCGGAGAGAGCATCATGACTGCTACTGCAAATACCCCTTCTTCAAACAACGCTTCACATTCTTCCTCTCAGCCTAAGGCTGAATATTTCAATCTCAATGTTACCGGCATCGGATACCTTAAAAACATCCGCAAAGTGGCTGGCACCACCGGTGAATTCACCTGTGCCGTTATTAATGCCCTGACCGGCCCGACAGACAATGCGTCATACACCCGTTTTGACGTGACTGTTGCAGGCAAGGAAAGTGTTTCGCTCATCAATCGCTGCCAAAAGTCAGTGGATGAAGAGAAACAGGTGCTGATTGGTTTTGTCCTGAGCGGTCTTACTGCTGACGTATTTACCTTGTCTAAAGGAGATCACGCCGGTGAAAGTCGCCCAAGCTTAAAAGCCCGGCTTATTGCGGTCGAGTGGATAAAGATTGGTGGCGAGATCGTGTTCAAGTCCGAAAAACCGACCTCTACTCCGCCGGGACAGAATGTAGAGCAGCTGAAAAGCTACGCTGACAATTCATTCTGACCTGACACGGATACACACCCAGCTGGAACACACCAGCGGGTGTGTTCCTCTCACCTATTTTAAGAGGAATTCAATATGTCCAGTCGCGGCGTAAACAAAGTTATCCTGATCGGTTTTTTAGGGCAGGAACCTGAAGTTCGTTATCTTCCAAACGGTATGGCAGTGACGAACATTTCATTGGCCACGTCTGAATCCTGGCGTGATAAACAATCAGGCGAAGAGAAAGAGCGTATTGAATGGCACCGAGTGGTGTTGTTTGGCAAGCTTGCTGAAATCGCCGGAGAATACCTGCATAAAGGTTCTCAGGTTTACATCGAAGGCCAGTTGCAAACCCGTAAGTGGACTGACAATGCAGGGGTCGAACGCTGGACAACTGAAATCGTGGTCAAACAGCAGGGCACTATGCAGATGCTGGGCAGCAGCAATCGCACCAACACCAGTGGAAGTGGTCAGCCTGCAAATAAACAGCATTCTGCTGCAGCGCCTGCGAGCGGGACACCTCAGTCACAGTCAGCGCCGCAGTCTATGGGCAATGAACCGCCGATGGATTTTGATGACGACATCCCGTTCCTTGGTTATGGATATGGAGTATGTCGCGGCGCGCTTTACGGTATTTCCTGAGCAGTATTTTTACTCATTGCTTGTAAGCATCCACCCTGTGGGGAGAACTCCCCCAGGGAGATTCTCCTTTTTTATCGGAGAATATTTATGACTCACTTTAACCCTCAGTTTATCCACACGCCTTACGAACCCGGCGTTTCGCTTCGTGCCGATGTCTATGCTCGTCAGTTTTCGGTCGTTGTCGCAGGTACTACAACGTATCCGGAAGATGATCTTAACTGCGGGACTTACACCCGTGAAGAGACATACAGTGTTTGCACCGGTGCGACGCTGAGTGAGGTTATCACTCAGATTACTGAAATCAGTCAGCGGAGAGCCTGGGCTTTCCGGGACGAGGAGAAAGACTACTATGACGCTGAGTTAGGTCATGATTGTGGTCCGGTAAGCTTCTTTGCTCAGTCTGTTTGCATCAATGACAGACTGGGTCGAAAAGTCCTCGGAGGGTGTATCCGGAACGGTAAAATTTTCTGGATCATCCCGGTAAAAGACAACGCTGCGGCAGCAAAACTTCATCAACAATGTGATGCCTTGCTCGCCGAAGCCGCTTTTGAAAGCGGGTGGGATAATTTTTCTACAGCTAAAACGCTAAGGCGTGAGGCCAGACAGCTTCTTCTCGCCGATGTAGCCCCTTTTTGGCGTCAGCATCCGGAAGTGTTAGCCCTTATGGAACCTGAACTTTTTGATGTTCAGGACCCGGAGGTTTTAGCCGCTTACGCTGTATGAAGCCTTGTGTACATTACTCTTCGCCAGTTTTGACTGGCGTTCGTTTCTCTGACAGACTCACCTTATCGAAGGTAAAGTGCGCTGTTGGCGGAGGACACTATGACTAACCGTTATAATACTGATTTTTATGGCTGGACTAAGGAGCAGGCAGATTTGCTGCGTTCCGGGAGCCTGGGTCAGTTAGATACACAGAACCTTCTGGAGGAAATCGAGAGCATGGGCAATAGCCAACGAAGCGAGCTGGAGTCACGCCTTGAGGTTTTGTTCCTTCATCTTCTTAAGTGGGCTTTCCAGCCTTCCCATCGAGGTCGCAGCTGGCAACTGACCATTGCAGAGCAACGTCGTAAAGTTGCGCGTCGTCTTTCAAAAAGTCCAAGCTTAAAGCGTGAGCTGGATGAGATGACGACAGACGCTTACGGCGATGCCATTTTGTCTGCAGCAAGAGAAACAGGGATGGATGAAAACACGTTCCCAAAATCATGTCCGTGGTCGTTTGAACAGATCATGGACAGTGAATTTTATCCTGATTAACCCCATCAGTTTTTCTGCACGAAACGCCGGCTTGTCCGGCGTTTTTTTTATCCTTTTGCTGAAAAAAATGTCTCCTCGCGAACTCCCCGCTAATGCCCACGTCCTACTATCACTTCCGCTAACCCGGTTAAAGGGTTTTTCTTCAGTTTTCAGAAAGAGTTTAACGTTGTCCCACTTTACGCCGTCGTCAGAATATCCGTCTCTCATTAGGAATACTCTTACGGTGAACATTGATGGCACAACTGACCCAGTATCCCGGGCGCAAACTGGCATGGCTTACGCTGTCATTGCTGACCGCCGGATGCACCAATAACGGCACGTCCACTGACGTGTTGCCGCGTATTTCCGCCAATCCCCGCGTCAGCGATATCTACCAGGGCCAGTCGCCCGAGGTGGTGCGCTATGACAAGTACACCCTGATCAGCACCCGGCCAGCGGATGCGCAGCGTGACCCGTTAAACCAGATGGTCGATATTACAATGCCAGCACAGTTAGTGCGCTCCGTCGGGGATGGTTTCCGCTACCTGCTGCTGGAGTCTGGTTACTCTCTTTGCCCGGCATCCTCTTCCGTATTTACCGAGTTGCTCAGCAGCCCGTTACCGGCCGTGCAGCGCTCCATAGGTCCCGTTCGTCTGAGCGAGGCGTTGCAGGTCCTGGCCGGCCCCGCCTGGCGTTTACGCGTTGATGATGTCAACCGCGAGGTGTGTTTTACGCTTCGTGATGCTTATCGTGATTTCGCTCCACGCGCCTCGACGCCCGTATCCTCCCGTGCGCTGACTACAGTGACGGCTTCCCCGCGAATGTCGGGTAATCCGTTCACCGCTCCGTCAGTTGGAGTCTCAAACAATAATCCGGCTACATCTCTGATTCCCGTGCCCGCAGCAGGACAGCCAAAACCCGTGCTGAAACCGGAAAGTGTCCCGGTACCCTCTCCGGTGCTGACGACCGTGAGGAGCGGAACACTGGGGAGTAAATCAACCCCCGTTGGCTCGAAATATTCGGCTGCTGTACCACCAACCAGACAGCCAAGGCTGACGGTGCAACCTCCAGCAAAAACGTCATCACCTTCTGTCGCGGCAGCGGGCACGACGTCTTTATTAACGTCCCAGATTTCCCCGGTGCCTAAAGCACCTCCTTTACAAAATCCCTCGACCTCTGCCTCAGGCCCGCTGTTTGTCCCAGGCACGCCAGTAACCGCAGCCCCGTCTGGGCAGCTGTGGCGTGCCGAGGTGGGGTCCACGTTAAAAGAGACGCTAACCCGTTGGGCAAGTTCGGCGAAGTGCGACAACGGCGGGAGTTGGGTCGTTATCTGGCCGGTATCACTTGATTACCGCATCGATGCGCCACTGACGTTCCACGGCAACTTTGAGTCGGTGCTGGTTCAGGTTTTTGACCTGTATCGCCAGGCAGACAAACCGCTTTACGCCGCCGCCAGCCGGATGCAGTGCCTGGTATCCGTTAGTGACCAACCCGGTCGTAACTGATGGGGTACGCCATCGCCGCGCTGGCCATGATTTTTTTACTGATTGTCGGCAACGTTCAGATCCGGGAGGCCTCCCGCTTTGAGCGTCAGGGGATCCAGGTGAATGCTGGCCGTCTCGCCTCGGACATGCTTCGGTTGGCCAGCGCGGTCAATGACTGGCGATATACCCGCCAGTTACCCGAGGGGCCGCTTGCCGTCGGTCAGTTTGGCATTGTTCCGGTCCCTGACAGTCACATTCAGGCAGCAATTCAGGGAGGGAGACTCTGGGTCTGGTCTGCGGATCGCCCGGGCCTGGTCGATTCCCTGAACAGCCAGTCAGTCGGTTCAGCCCTGGTGTGCACGGTATCAGGCGGACGTCTGAAAATGTCTGACGGCACCGATATGAATTTGTCCCTTCCCGCCGGCGTGGCGGAAGGCAACGTCGTTTATCTCAACTGAAGGAATCGAGAATGCTGAAGTTTTGCCTTTCCCGACCCGTTCTCCGCGCTGCTATCACGGCCGCATTGGTGATGCTGGCCGGATGTTCTCTCAAAGAAATTAATCGCATGGACCGCCAGGCGAGTGGCGATGCAGATACCGCACAACGGATCACCCAAAGCCGAACGAATTTACAGCAAGCACCGGTGACCTGGACGGATAAGCCCTGGGTAAATCTCCAGCCTGTCATCCCTGTCGTGTCAACGCCCGAAGACAGCGCATTCCCTGACTGCGATATCTCCATTAACCGGCCTGAAGGAATGACCCTGCCTGAGATTGGGCAGCGCATTACGGCAATGTGTGGTCTGAGGGTAACCATTACACCTGATGCCCTGCAGGCGCTGGTCTCAACCGGTGGCGGGAGTATCACTACCCAGCAACTGACGGGCAAACTGCCTGCACCGGATGATAATGGCAGGGTTCCTCTGCCCAATATTGGGGGACAAGCACAGCAGGTCGCTTCCGTCTCGTTGACAGACACGGTACTCACCGGCCTGAAATGGCAGGGCAAACTTCGCGGGTTCCTGGATATGGTGTCCAGCCGCCTTGGACTGTCCGCGCGTAATGACCACGGTACGATTGTTTTTTATCAGCTCGATACCCGTACATATCAGTTGGTGATCCTGAATACCAAAATCGACAGTACTGCGTCGGTTAACTCAGGTTCCGGTAATCAGTTGGGCAGCAGTGGCGGGGGAAGCTCAGGTACCTCAGGGGATATCAACTCGGCGCAAAAAACAGCCTATGATCTCAGCAGCAATCTTTATGATGATATCCGTAAAACCATCGATAACATGATCACCCCATCCAAGGGGCGCTATTGGCTATCGTCTGCCAGCGGAACATTAACGGTAACGGATACACCGGTCGTGCTCGACCGCATTGGTCGTTATATCGATTACCAGAACAAAGTTTTAAACCGCCAGGTGCAACTGAGCGTACGTGTACTCAGTGTAACGCAGACCCGTAATGAACAGATGGGACTCGACTGGGGGCTGGTGTACAAATCTCTGCATACGGCCGGCGCGACACTTTCCGGTAATTTCACTAACGCTGCTGACAATGCCGTCTCATCAGGATTCTCCATTCTGGATACGGCCAGCGGCAGTGCGGCGCGCTTTTCCGGCTCACAGCTGCTGATCAAGGCCCTGTCTGAGCAAGGTAACGTCAGCGTTGTCACCCAGCTCAATCGTGCGACCACAAACCTTACACCTGTTCCTTATCAACTCTCCAATCAAAAAGGCATTCTGACCAGCTCAAGCTCGACAGCGACTGCTAACGTCGGGGTCACATCTTCTATGCAAACCAGCATTCTGACGACTGGCCTGTTCATGACCATGCTGCCGTATATCCAGGAAAGCGGTGATGTGCAGCTGCAGTTTGCGTTCAGCTATTCCAGCCCACCTAAAATTGAATCCTTTGTCAGCAAAGATGGCAATACCCGCAATGACGTTCCTACGTTCCAGCAGGAAGCGCTGACCCAAAAAGTCAATATGCGTGCCGGGGAAACGCTGGTTTTGACTGGCTCTGACCAGGTCACCACCTCAGCAGATAAACAAGGAACATTCACGCCGGGCAACTTTATGTTTGGCGGAGGGCAAAATGGCAGTACTACGCGCACCACCCTGGTCATTTTAGTTACACCAGTATTGCTGAGGTAATGATGAAAAAACCTAAAGAAAATCGTCCTTCTGCGGCGACACAGCCCGTTCTTCTTCAGGGGCGCTGCGGATGGCTGGCAGGATTACGCTGGGCAGATGAAAAGAGCGCCGGGATTGGTTTTGGACGAAATAACCGCGGCGATACCCATCGGATCCTGACGGGCAGAAAACCCAACAGAATGGTTGGCTTCGCCAGACCTTCCCGGGTCAGGCGTGGCGTTGGCCTCTTTTCGCTGGCTGCTGCATTTTTAATACGCGAAGGGGACAACAGCTACGGCATTTATCGTCTTGATGAAGGCGCTGACAGCTGGGTGTTTTTTGCAACGGTCGGGGGGCGCCTCTCCGTCATGGGAGACGTGGTCGGGACATTGCAGGAGGTCAACGCCGCCCAGGAGCGTTTCATTGAGTTCAACGACCCGGGTGATGTGCAGCGCGGCTGGCAATGTACTGCGACGCCAGAAGCCCCTCAATCCTGGCAAAGCCTGACCGCTTCATTAAACCGCATCCAGCGTCGTCGTGTTCAGATGCGACAGCTCCTCTCTCTGCCAAAATTAGGCGCGCTGGTATTACTGGTGGTGGGTGTCTGTGCCGCGCTCTTTTACTGGCGGGATGATGCGGCCATGCGGGCCCGGCAGGCGGCTGCGTTGGCTGAGTACAAAGCACAGGCTCTGACGGCGCCGAAGCCCATAGTCCAGACGAAGGCAGCGCATCCATGGGCGTCTTTATTGCCGTCCTCTGTTTTTCTGAGTCAGTGCTGGTTTACCCGTGAGCCACTGCCTGTTTCGGTGGTGGGATGGCGGCTTACCGCCGGCGAATGTACCCAGACGGGGTTGCGCTTGCGGTATGTGGCGATGCGCGGTACCACGGTGGAGGATTTTGCCCGCCGGGCAAAACAGATTTTTGGACAGAGCGCGGAGTTCAACCTGAAAGAGGGCGGACAGAACGGGGATGTCAATGTGCCCTATGCTGCCAGCACTCAGCCCGTGAGAGATGAGGACGTGCCCGACAGCAACGCACAGTTGATGCGCTTTGTTTCTCATCTGCAGCGGCGCGACATCCACGTCCAGTTTACCGAGATAAAACCGCCAGAAGTCATCCCCGGTGCAGCCAATCCTCCCCCCCCTCAGGACTGGCGTGAGTTTACCTTTGCGGTCAATGCCCGTCTGGCACCGGAGTGGATGCTGGCCGGCTGCGATGATACCGGGCTTCGTCTTTTCAGTATTGCCTTTACGCTCAGCCCGCAGGGGCAGTTTGACTACACCGTTAAGGGGAGTCTCTATGCACAACGTTAAGCCCGCCTCCCGGCTCTGGCTGCTGGGCATTTTTGCTGTCTTCAGCCTGCCGTGCCTGGCGGCAGAAAGCCCGGTCTCTGGCGATACGGGGAATGTCACTATTGGCCAGCTCGAGGCCATTCAGTCCCGCAACTTCCTGCTGGAACAGCAGGTGCAAACCGCCAGACTCACGCGGCAGCTGCGTGAGAGCGAAAGTGAAATTCAGATGAGTCAGGCAAGCCCTGTGGCCAATGCCCCCGCGCCGCTGCCTTTCATCCCTTCAGGCTCCCCGACTGCGGGGGCGGAGCAGCAAGCTACCCGAGCACCGTTAGAGAAGAGTGTCCCGGCGCCTGTCCGCCTTCAGGAGATTTATGGAAAGGGCGCGCAGCTGCGTGCCCGCATTGTTCTGCCTCAGGGTGGGGTGACCGAGGTTTCTCCGGGCGATCAGTTGCCGGGAAGCAAGCTGACGGTCAAATCAGTCACCCTGAATACAGTGAAACTGAGTGACGGGACAGAACTGTCTTTCTGATTAAGGAAAAACCATGCAACCGGACAGTGAAATTATGGATTTTGTGCTGGCTGAGGAGGTTCCCGACAGTCATGGGGCCGTCAGGCTGGTGATTGACACCAACCGCCGTACCGACCCGCGGGTGCAGCGTTGGGTCATGGATAAGGTCAAGGCGTACCCGTTGGCCACGAAGGAGTTTGTGTCCCTCAGCGAGCTCAACGCGCGGCGGGACAGGCAGGTAAACTCCGGGCGCAGCGTGCTATCTATCAGTCCGCAAATGCAGGATCTCAGTACCACCCAGCAAAAGGTGCTGACCTATATGGCGGCTGCGGGGCAGCTGTTGTCCTCGGATATTCACCTGACCTTAAGTAAAAATGAAAAACTCACAATTATTGAAATGCGCATACACGGTGAGCTCGAGGTCATTGATGAGCTGACCTATGACGAAGGCCTGTCCCTGGTGTCGACGATTTACCGCTCCATGTGCGATTTGCTTTCGACTGATTTCCTTGAGCAGGTTGCACAAAAAGGCAGGGTAGGCTCGGAGTATGCCCGCCGCGCCGGGGTGTTTGGCGCGCGTTATCAGCATATGCCGACGCCGGACGGTCTGTACGTGGTGCTGCGTATTATTCCCGATGACAGCGATAAAGTGCCTACCCTGGAACAACTTGGGTTTTTACCCGAGCAGCGGGCACTGATAGAAAAAATCCTGAGAATACCGGAAGGCATGGTGACGCTGACGGGGCCAACGGGGTCAGGAAAGAGTACGACACTGCGCACCTTTTGCCGTCTCTGGCTTGACCGTACGGGAGGTAAAAAACGCCTGCTGACCATCGAATTTCCCGTTGAGGGTCGCATCGCCGGGGCTATACAAACCTCAGTGACGCCCGAAAGCAGTTCCCGGCAACACGTGGTGGAGGCCTGGGAAGATTCCAATGCTGCCGCACTTCGCTCCGATCCGGACAGTATCGTGATCGGTGAAATGCAGGAGCGTAATTCCGTAATGGCGGCTGTCCACGCCGTCGAGTCTGGCCATACCGTTTTCGATACTCTCCACGCGCCCAGCGCGGCCGGTGCTATTCCCCGTATTGGTTCGATGGGTGTCAATATTCAGCTCATTGCCGATCCGCAAATCATGGTTGGGCTGCTTAGTCAGCGGCTGGTTCAGACTCTGTGTCCGCATTGCCGCGTGCCCTGGTCTGAGAAGGCCCCCACGCTTGCGGGGCATATCAGGGAAAGACTGGAGAAATACTGCAATGAACCCGACGTTTGCGCACCGGAGCAGCTTTGGTTTCGTCACCCCGACGGCTGCGAGCATTGTCAGAAAAAGGTCGAGCTTACCGGTCGAATTGTGAGCCGCGGCGTGACCGGCCGTACCGTGCTGGCCGAAGTGATCCGACCCGATGCCCGTTTTATGAGCCTGTTACTGTCTCACGGAACCTCCGTCGCGCGGCAATACTGGTTGCAGCATCTGGGTGGGATAAGCCGGCGCACACATCTTCTGAGACGCCTGGCCGAAGGGCTTGTGGACCCGCTTGACGGCGATCTCGTGTGTCCGCTCGATGAAGATGAGCTGCTCGCCTGTGAGGTGCCCCATGTCTGAGTATTCAACCGTGACCTACCGTGCGCAGGAGATGAGCCTGTTAGAACGTGTACGTTACGAGCTCGTGCGCAGGACCTTTACCGGGAGATACCGTCAACCCTTTTACGAGACGCTGCGTTTTCTGCTGGAAAACAAGAAATCATTCAAAGAGGCGCTGACGATGATCGGGGAAGTGCATACCGATTTTGGCCGCCGCTGGCATCCTTATATCGAACTGGTGGAAGATTGCCTTGAAGCGCTTGCCGATAACAGTGCTGGCCATTCTCTGCCCGACGTGCTCGCTACCTGGGTTCCGCGGGAAGAGGCCGCGCTTATCAGTGCCGGTATCCGCAGCGGCAGCGTGCCTCGCTCTCTTGAGCAAGCCGACAAGTTGATTGTCGCCCGGCGACGGATTATGGCACAGGTACTGATGGCCTCCGTCTACCCGGTTTTACTGCTCTCCCTGGGCGCCGGCCTGCTGACAGTCAATAACCGGCTGATTATCCCGACGCTCAGCAAACTGTCTCCCCCTGAGTCCTGGACGGGCTCCCTCGGATTCATGAACCAGGTGTCGGCCTTCACAACGGCTTACGGCAGCGTGGCTGCTATTGGTTGCGTGGCATTAGTGGGACTCGTGTTCTGGTCACTGCCGCGCTGGCGTGGCCGGCTGCGTCGCTTGGCCGACCGGCTGATGCCATGGTCCATTTACAAGGATCTGCAGGGCGCCGTTTTTCTCATGAACATCTCTGCGCTGCTTGAGGCGGGCGTGCCGCATCTTGATGCCGTCAGAATATTGCATGATTTTGGCTCCCCCTGGCTACGTGAGCGGCTTAGTGCCGTGATGGACGGTATCAAGATGGGCAGCGGCCTTGGCAGGTCGCTGCGCGATTGCGGATACCAGTTCCCCAGTCAGGAAGCGGCCAACTACCTGTCGATTTTGGGACAGGGCGACGGCGCATCCACGCTTATCAGTCGCTACGCTGACCGCTGGCTTGAGCAGGTGCTGGTAGTGGTTGGCCAGCGCGCCAATATCGCAAAACTTTTCTCTCTGTTTCTGATAATCACTTTCTTCTTACTCATGTTGGGCATGGTGATGCAAATTCAGGACATGACCCACACTTCTCCTCATTAAAGGAACTCTTATGTCAGCTAATCCGTTATCCCTTTCCGTTCGTCGTCAGCCTCATCGCGGGTGGGGCATTATCGAAAATGGAACGCTCGGCATCCTGGCCATCATTGCCATCGTGTACGTCGTCAGTATGCTGTGGGGGTTGTGGACGCAGAAGGATGTGGCCATGGAGGTCACGAATTACCAAAGCATCATCACCTATGTCCGGGGCAATTTTAAACAAACGAGTGGGTATAACTTCACCAGCGCAGCCACAATGACCGGCACCGTGATTGCTGCCGGCGGGGCCAAGGGCATGACCATTCAGGGTGACGAAACCTCAGGGACTGCCACAATGACCAACACCTTCGGTGGTCAGGTGGTAATTACGCCTGTCGCGGCCAATGGTTTCAACAACGGATTCTCCCTGTCTTCAGCCAAAATCCCGCAGGATGCCTGCATTTCTATCGCGCAGCAGATGGGTAACGGTGCGTATACCAGCATGAGCATTAACAGTTCTGCGCACACTGACGGCAACGTGTCTGCTGAAACGGCGACCAAGGAGTGCATCAAGGACAGCGGTGGTACGGGGCAGAACACGCTGACTTTTACGGTTAACGGGTAAAAGTGCATGGCACGCGTTCTTTTCTTCCTGCTTCTGTTCGTGTGCCAGCCGGCGGCCGCATTTTGTTTTGATGCGGCCGGTGCCAAATACCACATCGATCCTCTTTTGTTAAAGGCCATTGCCCGGGGAGAAAGCAGCCTGAATCCCTCCGCCATTAACATTAACCGTGACAAACGGACCGGCCGTGCCCTGAGTGAGGATTACGGGCTGATGCAGGTCAACTCAACGCATATCCCGGAGCTTATTCGCGACGGGGTGATCACTCAAAAAAGCGATCTCCTGACGCGCCCCTGTCTCAATGTGCAAATCGGAACGCGGATTCTGGCGTCACATTTTCAGGTCTGTGGCATCAGCTGGAACTGTCTGGGCTCCTACAATGCCGGTTTTCGTAAAGACCGCCATGAAACGCGTGAGTCCTACGCCAACCGTATTTATGCCATCTACAAACGGATCCTGAAACAGGAAAAGGGAATAGTCATATGACCGAACCTGTCACAGTATTGACGATAGTGGGCCCCTGGCCGCTGTCGCTCCCGCTGTTTTGCCTTGCACTACTGTTCTTGCGTTCTGAGAGCGCTCAGGTAACGGACGTGATGAAGGATTACGGGCATCAGGCATTTTCTGAAACTGATGCGCGTTCTATCAAACAGCACATCTGGCTTCACGCCATTGCCCTGTGCGCAATAGTCATGTTGTCTTCACTCAGCAAACCGTTTGAGCTGATGACGTCGGTTCTTTTTGTCGTATTTATCTTTCGGATGAGCCTCATCGACGCCCTGACGGGATGGTTACCTCGGGATTTTACCTGGCCGTTTACTGCCGCAGGTTTTTGCGTTGCCTGGGGTAATCAGTGTCTTCCTGCCCATGCGTTAACGTCCCTCATTCTGTTCAGCTTCGGGTGGCTCATCCGCATTCTGGGAGAGCGTCTCGCTCAGCGGGAAGTGCTTGGGCTGGGCGACGTCTGGCTGGCTGCAGGTCTGGGCGCCTGGTTTGGTTCACCCCTCACGCTGTTTACTCTCATGGTGGGGCTGGTCGGTTTTATTCTCTGGCACGCCGGATCGCGGGAGGCCTCCCGCGGTGGTCCCCTGGGACCGTGGCTGGGTTACGGGGCGCTGCTGTGCATGGCGCTTAACGTTTCAGATCCTTTATTCATGTGGTGACGTATGTCGACAAATTCTAAACGTGCTGACCGCGGCTGGACGGTGATGAGTACCGGTATCGGACTGCTTATCCTCCTGGCGGTGGCTGTGTGGTCCATGGGGTATTACAACGATTATATCCAGCAACGCGGCTGGCAGGTCACGGCATCCCAGCTGACCCGCTTCCGAACGTCGGTGAAAACCTACGTGGGCCGCTACTATGACACTCTTCTGGCTGCGGCAGGAACCACTGCACCGGTGATTATTACGCCACAGATGCTTAAAAATACGGGGCTTATCGAACCCGGATTCAGTAATACCACGGCTGACGGGCAGCAGATCAGTGCAGCTGTCACGCGCAATGCGACGAACACTGACCAACTGCAGGCACTGGTGATCACCCAGGGCGGAGAAAGTCTACCGTATGCCGCACTGCGACAGATCTCTGTCGATATTGATGGCCTGGGGGCGTACGTCTGGAAAAGTACCAATGTGACCGGCGCGATGGAGAGCTGGAGCGTGCCTTTAGCTAGCTTTGGCGTCAGCTCGTCCAGCGGGCACGTCGGGGCGCTTATCCCTTCTGATGAACTGGGTGTGGCCCGGGAGGAGAGTGACCGCCTGTACCGTTTTTCGGTGACAGGAAAACCTGACCTGAACCGCATGCATACGAGCATTGATATGGGGAGTAATAACCTCAACAATACCAATACGGTCAACGCGCAGACGGGAATCTTTAGTGGCAATGTTACTGCTGCCGGTACAGTTCAGGGGGGGAATGTGAATGCAACTTCCAACGTAACAGCCAACAATAGTGTTACAGCGGGAAACGCCATCACCGCTGGCAGTGATATCCGCAGTAATAATGGGTGGCTGATAACCAGAGACAATAAAGGTTGGCTCAATGAAACACATGGAGGTGGTTTTGCTATGACTGATAATGACTGGGTACGAGCCATCAATGATAAAAATATCTACACTGGTGGGCAGGTCAGAGGGGGGAGCGTTCGTGCAGATGACCGTCTTTCTGCTGGTGGGATCCTACAGCTTGACCAAATAAACAATGAGGGTTGGGGATGTGATGCGGGAGGTGTTAGTCATGATTCCACTGGGGCCTTGCTTTCATGTCAATCAGGAGTGTGGAAACGTCAAACTCCAGCATTTGACATTCAAACAGTGATTAGCCCATCTGCGTGTACTAACCTAACAGCGGCTTACGCGACTTGTCCGGCAGGAACTAAATTAATTTCTGGAGGATATCAACTGACGAAGTGGACTGAAGGTGGGTCTTACAACTCTCCAGACTCAAATTATGCAGATAACCCTGGGAATCGTTGGGTAATAACAACGCCAAATAATCAAGGGAAGCCTTCATGCTATGCCGCAGTGGCATCCTGTGTTCGACAATAAAAAAAGCCTCCTGACTATCATGTAGGAGGCTTTTTTAATATTTGCCGACTTCACTTGTCGGCAATTAAACCATCTGTTTTTCTATTTTTATTCCCTTTTTTACTTCTGCTGAAAAATAACGTTTCAATGTATCGATGTGAAATAGTTGCTAATATCAATGAAATAACCGAGTAAATCACAAACCCACTTACACCGTCACTAAGACCAGTCCACGCAAGCCGTTTCCCAAGGCCTGTGTTCATTAATGTATGGATTAAGTACAGTGAGTACGAAATGTTTCCAATGAAAATTAACCATCTCGGGGTGAATCGTCTCAACCATGCGTCATTCATAACCACCCCACTCATAAGTAATATCAGAGCAAAGCCTGATGATAACAACCCGTGACCAATTTGCTTAAGGAAAAACAAGCTATATACGGTATAGAGGGTAACACATGCTAAGTAGGTTACTCTTAGTGTGGCCGGTAAGCGTTGGGCGAGTGGTACTAATTTAGCAATAAGTACACCGGAAATGAACATCCAACTTATTGGATTTGTGAGAAGATTTAAGTAAGGATTATTGAATTGATACCCTTCAGAGGATAAAGTGAATTGTTGTCCACATATTACGGGTATAATAACAAGTGCAGTTATGAAAAATGATAGTAAACATAATAAAGGTCTTTTAGTTAAAAGACAGAGTGAGGAAACTAAATAAAAATAAATCTCGTAATTTAACGTCCATCTTACACCATATACGCCGCTGTCATTAATATAGAATGGTGCGTTAGAGGTATATATTGGGCGGAAGGTTAGCGCGCTGACCAAATTAGCTAATTTTTCTGAATAATGAAATATACTCATGCCGCCAGATAATATGAAAACTACCAGAAGAATGATAAAGTAGGTCGGCATTATCCTTTTTAATCTACTTTTAATAAAGGTCAAGGATGCGCTTACTCCAGTGTCTAGTTTTTGTGCAGACAGTGTGATGACAAATCCGCTGATAATAAAAAATAAGTCAACGCCGATTGCTCCCCACCCAAAAAGATAATCTCCGGTATTAGGGAATTCATTGTTTATGAGCCATCTGAAGTGGAAGAACATCACTGCTAATGCAGCAAGTCCCCTAAAAGCTTGAATTGAATCATACGTCTTGACGTTATGCATGGTTTTTATATTGCTATGCTGGCCCTAACAGGAAGGGCAATTTTGAGAAGCAGTTATCTTACGAATACCCAACACTTCTTACAATAAAATTACATAGCTTTTAGTTTTTGAGGTTAAGTTTTGGAGCTTAACTTTGGAAATTTTTAAACAATGATATTGAGTTAAGCATCGCCTTCCGTCCTGCGGTTTTGCACCTTATAACTTTCCGAACAGTTGAAAGGATGATGTGCAATGACCTCCGAAACATTGCCAGAGCATGAACCTGTCCCAGACCCCGTTATAAGTGAAAGCGTCAGTGAACAAAACGCCACTGCCGTTCGACGTTCGACCTTCTCTCTGAGTCAGTCAGCACTGTTAAAACGTACTGGCATCGGCGTTGCTGCCCTCTGTGTTATTGCTCCGGGCGTGCTCAGCGTGGTGTTGTATCTTCAACTAAGCAACATGGACATTCGGGTTAACTCTCTCGAAGCCGCATTCCGCAGCGGCCAGCTCAGCCAGCTCTCATCGTCAGTGGCCGCGCTCGAAAAACACGTTGCTGAGCAAGATGAACGCTTTGCGCTAAGAACCGGCGTGCTGAAAGGAATGAGTGAACTCGGTAAAGTGCTGGACGGGCAAATCGCTGACCAGAACAAAAAAATTGACCTGTTAGGCAGCCAAATCAGTGAGCAGAAAAAAGCGCTGCAGTATGAGCTTGATAATGGTCAGGCGAGCGCACTCGAGTTTTCCTCCCTCAAAGCCACTGTTGACGCCCTCAAAGCAAGCCAGGCTCAGAAACCACCCGCTACCGCTTCAGGCGGTGCGGCCAACACTGGAAAAAAACATAAAACCAGTGCCTCAAAAAAGTCTCTGCGGTCAGCCAGAACTGTGCCACTGGCTGCGCCGTTTATCCTGACGGGCATTGAGCAGCGGGGCGGTCAGAATTTTGCTGTCATTGCGCCGCAGGGCGCTACGAACTTATCTCAGATGCAACTTTTGTCGCCGGGCGATTCTGCCTGGGGATGGCAGCTGCGCAGCATTGAGGGCAATCAGGCAGTGTTCTCTGTTAACGGTATACCACAGCGCCTCAGCGCGCAGTAAACAGGAGTCGTGATGAAAATCAGTCGCGTAGCAATGCTGTTCATATTGTTGGCAACGGGTGCCGCCAGAGCGGATACCGTCACCAGCGCAACCAGCACCACGTCAACCGCAAGTAGTCTTCAGGATAAGTCTCTCCAGTCGCAGCAACAGCAATCAGCCCAGCAGTGGGGGCTGAGTGATACAGAGTGGCAGAAGTATCAGCAACTGAAACAGGGTAAGCGAGGGATCCAGTCTCCGGGGCTTGACCCACTGACCACGCTGGGTGTGGAAAGCGATAGCGTTTCAGAGCGCCGTCGGCTCGCGGAACTGTGGGTGAAAGAAGAATACCAGCGCACGGAAAAGGAGCTGGCGTTTCAGCGGGAAGTGAACGCGGCCTGGAGCCGTCTGTACCCTAATGCGCTGTCGGTCAATATGGGGAACGCTTCCGGGCTTGCTCATGACACTAACGGCCGCATGGCGTTGTTCGTTCGCGACAACTGTGAGCGCTGTGATGCACGTCTCGCCGCCGTCCTGGCGGACAATCGCCCCGTTGATATCTACCTGGTGGGCAGCGATGGCAAAGATGACACGGTGCGCAAATGGGCGGTCAGCCACAACATTCCGGTGGACCGGGTCAGAAGTCGTCAAATCACACTGAATCACGATCGCGGCTTGTGGCTGACTTATGGTCAGGGGCAAATGCCGGTGATCCTGCAGCAAGGGGAAAACGGATGGCAACTCGCCGCATTCTGATGTCAGCAATGTTGCTGCTGCCGATGTGCGGCGTTGCGAAAAGCGTTCAGCCGCTTCAGCAAATTCCGCCTGCCTACCATCAGATCGCGGCGGCGGCGCGGGTGCCAGCGGAGTCGTTATATTCCCTGGCCCTGACTGAAAGCTCCCGGCGTCTTCCGTATGGCGAACGTCCGTGGCCCTGGACAATTAATGTGGCGGGCAAGGGCTATCGGTTTGAATCCCGCGAAGCCGCCTGGCAGGCACTGCTGCAATTTGTCAGGAAATACCCGCTGAAACGCATTGATGTCGGTATTGCCCAGGTCAACCTGGGGTGGAATGGTCATCTGTTTACCTCCTTTTATGAAGCCTTCGACCCCTACACTAACCTGCGCGTTGCGGCCAATATCCTGCGAACCTGCTATGACGCCAGTCCGGGGAGCTGGATTAAAGCGGCTGGGTGTTACCACCATCCAGCCGGCGGTAAAGCCGCGGCCACCTATATAGCGATCGTGCGCCGTAAGCTCGACACCCTGGCCCCCGTTCAGCAGGCCTCTGGCACACAATATCTGATGCCGACGACGCTGAAGGGGGTGGCGCTGGCCAGTAATCAACTCACCTGGATAGAGCCCAAATGAAAATCTTAAAAATGATGGTATTGATGAGCGCTGTGGGGTGTTCAACGATGGGGTATGCATCGTTGACGGTGGTGGGAGACCTTGGGGGAAAACCAACGGATACCTATTTTGATGCGGTGAATGACCAGCCCGGTGAATTTACGCCGCCGGAATCAGTGGATCAGCCTCAGGCACCCGCGCAGGTCTCGGTGGCGTCTGCATTACCCGTCCGCACGCCTGAGCTTTCACCCGGTGCCGTGACGCCCAGAAAGCTCACCCTCTCCGGGATGCCGCCCGTTTTTATTATCGGCGATGATGACCTGTCCAGGCAGTGGCTGGCTCAGCGCGGGGGCGAGCTTACGCGTCTCAATGCCACCGGATTTGTGGTGAACGTTGCCGACCAGGACCGCCTGAAGGCGTTGCAGGCATTGCTCCCGGGAAGCGAAATGGTGCCGGTTTCCGGCAGCGACCTGGCTCGCCGTCTGCAGCTGACCCACTACCCGCTGATCATTACCGAGAAAGGGCTTGCACAATGAGTCCTGCACTGACGGGGGGCGATTTTCTCACTGCCCTGCGGCAGGGTGTGCCGGGATTTTGGTTAAGCGTTCTGCTACTTCCTCTGGCATTCATGCTGCTGCCGTTTCTCTTCGGCACGGCAAGTCAGCGCCGCCACCGGCGTTATCAGCGTCAGGCCGCGCGTATCCTTGCCCGCCTCCCGCAGTTGAGGGATGACGCTGCCAGGCTGGTTTACCTTCGAAAAATCAATCCCTATGTATTTGAAGAAATTCTTATGACGGCGTTTGCCCGTCAGGGATGTCGGATAAAGCGAAATGCCCGCTACAGCGGCGACGGCGGGGTCGATGGTCAGGTCTGGATTAATGGCCAGCGCTGGTTAATACAGGCAAAACGCTATTCCAGCTGCATTTCGTCCGGGCATGTCCTGGACTTTGGGGCGCTGGTACGTCAGGAGCGCTGTCGGGGATTCTTTGTCCATACCGGGCGAACCGGGGAGATCAGCCGCGAAGCGTTGCGCGCCGTACCCGACGTTTCGCTTATCAGCGGCAATCGTCTGTTAAAACTGCTGTCCGGTAACGCCGGCTGGCAATACATCGATCAGTGAGAGACCGGTTATGACATCCCCTCAATCCTTTATTTCAAAATTCAATCGACTGCGACAGCTGGGCTTTGGTCGTCTTGAAGCATTTGCATTCCTTATGGTCGATCCATTTCGTTATGGGCTAAGCCTGTTTTGGCGGGTGTGTGTCGCAGTGCCTTTCTTCTTAATTGGTGCGTCGGCGTTCGGCTTCTGGCTTTTCCTTCCTGTGGGACAACTTGTTGACTTGACCAGAATGGTTCTGGGAGATCACTACCTGATGAATCAAATAGGGAAGTGCGTCCTTCTCTTTAGCGTGCTGCTGGAGGGAATGCGCTACGTCTGGAGTATGAATGCGTCATTACTAAAACCGGTAGTGAGCGTGATAGAAGCGGGAGAGGGAAAGGGTAGCGATAATCTGGGGAATAAGCAGCAATGAGTGAGTTTCTCAAACGCATTGAAAGTGGCTGGCTGAGACTATTGTCGGAAGCCCGAGCGAAAACCTGTTGGCAAGCCAAAACGAAAGAAAATGGATACGCAGTCAGAAGTGGATTTCTGGATCGTACGGTGGCTAACCTTCCCGACTGGGCGGACGAGATTATCCTTCCCTGGGATGCAGAAAAATTGCATAAGTATGGGGATTTTGTGCGGCACAACTACTGGACAGACCGGGGAAGTATTAACGTATTTTGTGTTAAAGGGACTGAACACCCGGATTATCAGGGGCTGACCTGGCTTGAGTTTTTGTTCAAAGGTAAATTCATGGATCGGAACATGCAGATGATGGACCGGCACCCGGATTACTACTTGGGGACCAAGGCGAAAAAGTCCGGAATGTATTACAACAGCTACAACGGCCTGGATTGGTATATTGGCAGTGACGGCAACCATCGTTCAGCTCTGGCTCGCGTTCTTTTTTATGACCGCCAACTGACACATCTCCATGGTGTCACCCTCAATCACTACGTGTTTGATGATGAACTGTTGGGTGCTTACCGTGCTTTACAAGGCGAAGTTCGTCGTCAGCCTGAGGCGGGTTATCACTGGGATCTGACGTCGGGTACAGAGCTTCTTTCCCGGGAGGAGACTGCCGGGTGGAGAACCGATCATTTCATGCCATTTTTATCGCTGAAACTGGCGTTTGTGACTAACGGGCTCCCGCCTGACTGGAAGGGTGTAGATCACATTCGCCACGCAGCCCAGGGCTGGAGCTTGCTTCGCAAACTTCAGGATTTACGGGCAAACAGCCGGACTTCATCGGGCAAGACCTCGGAGAACTTTCTACAGGGTCCGTTCAACAGGAGGCCTGAATGAGCGACCGCTATGTGATGGAGTCCCTTTTGCGACCTGCGGTGGAGTTGTACACCGCAGGGACCGCCTGGAGCGCAACCTACATCTGTCTGACGGCGCCCTGGGCTGTTGCACTGGCCCCTTCGGTCAGTTGGGTCACCGCCGCAGGCTTTGGCGTGCTGGCTCTTCAACGCACACGCCAGGGACTGCGTATCCTGCGTTACCGCCGCAATATTAAGCGGTTGCCGCGCTATGAGCTGAGCAGCCGACAAATCCCCGTCAGCCAGCGGTATTTGTTCCTGGGACGCGGATTTCAGTGGACGCAAAAACACACGCAACGTCTGCTGGAGGCGAGGCGGCCTGAAGCGGAACATTATGTTCAGCCTTCCGTTATCTATCGCATGGCTCGCGACCTAGAGAAACGGCTGGAATACAGCCTGCCGTGGCTGTGTCGTCTGACGCAAACTGACTCAATATTCAATCCTGCGCGGCCTTTACCGCCGGTGGGCGGTAGTCCTGTTTATCACGGTGTCGAACCTGATGAGAGTGACGTGCTGTATGACCTGGGCGAGCGTGTGGGGCATACGCTGGTGATAGGAACCACCCGCGTGGGCAAAACCCGTCTGGCCGAGGTGCTGGTGACGCAGGACATTCGCCGAGGTGATGTCACGGTAATGTTTGACCCTAAGGGGGATGCAGACTTGCTCAAACGCATGTATGCAGAGGCTCGCAGGGCGGGCCGGGAGAATGAATTTTACGTCTTTCACCTGGGGTGGCCAGACGTCAGCGCACGGTATAACGCCATCGGCCGCTTTAGCCGCATCTCTGAAGTAGCTTCACGCGTCGCAGGGCAGCTGTCCGGTGAGGGGAACTCGGCGGCGTTTCGTGAATTCGCCTGGCGTTTTGTGAATATCATCACCCGGGCGCTGGTGGCACTGGGTCAGCGTCCTGACTACACGCTTATCCTGCGTTACGTCACCAACATTGGTGAGCTCTATGAAACCTACGTAGAAAATATGCTGGCCTCGAAGGCGCCTCACCTGCTGATGCAGGTAGAGAATTTGTTGTCTTCGGGCATGCTCAAAGAAAAAGACTTGCCGCGCAACATGCAGGGACAGGCCAACGCGATGCGGGTATGGGCCATTGAAATGACATTGAGCACGGATGAAGGGAAGAAACTGTGGGATCCGGTACTGGACGGACTGCGGAGCGCAGTTCGCTATGACCGGACCTATTTTGATAAAATCGTCGCCTCCCTGTTGCCCCTGCTGGAGAAACTGACCACGGGCAAGACGGCGGCGCTGCTGGCTCCGGATTACAACGATATGGACGATAAACGTCCCATCTTTGACTGGCAGGAAGTGATCCGTAAAAAAGGGATTGTGTATGTCGGCCTCGATGCACTATCGGATTCGGAGGTCGCATCGGCCGTTGGCAACAGCATGTTTGCAGATCTGGTTTCTGTCGCCGGCCACATTTATAAATTTGGTCTGGCAGATGAAACCGGCATCGCCACGCAAAAGAAAGTTCCCATTAACCTGCACTGCGACGAGTTTAATGAGCTGATGGGGGATGAGTTCATCCCGCTTATCAACAAGGGGGGCGGTGCCGGTATCCAGGTGACGGCGTACACCCAAACCCTCTCTGATATTGAGGCCCGCGTAGGGAGCCGTGCGAAGGCGAATCAGGTTGTCGGTAACTTCAACTCCCTGATTATGCTGCGGGTACGTGAGAACAGCACGGCGGAGCTGCTGACCAGTCAGTTGCCAGAAGTCGATGTGTACAATAAAACCCTCACCTCCGGCGTGACCGACGTGTCGCGCCCTGGTGAGGGAACCGATTTTAACAGTAACGTTCAGGATCAGGTGACGCTGGCCAGAATGCCGATGATCACACCGGCGGATATCATAAACCTCCCTAAGGGGCAGGCATTTGCCCTGCTGGAAGGGGGGCGGTTGTGGAAAATCCGCATGCCGTTACCGGGGAGCGGTAACGACCCACTGATGCCGGAAAGCATCAGCCGCATCGCAGAATACATGCAACAGAATTATCGCACCGGCGAAACCTGGTGGACAGGCAGCGCCTTACCTTCTGATGCCCTAGCTGCATCCGCGGAGGGATAATGGCCGAGGAGAAAGTTCAGCAGAGACAGCAGACGGCTCCGCCCAAGCAGCCCGGTCTGTTCATTACCCTGTTCTGGCTGATGCCCTGGAAGGTGATTGGGATATTACTGGCCTCTCTTCTGGTCAGCCTGCTTATCGAATATGCCGGCATGACCTTTATCTGGGCGGGTGAGGGTGCCGAACACAGCCGACAAGTCATGCTAACGGAAAGCGGTTATTTGTCTGAAGGCTTTACCCGCAGCCTGATACTCTCACAGCCGGTAACGGTGATTAGCGCGTGGTTACAACAGGCGTACCAATGGATTTTTGTGGATACCGGATTTATCAGCTGGGTAAACACCGCGCGCAGTGTGCACAGTCAGGGCGGTACAGTAGAGACGCTTAGCCGGGCTGGTAGCTGGCTGGCGAGGGCATTGTGGGAATATTTCCAGGCCACGGTGTATGTAACGATTATCTTCGCCATTCGCGTGGCTATCCTGGTGTTGTCAGTACCGCTATTTATCATGGTAAGCGTTATTGGCATTGTTGACGGCCTCGTTCGTCGGGATTTACGTCGCTACGGCGCCGGGTATGAGTCCAGCTTTGTTTACCACCACGCGAAGCGCTACGTGAAACCCGCAATGTACGGCCCCTGCATGCTCTATCTTGCGTGGCCGACGGCGGTATGGCCTAATTTGCTGCTCTTACCATCGGCGATAATGTTGGGTTTTGTGTTGACGGTCGTGACCGGCGCATTCAAGAAGTATCTTTAAGATGAACATGACGTTAAAGGATAATCAGGCTGAGATGCTTGAAGAGCGTGGATGGTGGCATCGCGCAGCACGCCGTTGGCTGGATGTGCTCGATCTCACGGTGGATGATTCTGTTCGTGAAGCAATTGTCAGGCGACGGGAACATTGTTTGAACATGTCTGGTCAGATAGCACCCGATCAGCGTCGTCGGGAAAATCGTAAACTCTACAAACAACAACTGCGATATAGCGACGGTTATTAGGGTGAGAAAGTTCGGGAGGCGCACTGTGAAATTTTGGGGAAGCGATGACAATGCTTCCCCCAAAGTTTAAATATCGACCTGTGGTATCAGAAACTAACCCCAATTAACTTGCAGTACTCCCCCGATGGCTGACAGGAAGTCGTCGCCTACAACCTGTGGATGGTGAATGAAGTCCTTAGTAAAAAGTGAATGATGTTGAGCGCTTATCAGGCCATAGCATCTCGGGTCATTATTTACTACACCGTACGTTGTACCGAAGGTAAGGTCGATGATTTCATAAGAGGGGGACGTTAACCAGGCATGAAGGTTAATGGGTCTCATTGACACTGGTGTGCCAAGAAGCGCTTCGAGTTCGTTTTCTGGGGTGTAAAATACGTTGTGCTGATTATATTCAACGTATCCTAGAGTGTAAGTCAGATCCGTTCCCAAAAGAGCTTCAAGTTGTTCCTGCATGGAATAATTTAGGGCAAAGCACTGTTGCGAGACTTCCTTGGGATGCATTTTTCCTAAGCTTTCTTGAAGAAGCTTATTCAGTTTTCTTAGTCCTTTATCATTAAAAAGTCGTCGTTCTTTTGGGTTGAAGGAAGGTGCATAAAGGCCCCAATCTTTTGTTCGTTGGATTGCATTCTGAAACTCAACTTCATAATTTGAAATGCTCATTTTTTTCCTATTCCTTAGAATTTGATGTGCTGCATGAAACCCTGTATCACTGCCAGATATGAGATTTTGATTGGCAGTTCTTATCTCATTTAACATTAAAACCCTTTAGTGTTACTACGTTACTAAAACCCTCATAAATTCGTTTTTTTAATTTTTGCACCGCTGAAAACACTTTCCTGCTGCTCTCCCTGTTTGGTTGCGTCAGTCTTTCCCCGCAACCTTAAACACACAGGAGAGCGTCATGCGCCCAACCCCCGGACTCTGCGTAATGCTGCTGGCTATGTGCAGCTTCAGTTCGTTCCCGACGCAGGCTTCCGAAAAAGACGAACTGGCCCTGGTGATGCGTCAGCTTGATCAGGTTCAGGCCGGCCTGGACAGAGCCCGCGTTGTAGCCAACCAGAATGGTCAGGATGCCCGTTTCTATTTCGATTACCTCAGCGCGACCCGAGATATCACCACAATGAAGCAAGGGATAGCGCGTTATCTCGAACCCTCCCGCGCTCAGCCTTCGATACCGATGTCAGTCACCGGCCAGTACCGCGGCGAGGAGGATCGCTGATGTCTATGACCTCTGCTCAGCAGTCTGGCTGGAGTGCCGGCACCGGCGGCGGCATGGAGCCGTCGGCTCTCAATTTGCTGATTTTAGGTCTGCTGGGGGCTGTGCTGTTTCTGTTCGTTGCCTGGGTGCTGGTGACGGCCTATCGCGGCGTGTCTGACAAATCCATTCCTATGAGCAAGCTGCCGGAGTCGGCCATCCGCCTGGTAGTTCTGCTACTCGTAACACTCTTCCTGTTTTTCCACTGAAGTAAGGATAATTAAATGAAGTTAATGACATTTTTTAGTAACAAACTTTCCCTGCTTGCAGGCAGTACCCTTTTTTATATCGGGAATGCCCTGGCTGACCTGCCGCCCATTGAGCAGCCTTCATCAGGAGGGGGGAGCGGTACCTATGCCACCATCAAAGGCTATTTGCGCGACGGTCTGACGCTGGGCGGTCTGATTATTGCGGCCGTGGCCTTTATCGTTGTCGCTAATGCGGCAATCAGCTGCTTCCATCACGTCCGTCAGGGTAAGGCGACCTGGACGGAGTTCGGCACCTTCGTGATTATCGGCGTCATCTTGCTGGTCGTCGTTATCTGGCTTGTCACCAAATCCAGCGACATCATCTGAGGAGGCGGTATGGCCGTGATCGAGTTTTTACCTGACCGTCTGAATACCCCGCCCGTCGTCTGGAGAGGCTTCACCGCCGGAGAGTTTCTTCTGGCGGCCACGGTGGGTTTTGTACTCGGTATTCCGGTCTCTCTTCCTCTGGTCTTCATCCCCGCAGTCGGCTGGATTGCGATCCCGACCTGTATGCTGATTATGCCCATCATTGTGGTGTTTATCGGCGGGCGCTGGGTCAGCAATTACAAGCGCGGAAAACCGGACAACTATCTGTGGCGTCGTCTGGAGGAGCTGCGCGCCCGCGCCGGGCTTTTTCGGGGGCTGATCGTCCACAGCCGGGCATGGGCGCTGCGGCGTACGCGCCCGGTTAAACGGGGAGCAAGTCAATGAGCCGTTTTCGCAATGCGGTGAGCGCACGCGACAACCATATTTTTACCCTTCGGCTGGTGTGCGGCATGTTGTTTGTCGCGCTGCTGACAGCCAGCACCGGCTGGATGCTGGCACCCCGTAACCTGACCATCCACAATCCGCCCGATCTGCGGTCGGGCAGTACCAAAAAATGGTGGGAAGTGCCGCCGTCAACGGTGTACAGCTTTGCCTTTTACATTTTCCAGCAGCTCAATGCCTGGCCCAAAGACGGTGAGGTGGACTATCCGGCAAAGATTGCCCAGATGAGTCCTTTCCTGACGCCTGCCTGTCAGGACTTTTTAAACAAGGATGCCGAATTTCGCACCAACAGCGGCGAGCTCAAAGACCGCGTGCGTGTGGTTTACGAGATCCCGAAGCGCGGTTACAGCAGTAAAAGCGTGGAGATCAAATCCGAGGATGAATGGGTGGCCCGCCTTGATCTGGTGGCGGACGAGTATTACCACACCGAACCGGTTAAGCGGGCGATGGTGCGTTATCCGATAAAGGTGATCCGCTGGGAGGGTGACCCTGAGCGTAATCCATTTGGGCTGGCCATGGACTGCTATGACGGTGTGCCGCAGCGTCTGGAGGCGATGCCTGTCCAGGCACCGGAGAAGAAAACGGGGGTATTCCAGTGAAATTAAACATCCTGGTAGCCGGTGGGTTACTGATAGCAACGGTCGGTGTCGCCCATGCCGTGGAGCTGATGAAGTGGGAGCGGATCCCTCTGCAGATACCGCTAAACGTGGGGCAGGAGCGGATCGTGTTCGTGGACAAAAACGTGCGGGTGGGTTTTCCACCTTCCCTTAACGGCAAGCTGCGGGTACAGAGCAGCGGGGGGGCGGTCTATCTGGATGCCACCGACGCGTTTCCTGTGACGCGCCTGCAGCTGCAGAACAAGGAAAACGGCGAAATTATCCTGCTCGACGTCAGCGCGGCGGCAGGGAAAGCAACCCGTGAGCCGGTTCAGGTGGTCTATGACGGTGAGGTGTCGTCAGCCTCTGCCAGCGATAAAACCCAGGTCAGCGGTGCCGGCAGCAGCGGGCAGCCGGCAACCACTCAGGGGGAGGGGACAACAGAACGACGTAAACCCGCGAAGCTGAATGCGCCGCTACCCGTGGTGCTGACCCGCTATGCCGCGCAAAGCCTTTATGGACCGCTGCGGACGGTTGAAGCGGTGCCGGGCATCAGTACGGTCGCCCTGAAATTACCGTCCCGGGTTACGACCCTTTATCCCTCAGCGCCGGTGATGGTCAGCCCGCTGGCCGCCTGGACCCTCAATGGTTACAGCGTGGTGGCTCTGCAGGTACGCAATACGTCGGCGGCAAAAGTCATTCTCGATCCCCGTGAACTGGACGGGCAATTTGTGTCGGCGACGTTCCAGCACAGGTGGTTAGGAAATGCCGGGACGCCGGAGGATACCACGGTGTTGTATCTGGTGGTTGAAGGCCGTCCGGAAGGGGCTTTCCTGGCCGAGCCAACTGTGACGCCCGTTCATGCCAAAAAGTCGCGGAGTTCCCGTCAATGAAAATCAAATCCAATGGTTTAGTCAAACTGATGGTGCCTCTGGCCATCCTTGGCACGGTGTTTATCGGCGTCAAATCCTGCTCATCAGGCAGTGGCGAGAAGAAAGCGCAGACCACGGCCGGAACGGTTGTGCCTGACCTGACGCCGGAGGATATGAAGGCCATGGGCATCGAGGGGGACACGCCGCAGGATACCCTGAGAACGCTGGTCGGCAGCCTGAAGACGGTGACCAAAAGGCAAAATCAGCTCGATGCGGACAATAAGAGCCTGGCGGAGGAAAACAAGAACCTTAAGCAGACTAACCAGAACGTCGATGAGCGCATTAATCAGGCGGTGGTCAACGCGCAGTCCGTGGCTGACAAGGAGCAGAGCCAACTGAAGAATCAGGTGCAGGATCTGACGTCGAAAATAGGCGGCCTCATGCAGCAGTTGCAGGATAAAGGCAACCGTACCCAGGAGACGGTGACAGGAAATTCCTCCACGGTCGGCAGCGATATCCCTGTGGGATTAGGCCTCGAGGGTGGCGGCACTCCCGCCCCCGCGGCAGGCAGCGACGGGCTTCAGTGGATTGAGCCGAAAGACGGCGTTGCCGTCGATGCCAGCGGCAAACCCGTGGGTGAGGGAAACACCAATACCGCCAGCGGGTTCTCCTTTGCCACCTCTTTTATGGACGATAACGCCATTACCCGTCAGAAAGCGGAGCTGGCCAACAAAACGAATACCGGCCAGACGTTGAGCGGCAATAAAGCCGCCGAAGGGCCGGTAGACCCGGTGTATACCATGCCTGAGAACTCTACCTTAATCGGCAGTCGGGCGATGACCGCGCTGCTTGGCCGCGTTCCCATCGATGGGAAAGTGACTGACCCTTACCCTTTCAAGGTGCTAATAGGAAAAGACAACCTGACCGCAAACGGCATCGATCTGCCGGATGTGCAGGGGGCTGTCGTATCCGGTACGGCGACGGGGGACTGGACGCTGTCGTGCGTGCGCGGCTCAGTGACAAGCATTACGTTTGTATTTTCAGACGGTACTGTGCGCACTTTGCCAAGGCCTGCCGGGCAGGCTGATAGTCAGGGTGGAGGCCAGGGCGAAAGCAACGGGAGTGCGAGCAGTATTGGTTGGCTGTCTGATGAAAACGGTATTCCGTGCCTTTCCGGTGAGCGCAAATCCAACGCCTCGACTTACCTGCCGACGCTCTTTGCGCTGGGGGCCAGCAGCGCGGCGGGTGATGCCCTAGCTCAGAACCAGAACAGCACGCAGACCAACGGATATGGCGGGGTGACCTCTACGCTGACGGGGGATGCCGGGCAGGCCGTGCTGGGCAAGGCCTTGTCCGGGGGCATGCGGGATACGGCGGACTGGGTGAAAGCCCGCTATGGCCAAACCTTTGATGCCATTTACGTGCCGCCTGGTATGAAAGTGGCGATCCATATCACCAAACAGCTTGCCATTGATTATGAAGAGAAGGGCCGCAAGGTGAACTATGGCTTTAGCCTGAGCCAGGCCGGTACCGGTCTTGATTAAGGGGGGATGTCGGGATGGTTTCAGACTCAGCACAGGCGTTGTTTCTCTCGCTCATCACGCATCAGGTCACGCCCTGGCAGTCCGTTTGTCATGCCCCGGCAGTGGCAGGCTTTGGTGCGAAGGAAGTGAGTGCGCTGCTGTTTTCTGGCGTGCTGCAACCGATGTGGTGGTGCTGTCGTGGACCGGGGCCGGTCGCCCCCCGCAAAAAGAATTCACTAAGCTGGATGGTCGCGCTGGTCAATGACCCGACGCCTGCGGCGGCGCAGCTTTGGCTGCCCGCTGCGGCATTACGGATCCCGCGTGTCACAGGAGAGCTTCAGCGAAAGGCGCTGGACAGATTTTTACTGCGTTGTTTTCAGGACTTTGCTTCAGCGGATGAACTCTACAAGAAAGGCGGGTAGGCGAATGAAAAAGAGAAGAACACTTCTGATGTATGCAGGGGTACTTATGCTGCTGAGTGGCTGCAGTACCAGTAAAGACACGATGTTGCCCCCGGGCGACAGTACCATGCTGGAGTTGTGGAATGATGGTGCATCAACGACGCACGCGACCGGGGAAGGGCGCACTACGCTTCGCCGAACGCTCAACGATCGCGAACGCACCGCGTCAACGCAAGTGGCGGAAAGTTACAGCCGAACGCAGGAAAATGAAATACAGCAGACGTTTCCACGCCTGCCCAATCCAGACATGGTGATGTACGTGTACCCGCACATCGCCGATGGCAATGCGCCGGTGCCGGGATACAGCACGGTGTTTCCGTTCTACAGCCAGATCCAATATGCCCTGCCGGGCGAACGCACGGGAGAGTTGTAATGTTTTCACTGTTTCGTCGTCAACCCGATACCTCAGACGTACAGCTTAGTGGCAACGGACCCTTCGCGGTTGAGGGGCATGAGCCGTTCAGCCGTGAGGGGCGGTTCACCCACAGCGATGAGGCCAGAGCCTATAGCCTGCAGCCGTCGATTATTGATTATATGCCCTGGGGCGAATATCTTCCGGAGGGGCGGTGCCTGCTTCTCGATGACGGTGTTTCCGTCGGCGCCGTGTTTGAGGTGATCCCGGTGGGCACGGAGGGGCGTCCGGCCGAACGTCTGGAAGAAATCCGCGACGTAGTGGAGGATGCGCTGCAGGACAGCCTGCCGGAGCTCGACGGGAACCAGTGGGTAGTGCAGTTCTATTGTCAGGATGAAACTGATGTGACGGCCTATATGGATAAGCTTCGGGGGTATGTCAAACCCTGGGCGCAGGGGACGCCGTTTACCCGCGCCTGGCTGGCTGAAACTGAACGACACATGCAAAGCATTTCAGTAGAGAAGGGGCTTTTTGAGGACAAGATTGTCACCGGCGCGCCCTGGCGTGGCCAGACCCGCCGCACGCGTATGGTTATTTATCGTTACGTCGAGAAGAATGCCCGTGATCCGCTGCCGCCGGCCGTCCTGCTTAATCAGGTGTGTGACCGGCTGACCTCGGCGCTGGCCGGTGCCGGCATTCGCTGTGAGCGACAAAACGGGGAGCAGATCCACAGCTGGCTGCTGCGCTGGTTTAATCCGAGTCCACAGTGGGTGGCTCCCGAGGTGCTCTACCGCGCCGCACGGCACGACGACGGTGAACCGGACAGCCTGCCTATTCTGAATGATTTCAGCGAAACCCTGTGGTTTACTCGCCCGCGCAGCGATGCCGAGCGGGGCGTGTGGTGGTTTGATAACGTCGCTCATAAGGCCGTGCCGGTCGAACGCTTACGCCGCGCGCCGCAAACGGGCCATCTGACCGGTGAAGTCCGACGGGGGGAGAACATCAATACCCTGATGGACCTGATGCCGGAGGGAACCATGATTGCTATGACGCTGATTGTGCAACCGCAGGACGTGCTGGAAGAAGAATTCAGCCGCCTTGGCCGTAACGCTATGGGGGAAAATATTGAATCCACCCGCGCCCGTGAAGATGCAAAAAAAGCACGTGAATACCTGGGCGACCAGCATAAACTTTACCGGTCTGCGCTGACGTTTCTCCTGCGCGCGCCCGACCTTAACAGCCTCGATAAGCGCTATCTCGATATCAGTGCCAAACTGCTCAATGCCGGGCTGCAACCGGTAAATCCTGAGCACGATGTGGCTCCGCTGAACGGATATCTGCGTGCCATGCCGATGTGCTTTAACCCGTCGGTGGATAAAAACCACTGGTACAGCCGGCTGACGTTTGTGCAGCATTTTGCCTGCCTGTTGCCGGTTTTTGGCCGCGATACCGGCACCGGTAATCCGGGGTTTTCCTTCTTCAACCGCGGCGGCGCTCCGTTGACCTTCGATCCGATGAACAAAGATGACCGCACGCAGAACGCGCACCTGTTGCTGTTCGGTCCAACCGGCTCAGGTAAATCGGCCACGCTTTGTGCTTCGCTGTCTCAGCTGATGGCGGTACACCGTTCCCGGTTATTCCTGCTGGAGGCGGGAAACTCGTTTGGGTTGTTTGCAGATTACTGTGAGTCGCTGGGGCTGACCGTCAATAAAATCAGCGTGAAGCCGGGGAAAGGTGTCTCGCTGGCCCCCTTCGCCGATGCCCATCTGTTGCTCCAGGCCTCACCCGATGAGCTGGTCATTGATGAGTCAGCCCTGCCAGAGCTTGATGCCAGCACGGGCGATGAGGAAGACGATGAAAAACGTGACATCCTGGGGGAAATGGAAATTGCGGCGCGTCTGATGGTAACCGGCGGGGAGGCGGCCGAGGAGGCCCGCATGACGCGGGCCGATCGCGGGATGCTGCGTGAAGCTATCCTCGCGGCGGCGCGCACATCCTTTAATGAGAACCGGCAAATGTTGCCTGAGGATCTGATGCATGCGCTGGAAAATATCGCACGCGATAACTCAAAAGATGCCGACGGCCGCGAACGCAGAACGGCCAGCCGGCGGGCACGTGCCGAAGAAATGTCAGAAGCGCTGCGGATGTTCACCGAAGGCTTTGAGGGAGAGCTGTTTAACCGGCCAGGAACGCCGTGGCCGGAGGCGGACGTCACATTGATTGATTTGGGAACGCTTGCCCGCGAAGGCTATGAGGCGCAGATGGCGGTGGCGGTCATTGCCCTGGTCAATACGGTGAACAACATTGCCGAACGTGACCAGTATCTTGACCGTGAAATCAATATGGTTATCGATGAGGCCCATATTGTGACCACGAACCCGCTGCTGTCGCCTTACATGACCAAGGTGGTAAAGATGTGGCGTAAGCTCGGCGCCTGGCTGTGGCTGGCCACCCAGAACCTTGCAGACTACCCGGATACGGCGGAAAAAATGCTCAACATGGCTGAGTGGTGGCTGTGTCTGACCATGCCCCCGGATGAGGTTGAGCAAATTTCACGCTTTAAAAAGCTCACGATGGAGCAAAAAGCCATGCTGTTGTCGGCGACCAAGCTCCCGCGTTGCTATACCGAAGGTGTGGTCCTGGCCAAAAGGGTGGAGGCCTTGTTCAGGGCTGTGCCGCCCAGCCTGTACCTGGCACTCGGGATGACAGAAAAAGAAGAAAAAGCGGAGCGGCGTGCGCTGATGAATGAATACCATTGTACTGAACTGGAAGCGGCGTTTCACGTTGCCCGAAAGCTTGATAAGGCCCGGGGAATACTCATTGAGGCGAGGCCGGTATGAGACGACTGGGAATGTTACCACCTGCCGTAGTCAAGGATAATGAAGTGAGTCTGGCCGTCATGTTTGATGTGCCACCGCAGGGAGAGGCTCGTATCGGTGTCACTGATCATGGTCAGCTTATGACGCTCTGCGACCATATCCGAAAGCGCCTGCAGTCACCAGTGCTTCTCTCGATGCGACCTCATCGGGTGGGCTCGCTTAACTGTGTTTCCGTACATCTGAAAGATAATACAGGGGCCACGCTGGATTTATTGATCACCATTACGGGTAATACCGTCTGGCCGGATGATAATGAGTATGTACGGGGAGCCCGATGGTATATCAATGTGGCGGATGCCACTGACATGATGTGGTTGCTGAAATCTCTGGATGTGCTGACGGTCAAAGAAGGATAAAGAAACAGGAAACTGGCGACGGCTGCTCAAATTTTTTGTGCAGACGACGCCAGTTAAACAAGCCGTAGGTGCGTTAGCTGTATTAGCTCAGACTTGACTTGACACAACTACGACACAAACCAAAGCTAATCTGATAGGCGGCTCTGTGCCAAAGCGGAGCGGATAATACTAACATCGCGTTGCATTAAAAGTTAGGGATGACGTCAGTTCATTGCTTGTAGCCAAGCTGACTACATAAATTATACTTCTCAACTCATTAGAATATTGGTAGTATTCCTCTATGATAGTGAGTAAATGGTCTTAACTAATTCAGAAACTCTCTTGCTCAAGTTTGTTCCTTAACAAATAAAAGGATGCGGGTATATAAGGCTATGGAGAAAAAAACATTAATAATTACAAGCAGCTTTGATCGAACATGTGATTTTTTGATTTCAAGATACCAGCATATTGATTTTTTTAGATTTAATACGGATGATTTTTTTAATTACCAAGTTTCTTATTCTGAAGATGGATTTATACTTAAGAGTAATGACGGGGCTATAATAACATCCTACACATGTAAATCTATATATTATCGTAAACCTGCGCCACAACCCCTCTCAAATATAATTGATGAGAAGTACTGGGGGTTTGTTCATCGGGAGTGTATGTCATTTATTGAGGGGATAGCTGATTCATTCGACGGTTTTTGTTTGTCGCCCCCATCTAAAATGAAATATGCCGACAATAAAATTTCGCAAGCAAAAATTGCACGTTTAATAGGATTCAATATTCCTGAATTCACCATTGGGAATCACATTTCCTTTGAAGATAATTCTCAATGCAAGAAAAAGTATATTGTTAAACCTTTAGCGAGCGGAATGATCATTACCGGAAATAAAAAAGAGATAGTGCAATCAAATATTTATTTAAATCATTATCCTGATGATAATTTAAAATATACGCCTATTTATTTTCAGTACTATCAAAATAAAGATTATGAAACACGGGTTACTGTAGTAGGTGAGTGTTTTTTTACTGTTAAAATTGTATCCAATAACAAAATTGATTGGAGAAAGAGTAATAATAATATTGTTTATGACATTATTGATATACCAGAAATTATCAAGTCTCAGTGTTTAAAATATATGAAGCATTTTGAACTTAATTTTGGTTGTTTTGATTTCATTGTAAAAAGTAACATCTGGTATTTTCTAGAGATGAATGCTAACGGCCAATGGCTATGGTTAGAGTTAGAAACTGGAGTTAAGATATCAGAGAGGATTATTAGGATGTTAGACCGTGACAATTAAACATCTCATTTGTATAGTATTAAACTGGTCATTTTTATTACATATTTCTTGTGATAAAAATTTTGATACTCCATTAAAAAACGCACTAATAAGAATATCTCTATTTCATGTTTGCATCGGCATTTCCCATTATTATTTTTTAACATATGATTTTGAAACGAATAAATTCTCACTATACTATAAGTTATTCTATAGAGACTTATGCTCTGAATACACGCAAACTGATATCTCCAATGAAGTTGATAATTATAAGAATACACTACTACCGACAAAGAGTGAATTACATGACATTCAAGTGGAGTTTCTGAAAGAGAAGAAAGAGGATAATAAAGAGGCCATATCATCTTCCTACAATAAAGCTAGTTTTTTACTAGGGTTTATTACGACAGTTGCAGGGCTTCTTGTATACCTTTTACCAATTATTGTATCATATAACTCAAGCTCTATATTTGTTTATATTTTCATTTTGTATTTTAGCATAAGCTCTATATCCAATATAATTAATGCGGGAGTATTTATCTTTGAAGTGTTGAGAGTGAGGGGTTATCACCAATATAGATATGAAGATATCTCAAAGGCAAAAGGAGAAAATTATGTATTGCTATATCAGTATTTTGAGTGGAAAGCTATTAGCAACGCAAGGGTATATAAAGTTGGGCTCTTGCGAAATGCCGAAAAATATAGCATTAGAGTTTTCTTCCTTGCAATAACTCTCTGGATTTTTTTACAGCTATTCCCCTCATCCAGGCAGGAAGAAAACAAAACTCAAGAGATTCCTGTGTATAAATCTGATTCTTCAATAAAAAACAGAGGAAAGTATGAAACCGTATTTATTTAATTATAGTGATGAAATAGAGATGGTTGTGGTTAATCCGAATCAACAACCCTATGAGAGTACATTGTCTACATCTACGATAGAAAATAATGATACCAATATTTATCTAGATGGCACAATGTTGTCAGAAAATCTTGAAAACACTGACGCCGATGTTTTCTTAACTGGTTCAACAATGGTTACAAATGTCCTTGAACATTCCGATCATGACACCTTATCTTTTGGAACTTCGGAAACTCGCGTAATGGAAAATTCAGATCAAGATGGTATTAACATGTTTTTTGATACAACAATGATTACCAAAACATTAGAATCCACTGATGCAGAATATTAACTAATGGCATGTCCTAAGTTCATTTTTTGCCCTTAAAATAGCCTCTACAATGGGGCTAAAGGTTAATTTTTCATTTCTAGTTTTTATAAAGTTGCTTGTATCACATGTTAACCACAGGTATAGCGTTGGTTCGTTCTTACTGCAGGTCGATTCCTATGGGGCTGACAATTAAGCGGAATTTTAGATGGCTTAAAAAGAGTACTTAACTTCCATTCCTCGCTCTCATACTCTTTGATTAATTCCTCTGAGGCTTTAATAATCTTGTGTATAGTTTCGAAATTAACTTGCGTCACAATGAATTTTTTTAGTGTTGGTGGACGAGTTAGTCCAAGATGGATTTTTCAGATCACTAGGTAATAAATATCGCAGGGGTTATCGTTTACAGTTCATAGCCGAAAGGATAAAGTGATCCACAACAAAATCATATTGGATGATGCTGTGAAGATTGAAGCTGATACACTTTTAAACTATCTGAAAGCAGCCATAGAAAATCTTGTTTATCATGAGAAAAAAGCACCCGACTTAATGGGGATGATTCATGAGATGGACAGGATTTTTCATCAAGAGATTTTCGCCTATGAATATGACGCAAACGCTGCAACCATGCTGCTGGCGATGAATTCGTATATGATGCTTTCAAATGCTGTTCTTCAGGCACTATCTGGTCACCAAGTCGCAGTGCTTCCGGTAGCTCGTGCAGCACTAGAGTCAGCCTGTTATGCATATCTTACATCATCCGATAAGAAGATGAGTGAAATTTGGTTTAACAGAGGTAAATCCAAAACTGCGACTGATAACTGCCGTAAGGTTTTTACTATTGTAGCGGCAACAGCCAAACTTAGATATATCTCACCAGATATGTCTGACTACGTGAAAAAACTCTACGACTTGTCTATTGAGTATGGTGCGCATCCAAACATCAAAGCAATATCTCACCATCTGCATGACAGCGGTGTGGTTGATGATAAATTTCACGCCTTTTCGCATACTGGCATTTATGGTGAAAACAGTTATCAGGTAAACGGGGCCTTATTGCTTTGTATTGATGTCGGACAGGCTATTGCATTTCTGCTTTCTGCGTCTGCTAAAGACCATCCTTTTATAAATGAACGAGTGGATGTGTTTCAGAACTGGATGGGTGAGAAGAATAAAATCATAGATGATATTTCAGCAAAGCTTGATAAAAGTAGGTCATAGCAACCGGAAGAAATCCGACAGAACTTGTTTTCGGGACTTTGTATGGGATATTTCCATGCGGAATTGAAATACCTGAAGTGGCGTGCAGAGCAGGATGCTGACGAGCAGACCGGATAAATTTTCGTAGTCAGATATTGAGTTATTTACTGACGTGAACAGCGTATCGACGCACTTTAGGCGGGTTATCCGCTTAGGGAGTGTTCACTATGAAAAAACTAATCAGCTGTTTGTCGGCACTGTGCCTGTCTGCCAGTGCCTGCGCCGGTACCGTCATTTATACTGACAGTTCGAACCCCGTTAGTTCCCCTTCACCCGATATCCCTGTCGTATATCTCGATGCGCCCGAGCATGTTCAAACGGATATCTTTGGCACCCTCCCGACAAATCCCGCCCTGGCTGAAAAACAGGCCCGGGATGTTCTCAACTCACCCGCGTTCTCATCTCAACAACGGCAATTGACCAGCGCCTATCAAGGGGTGATGAAAGCCTGGTCACTCGGGCTGTCCAAATATCCTGCGGTCGTGTTTGACGATAAATGGGTGGTTTACGGTACTACGGACGTCAGTGTGGCCATGCACCATTTGGCGGACTGGCGAGGGGAAAACCAATGATATTTTCCTCACCCCGTTCCCGCCGGCTGCTGCTGGCTACGTTGTTGACCGGAAGTGGGCTGTGTGGGGCCAGCGTCAACACCGCCAGCCTGATTTCCAGTGCAGCCAGCGTCTCCTGTATCGGCTGGAAGGTGAAGGGGATCTGCTACTGGCTCCTCTGTACGCCTTTTGGCTGTTCTGTCAAAACGTCCGTGAAGGTTGAACATTTCATCCCGGAAGCTGTGGTGTCAGCCTATTCCGGCCCCGGCGATAATCCCTGGACGGAAATGTCCGCTGTCAGCGGTGCGGCTGGCAGCGGAGAAAGCAGTGTCATCGGTTCTCTGGGCGGCGTCAGCGCGGGCGGGGGACAACAAGAAATGAAGGCCCCCGGGCTGCGTAAACAGAATCTACATTTTCACTATGCCGATGCCTATGGCCATCCGGCCACCACGCTTATCGGAGGACAGATAGCAGGTTACTCCTGCAAGTCCGCCGCCACGCCTTTTGTTCCTTACTTTGTCAGTTCGCTCGATGCGCTGGTTTGGCGAAGCGGCCTGCCGGAAGGCCTGTACCCGGAAGCCCTTATCCCCGGACAGCGTGAGCTGGGCAGTCAGGCCGGGGCCAATATGTGGGGAAACATCTATCCGCGTAGCGGTTTTGTCACCCAGCAGGACGCGTATAAGTCCGCAGCCGTCGTCGCCCAGCGCGTGGCCGATGTCATCACTCGCACTGGTCAACTGCACGTCTACCAGCCGCTGGTAGGTCAGCAATCCCCAGGCTACTGGCCACCTGCACCGGTGAAAGAGAATACCGGTACCCAAAACCATAAATGGCAACGTCTTTCTCCGACGCTCTCGACCACCTGTGCAGTCTTCCCCGACACCGGCGCGACGGTTTCTCAGGACGGTAATTATGCCTGGGCACTCTGGCAACCTTACAGCTGCTGTAAACGCCGCGGTCAGACCTTCCTTTCCAGCACTGATTTTTCGTGAGACTCACACTATGACAATGCTAAAAAAAGTCCCTCTCGCTCTCCCGCTGACGTTGCTGGTGATGTTAGCCAGCGGCACACCCAATGCATACGCTGAGGTCACCACCTCTCCCAGCGGCGCTTCTGCCAACGGGGCCATCAGTGACGGCCTGTTTTATTCCATTGGCGGCGGCTCGGTCATATCGCCGCCCGCTTCCCGAAACAGCATGACGCGTCTGGGCATGAACGCCGGAATGAGCAGCGACCTGATGTGCGGTAATTTTGACCTGAAAACGACGGTAGGTAATCAGCTTAACGGTGTGACCAGCGGCTTTAAGGATCTGATGGGCACCGTGATGCAGGGGGCTACCGGCGCGGTCTCCAGTATGCCGGCGATGATTATCCAGCGCGCCAATCCCGGGCTGTATGAAATGCTGACCAACGGCGTGCTGCAGGCCGGACTGAGTTTTGACAAGGCCAAACTCAACTGTCAGAACATGGCCAATAAAATGGCCGATTACACGATGGGAAGCAAGTGGACGCAGGCGGCCGTCACCGAGGAGTACAAGGATATTGTCGCCTCCAGCGACGGCGATGCCGTTAGCAGCGACCAGAAGCTGCAGAAGGCGACGGGTGAGGAAGGTGCTACATGGATCGGGGGCCAGAAGCGTGGCGGCAAAGGCCAGCCGGCAATCAAACCGACGCATGACCTGGCCAAGGCTGGTTACAACATGATGAACAACCTGCCGGTGACCAGCAACAGCAGCGTGGGAGCTTCCAGCTGTAACGGGTCCGTTTGCCAGCGTTATCCGAACTCCGAGACTGCTGCGAGCGCGGTGGTGAAAGTGCTGGGTGACAGGTCGATTAGAACTTGTCGTGATGCCAGCGAGTGCGGCGGCGGCGGCGATGAAAATGCCGCCGGCAGCACGGTCGCCGGTACCGGCTTTTCACCGATACTTGAAGATACCACTAAAGAAAACCTCGAGCAGTTAACCAAACTGGTCGGGGGTTCTGAAGCGCCGACTACCGACAACCTGGCCAAGCTGAAAACGGGCAGCCTGGTCGTGACCCGCGGCGTGATCCAGTCACTGAAGGATGACCCGGACAGTGCCGCACTGGTACAGCGCCTCGCAGGAGAACTGGCCATGTCTGACACCGTGGAACAGGCGTTGACAATGCGACGCATGCTGACTACCGGCCAGTCTGAACCCAATGCGGCCGACCAGCCGGAAGCGCTGGCCGAGGGGGACCGTCGCGTTGATGCGCTCGACCGGGAGCTGGCCGCGCTGAGTAACGAAATGGCATTGAGAAAGTCCATCAGCAATAACAGTCTGCTCACGACCCTGGAACGTCAGGGTGTACGCAATCAGGACAGCCGTCTGCAGCAGCACAGCGGAAGTCAGGATCAGGGATTCAATAACATGAGCCAGAAATCAGGAGCACAATAATGACGATACCCGTCTCCCCTCAGCGTCGTTTTGGTCGTACGCGCCGTTTCGTGCTGGCTTTTCTGGTTATCCTCGCGCTGACTGTGGGGCTTTTCTTCATTGCCTCAGTGTTGTTTGAAGTCGATCCGGATGGGCATAAGGTGCGCGACTGGCTGAGTGCAAGCCGGTACGGTCTGTTTGTCTGGCGGCTGACAATGTATACCGGGCTTTGCTGGGCCTGGTTTTATGTTGTGCGACCGCAGGTTGTGAAGAAATCTCCGGGTCAATCACTTCATCGCCTTGAGTGGATGGCGGCAGGTTTTATTATCGTTATCGAATTCGCCGCCTGGCGTTCCGTACTGGCATAAGGAGGCGTCATGACGGCCAACAGTTTTCTGGAGTACTTCCTGGTGTTGTTCGGCTGGATGCTGAATAACGCCCTGTGGAACATCCTTATTAGTACGGGACTTTTCGCGCTGCCTCTGGTTTTCAAGGTTCTGGGTATCTGGTTGAAGGTGCGAGAAGAAGGCGCCGATGAGGGGAATAAAGGTGTTCTTGCACTGCCGCGGGTTGAGCACGCGCTCTACGTATCATTTTGCGTGATGCTGTTCTGCTGCATTCCGCTGTTGCCGGTCGATATCAGCACCATTAAATTCGATACTTCACGGGCGAAACAGTGCGGTGTAAGCGTACCTACGCCCCAGAACTCCGGTTACAAGGGGCTGGTTAACGACTTTGACGGCAAGACGGCAGAAGTCCCGGTCTGGTGGTATCTGTTGCATATGATATCCAAGGGCATCACCCAGGCGATGATTGCCTCGATCCCCTGCGGAGACCAGCTCCGCCAGATGCGCTTTGACGTGCAAAACACCAAAATTCGCGACCCTATAGTGCTGCAGGAAGTGCAGGACTTTGCAGATCAGTGCTATTCCCGTTCTTACTTCAAGCTTAAAAACAGCAACAGCCAGCTGAGTGACGCAACAATCAATTCAGTAGGGTGGATAGGCAGCAGCTACTTTCTCAATACCAGTGGTTACTATGATTATTACACATCGACCAGCCCGCGCAGCCAGTGGCCGTATGACAATGCCCGGGACAGCGGCTATCCGGATGTGGGAAAAGGTGGATATCCTACCTGTAAACAGTGGTGGTCTGATGGCACTAATGGCCTGAAGGCCCGGGTGCTGGCCAATATGGATGAGTCGACTAAGGCAGAGCTACAGCGGAAATTTAGCAAGGATCAGTGGGAGGAGATGGCACTGCGCTGGCTGGTGAGTCCGCGCAACGTTGGGCTTTCAGGCAGCGGTGAGACTTATGCTACTGGCAGCAGTGATGTGGGCTCAGGCCTGGCATTTAACGTGACCCGCCTCGTGTCGACAATTGGTGTGGGAATTAAGCAGGCGGAAGCGTTGCCGGGGTTTGATGCGCTGAAGCAGGCATTGCCAATGATACAAGCTCTGCTGGAGATGATGATTATAATCGTCATTCCGGTGCTGATGATGTTCAGCGCCTATGAACCTAAGACGGTGGTGACCATTTCGTTTGCGTTGTTTGCACTGATATTCATTACATTTTGGTGGGAACTGGCGGGCTGGCTCGATGACAGGATGATTACCATTTTGTATGACAGCATGTCCGCGCAGGGCATTTCGAACAGCAGCGTGCCTTTTGCAGAATTTACCAGCTCAACCGCTGATGGTTGGATCATGAACCTGGTGTTGGGAATGATGTATGTGGTCTTCCCCATGTTCTGGGTTGGGATGCTAGGTTGGATAGGAGTAAATGTAGGTGATGTAGCGAAGTCTTTGTCACAAGGAGGCAAAATGCCGCAGGAAGCAGGTGAAAAGGGAGGTAAATTGGCAAAGGATGCTGCAACATCGGCTGCAACTAAAGGCATAAAATAACAAAGACTAGTAACTTGGAATGGATTCTCAGTTACTAGTCGTCATCTTTAATATCACCAAAATAATAACCGTACCCTTGGTTACCGTCTTTGTAACCATAACCAAGATCATCGCTTTCGGATTTTGAGATGACTTTATTGCTATTATTCAATGCTCCTACAGTAAGAACCGCAGCGCCTAAGGCTCCGAAGACAAGATCAACAGACCCCAAAACCGTATTACGACCAAGTTCTTTGTAATCTGCTTTCTTCATTTTGAATTTTGTTGGTTTCCTGGAGCAAATTTCCTCAAGATCTTTCGGATCAAAACCTTGCGACATAATCTTTATCACTCTTTGGTTATAAATCACTCAACCCAAAATATCATGGCAAGCAAATAGACTCAAGCGGATGTCTTGTCGTCATCTGTTGCGGCATTTTTAGATTATGTATTGAAGAAGGAAACCAGAATAAAAATATAGAAATGACCTGCTGGTTTAAACCTTAACGCGCATAAGGTCACTGAAGCGAGTTGTGTAAGCGGGAGAAAGCATTTGACGTTTCATCTCCCAACTTTTCTGGATCCCCTGGCCAGCAAACCATACCCGACCTTTGCCGCTATGATTGATACCATCGAGCACTGCCATCAACTGCTCACTATTAGAGCGCGGCTTATACTCATCAAACAGGCCTAATTGCGCTACACCCTGGCTATAAAAGTCTCCTAGCATGACTCCGCATTTTTGGAAACGGTGTCCATCTTGCCAGATTGCATCAAGGCATTTAGTAGCTGCAGCCACAATGTCCCGACTATCTTGTGTGGGGATCTGTAACTTCGTACTAGCGGTCTTGCCGTAATAGACTTCATTCACGGCAAAAGGGCTGGTTTTAACGAATGCTGAGATATGCCGGCAAAACTGATGCTCGCCGCGTAGTTTTTCTGCTGCACGCACGGCATGACTGCAAATTGCTTCACGCATCATGTCGTACTCAGTAACTCTGTCGCCGAATGAACGGGAACAGACTATCTGCTGTTTCGTAGGTGCGAACTCTTCGAGCTCCAAACAAGGCTCACCGCGAAGTTCTCTAACGGTCCGCTCTAAGACAATATTGAAATGCTTGCGAATAAATGGCGTCGGGGTTTCAGCCAATTGGAGCGCCGTCTTGATGCCCATGTCATTGAGCTTTTTCGATATACGTCGGCCTACACCCCAAACTTCTCCTACATCAACCAATGCCATCAGTTTTCTTTGACGACTAACAAGTGAGAGATCGACAACTCCCCCAGTCTTTGTCCATTTTTTGGCACTGTAATTTGCTAATTTTGCTAATGTTTTAGTCGGGGCAATACCAACACCCACAGTCAGACCGGTCCATTGGAGAACTTTAGCTCGAACTTCACGTCCGAACTCCTCAAGATTCTTACAATTACTGACGCCTTGCAGGTTCATGAATGCTTCATCAATACTGTATATTTCGACGGCTGGTGACATTTCCTCTAATACAGTCATTACCCGTGAGCTCATGTCCGCGTAAAGCGCATAGTTACTGCTGAAGGTAACAATCTTGTGCTTTTCGAAGATGTCACGCATTTTGAAGAACGGATCTCCCATCCGGATACCTAGTTTTTTGGCTTCTGCGCTGCGTGCTATTACACAACCATCGTTGTTGCTTAGAACGACGACAGGTCGTCCCCGTAAGTCAGGGCGAAACACTGTTTCGCAGCTGGCGTAGAAGCTGTTCACATCGGCGAGAGCAAACATCATTGAAACCCATTGATGCTGAACGTCACAACACCAAAAACCTCCAGCTCGTCGCCTCCGTCGTGGAGAATAATTGGGGGAAAATCCGGATTCATTGGTACGAGCTTAACTATAGGGTGAAGGCAAAGCCGCTTAACTGTGTATTCACCAGCCAGCGATGCAATAATGATATCTCCGTGTTTTGCCTGCAGGCTTCGGTCTACGACCAGCAGTGAACCTTCATAAATACCGGCATCAACCATACTCATCCCTGTAGCCATAACAAAGTAGGTTGCTGCGGGGTGATTCACACAAAGTTCATTTAAATCAATACCTTTTTCAATGTAATCCTGTGCGGGTGAAGGGAAACCCGCCTGCACCTTATCCTGGAAAAAAGGTATCATAAGCTTCAGTGGGTCCGGGATTGGATAAAAAATGGTCATAACGCACCCTTATTAATTACTGGTTTTATATACAGTATAATCGTGTGCGTTTTGAATTGTGAAGCTCGATGAATTAGAAAATCCTAGGTTGCTGAACAACAAGGAAAGATAATTAAAAAGTCTGTTTTAGCATCGTCTCAGTGTTCTATCTTCATGATCCACGAATGTAGCGGTATAGGGTTTCTCTACTAATGCCGAATTGTTTCGCTAGATGAGACTTGTTCTTACCTTCAGCGACCAGTCGTTTAATATTCTCAATTTCTTGTGTATCTAAAGATTTTTTACGCCCTCGATATGCCCCACGTTTTTTTGCCAGTTCGATGCCTTCTCGCTGCCGTTCTTTGATGAGAGAACGTTCAAATTCAGCAAATGCTCCCATAACTGACAGAAGTAGTTGGGCAATCGGTGAATCGTCACCGCTGAAGGTTAGCCCTTCTTTAATAAACTTAACCTGTACCCCTTTGGTAGTTAATTCCTTCACCAAGCTTCTTAGATTGTCTAAGTTCCTGGCAAGCCGGTCCATGCTGTGTATAACGACTGTATCGCCTTCACGCGCAAACGATAGTAAAAGCTTCAGCTCGGGGCGGTTAGTATCTTTACCGGAAACCTTATCGATAAAAACCCTATCAAGATGGAGCCCATTAAGTTGGCGCTCTACTGATTGATCTTCAGAACTAACGCGTACATAACCAATTTGTTGCCCTGACATTAGCTTCCCCAATGAGTGTGTCACATTGGGGTGTAGCCTAACCCGACGAGATTAGGTTGCAATATTTATGTGTATATAGGGTTGTTTCACATTAATGTTGACAAGTTCTTTGATAGTTCTAGAGCCTAAGTTGACAAGCGAATAATGTTGAGGGGAAAATCTTGATATCAAGAGTTTTAGTATTGCTTATCTTCCAACATAGAAAGATTTCTTGCAGAGGAATGCATAAATGTCAGCGATTGAGGATATAGCCACGTGGGCCAATTCAAAGCATAACTGGTGGCGATTCGCTATGCAGTTAGCTTTAAACGAAGGGAAATTAACTGTTGAACATTATGAAAGGATTCATGCGATAGCAAAAATGGAACATGGTTTGATAGAGATTGACGCTGACTATCAAACCCTCATAGGGAAAATGGATGTTTCAGGATTTGTTGATGAGCAGGATCAAATCACCTTAGGCTCACTTTGTGACGTTAAGGGAGTGGCAGCTCTGGCTGAGGATCAGTCTCTTATATTTGCAAAAGAAGGTATTAACATAGTCTATGGGGATAATGGAGCCGGAAAATCCAGCTACACAGGCATACTAAAAAATACCTGTTTAACTCGTGGAATAGCCCCATTGGTAAAGAGTAATGTTTTCAATACTGTCAACCCTGCTCCTGAGGCAACTTTAAACATAAATGTAAATGATGATCTCACCACTGTCGTTTGGAGCGAGGATTGTGAAAGCAACCCATCACTGAAGTCTATAAGAGTCTTCGATAGCTCGTCAGCCTTCCATTACGTCAATGATGAAGGTGGCTTATCAATTAAACCAATAGGCATTCATGTTTTGACTGAGTTGGTTGGCGCGATTAATTATATTAAAGGGATAATTGAAGAAGATATTCAGCCAGGGAATGGGATAATTAATTTAAATCCTTTAAAAAATCAAAACGAATCGGCAATTTTTTATAACTCGATATCAGCTAAAACTAATGTAGATGATATTAAAAACCATGAGTGCACTGATGCTGAAATATCCTCTATAGAACCATTAAGAAAATCAATTCTCGAATTAAGTTTGCAATCGGTAGAAACAATAAGGAAAAAATTAAAGGGCGAAATTTTAGCGTTAACACCCTTAAAGGATTTTTGCGATGAAATCATAGAGTTACTTGGTAAGAAGAACATCGAAAATATCAAGTCATTGCAAAATGAATTTAAGGCCAAGTCAATTGCAGCTGAAAATCTCCGTGAGTTAACTCTCGGAGGTTTACCTATCCAAGGCGTAGCAAATCAGGAGTGGGTTCAATTATGGGAAGGTGCTAAAAATTTCATCCTGAACAGTGAATCTTGCGAGCATTTCCCAATGAAAAAAGGAGATGTTTGTCCCTTGTGTTTACAGGGAATAAATGATGAAAGCGAGTCCAGGTTAGCAAAACTGCATGATTTTTTGAATAATAATGCTTCTACTCTTTCAAGGTTGGCAAAATCGAGATACCAAACAGAGCTGAATAAAATACTCAATAAAGGATGTGATTTCACACCATATTTTGGAGTGAAACCTATATTGGATTCATATGAGGATGGGTTGGGTGATAAGTTAAATATATTTAGCGATGGATTTTTGGAGAGAAAAGAATATTTCAAGGCGGAATTATTTGAAGAGCAACCAAAAAAAATCCGTATTGACTTTTATAAATCGCTGTTAAAAATAATAGACAACATTAACGACCTGATCCAAAAGTTGCAAGATGATGCAAACACCAAATCTATAATTGAATCCAAACAAAAACAATTAGAATTGTTGCTCGACAAGAAAATAATTAAAGAAAATAGAAGCGCTATTGAGTCTAATATATCTCGTTATATCGAAATTGAGAAATTGAAGAGGATTTATGAGCAATGCAACACTCAATCTATTTCTGTATTGTCAGCAGCTTTAAATAGACAAACCATATTGGCAAAATTAGTTGATTGTTTTAATAATGAGCTTAATGATTTTAACTTTGATAGGTTTGAGGTTAAAATTCAATCTAGGAACAGAGGGGGTGAGCAACAGGTAAAATTAATAATCGATGGTGCAAGTGAAAGCACAGTCTCTAAAGTAGCTAGTGAGGGAGAGCAAAGGTGTATTGCTATTGCCAATTTCTTAGCTGAAATTAAGGCGGAAAATAGACGTTCTGGCGTTATTTTCGACGACCCCGTTAATTCTCTCAGTCATCAGTGGATGATGCGGGTTGCGAAAAGATTGGTTAAGGAATCGCTTGAGCGGCAGGTCATTGTGTTTACGCATGATATTGTATTCTATAAATACCTTCTAGAAAATGTAGATGCACTAAACGCGAGTTGTAAATGTCTTACATTGGAACGTACTCGCCAATATTCTGGTATTGTAAGAGAAACGGCTCCTTGGGACGCTTTAACTACTTCAAAAAGAATTAGCCAGTTAAATGTTAAATTACAGTCATTAAGAAAAATAGATATAACTGGAACTGTATCCGAATTTAGAAGTGCATCAAGGGACTTTTATGGTTATTTGCGTGAGGCTTGGGAGCGACTAATAGAGGAAAAGTTGTTAAATAAAGTCATTACTCGTTTTGAAAGGTCTGTCCAGACCCAAAGATTAACGAAAGTGCTAGATATAACCCAGGATGATATATCAAAAATAACCAATGCTATGTCTAAATGCAGTACTTATTTTACTGGTCATGATAGCGCTAATGCGGTGGGAGACCCTTACCCGAACATTAAAGAAATAGAAGACGATCTGAAAGAAATTAGCGAATACGTGACTTCTCTTACCAAAGACAGGAAGCGCAGTTAAATGAATAGACCAAAGTTTCTACAATGGCTTACTCATTATGTGTCTGCTTAATTACTTGCAAAGGCAGTCGCCTTAGTTTTAATATGCCTTTGCTTTAAGTTGCTTACGCAACATGCCAATGCTCCAGCGATCTGAGAGGGGCGCCTTCGGGTGATCGCAATGCCAATGCCGCCGTAACCTGAGAGGTGGCGCCTTCGGGCGGTACCCCCGTTAACCTTTGAGAATGGGGATCGCGATTGGATCGCGGTAAGGTCTCTTCTACTTCAATTTGCTGATTTTTACGCAATTACGTTTTGCAGTTTTCACTGCAGTTTCACTTCGATTTGATGCTTTGACGTCAGCTACCGGTTGCGAACTTTGCGGACCGTGGGTATGCCAATTGAAATTTGGCATCTTCCACGTTCGCATTGAGAGCAGAAGGAGCGCGGCGTCACTTGCGTTCGAGTGAAACGAGTACCAAGTGACGCGCGCAGCGCACAACCGGCAGCACTGACGTACTGCCACTTCAACAACATTTCTACCATCTGACCAACACGTAGTGACGGTTTTAAAACGCATAACAGATCGTTTAACTGTCATTCAGGTCATTAATCACTCACCAACTGTCTTATCAGCGGAAACTCGTATGAAGACAACTTTTAAATTAGAGGAGGTAAATCAACACGACATCGATGGCGACACCAGGAAGCTGGTGTGTGGAGGTAGACTGATGTAAATCAGCCCGGCGTAAGCCGCGAACAGGTCTGAGACCTGGGGAGCCTCGCAAGAACTCAACATTTCGCCGCCCCGATGCACAGATGTCTGTTGAGACGCAGGAAGCGCAAAATTAACCGTGCCGTCGGGGTGAGATGTTTTTGACTGAAGTATCCGGGGAGCCGGTGAGTTAGGCATTCCGTTCACCAGGACGGAATGCCTAACTCACCTTGTGTCAATTTGGAGTGTTTATGGCGAAATTAAATAAAAGCCTGGTCACACTTGCTCGCCAGGCGGGAGGCAGTTTTAAGACCGTTTCCGACAGAATGAAAATAGCCGATCGTTTGGCAGACCGTTTATTAAAAATGAATATTCAAATTCGCGATGCCGGGAACTTGAAAACACAGCATATTACGCTTTACATAAAAAGCCGGCTTTCAGAGAACATATCCAAACGTACGTTGCAAAATGAAATGGCAGCAATCCGGGCGATACTTCGCACTGCGGGTAAAACGTTTATGGCTAATCCAGAGCATGAGAAATTAAGCAATGCGGCGTTAGGTATTTCAGGAACCAGCCGAGAGGGTACCAAAGTCGCTATTCCTGATGATGTATATAAAGAGACTCTTGATAAAATCCGTGAAGTCGATGCGGGTGCTGCGATCGCCATGGAATTATCGCGACATCTTGGTTTACGTACGGAAGAAACGATGCAATCTGTTAAGTCATTAATGACCTGGCAAAAGGTTCTTCAGAGTGACCAGGAAAAAGTCAGGATTGTCTTCGGTACGAAAGGGGGGCGACCTCGCGATACGACGATAATTGATCGCCAGACTTTGCTTAGCGTCGTAAATAATGCAATACGCTTTATGAAAAATAACAACGGGAAACTGATAGATAAAGCGGGGATACACCTTGCCATCGAACGATACCGCAATATTGTCAGAGAGGCCGGTCTTGTTGGTAAATATGCTCCTCACAGTTTGCGATATGCTTATTCAAGAGATGCCATGAAATACCATTTAGACAAGGGATTCAGCCAGAAAGAAGCCGAGGCATTAGTGTCCATGGATTTAGGCCATGGAGATGGTCGGGGACATTACGTCACTCGTGTTTATAATAAGGTAGAGAGCGATGAGTAAAAAGGTTGTCGTTTGTGCAGCGCATTCGGTTATTGGGCGCGTATACTGGAAATATACCTATGAGGGCGACGTTAACATGCCCGACTATTTTGGGCTTACCACTGATATATCTTCAGCCGTTGTATTAGATGCTGACTGGCGTAAGTATCAAGTCCGAATTACCGAAGACTTTATTTACAATGTCGATTTCGACAACGATTCATTTAAGGTAAATATTATGGGCAGTAGCGGCATTTCCGCTGAGGAGTTTATCTCCTGGGCTTATAGAACGACGTGGGAAAATCTTTGCGTTGACGCTATTGCCGGAGATGCACGGATTGTGTACGATTAATTTGCTTACGTTGTCTCTGACAACTGCCAATGTTCCGGTGATTTGAGAGGAACGCCTTCGGGTAATCACATGCCAATGCCATCATGATCTGAGAGATGGCGCTTTCGGGCGATTACGTTAAATCTGTTAACCTTTGCAAACAGAGACCTTCGGGTTAAGGCTCACTTCACACGTTTTACTCTTTTTGCTCTACCTCACGACGTTTTGCCTTCTAGCTTTTCACTATTTTTACTCTGCCGGGACTTTGCTCCCTGTGGGCATGGTACCCCTTTACTTCGAGGAATTTACCATGTCTTCATACGACATCACTGTCGGGCGTATCCACGCGTGTACGCGTTTAACTGTCGATTTCATCGTGCTGGTTTCTGAAATTGAAACAGCATTGCTGACGATCCGCGCATTTGAGCGTTGTGGTATTGCAGATGACGTCGATGCTGACGGCTTCCCATCACGAACCTGGGAAATAATTTGGATTGCTGAACAGCTTGGTCATGCTTGCGAGTCCGGCCTGATACCTGATTATCTTTTTCAGAAGTATGTGACCGAGCTCGTCCTTCTTGGCCACACCACAGATGAACATGCCTGGAACTATGGTTTCCGTAAAGGCGTCGAGGCTGTTTACTATTATTAATTGCGCTTCACACATGTCCTGACAGGACAACCTAACTGACCACCCATGCGGGGAAAACTTTCCCCGCATGGGTAAAGGTTTCTCCGCTCAACTGCAGGAGAAACACCATGAAAATCATCATTTCAATTTTACAGAAGGCGTCCGATGTCCTGGCACATTGTTCTGCTGTGCTTGGGCAGAACGACAACGACTGGTTCACTAACCGTACGGGGCACCTGAGTTTTCGTCCCGAGGTGATTCGAAACGGCAAGGGGCAGTTTACCGCCAGGATAGCGTGTCGTACGGGGTGCAGTTCCCGCGACTGGAAGGTGCAGGGTTTTGGTACCTGCGGCCAATGGCGATCTGCACGTCAGGCCATGAAAGCGGCACGAATAATGGCCCGCGATCTGGCTTTGTACCGTTATCGTTTTAGCGATGATGCTAAAAACGTCGCGTAATTCCTTATTTGACCATGCTTCCCGGAGAGACTTCCTCCCGGGAAGTTTCTTCTGTTAATCACAGGAGTATTTATCATGTTCCGTTTTACTTCCGCTTCTCTGCGTAAGGTATTAACTCTCCCGTCCGGCCTGAATAAATCGATCACGTTGGAAAACGGCTACGGTTTTTACATTCGGGCTGAGGATGAAAAACAACCCGGGTATATGAACATGGCTTATGCCGAGGGTTTCGATCCCCGACGAGACAATGGATGGGAAGAAAAGATTAGCGAACTGCTTCCAGGCACCGACTATTCCTTCACCTTCTTTATCAGTCACACCACGAGGGAGGCGATACTCAACGAACATCATGACTTCTTTGTGACGCCCCTGATTTCAACTGTACGGAGTGAAACCCGGCCTCCGGAGAAAGTCTTTATCCCGGTCGCAGAGTTCCGAAACGGTATCGAACGGATGTTTGATCAGTCGCATAAACACTTTCATGCCTGCGTAGGTCAGCGGGAGAAAGCAGCGTGGCGCCTGGCAGCACTGTATGTGCTCGATGACGTTATCCGGACCGATTGCAAACGGGCAAAACCGGCTGACCACGAACAATTTGTTCGCGCGTTCTCCCGGCTCAAAGACCGTATCAGTTCGGTGACACAGACGGGGGACATTATCACCCCTTATTTCACACATTAATTTTCATCCACTCCCAGTGGCGTATCCCGCCGCTGGCCGGGATACGCCTTTTATAAGGTTTATCCCATGAAAAAACATACCTCAGCCCGCAGGGCACCCAAAACTGAACGTGCAGACCTGTATCAGCAGGTCACTGACAAAATCGTTGCGGCTCTTGAGAAAGGCACCGCGCCATGGCGTAAACCCTGGCGTGCAGCTCAAAAGAGGGCGGGCAACTGCCTGCCGGCGAATGCCACAACAGGCAAAGCCTACAGCGGGATAAATATTCCACTGCTTTGGATGGCGGCGGAGGAGCGTGGGTTTAGCTCTGACCGCTGGCTCACCTTCCGGCAGGCGCAACTCGCGGGCGGACACGTCCGCCCGGGAGAGACCTGCAGTCTTGCTGTGATTTTCAAACCTTTTGAGGTCCAGGCTGAAGATAAGCAGGGCACCAAACTTACTGACGAGGATGGAAACCCCGTCATGGAGTCCCGAACGATGCTCAGACCTCTGCAGCTGTTTAATACCCAGCAGTGCGACGGTCTGCCGGCAGCGCTTTCCGGTGAACCGGCCACATTGATGACTGAAGAAGAAGTGGAGACGGTTTCTGTACCGGTGATGAACCGGGTGATGGAAATGTTCAACGCGAGCGGAGTAGCCGTCAACTTTCTGGAGCAAAACCGTGCCTATTACCGACCGGTGGTGGATCAGATAGTGATGCCCACCTCCGGGCAGTTTTTTACGGAGGCTGACTACTGGTCCACGTTACTTCACGAACTGGTTCATGCCAGTGGCCATCATAAACGGCTGAACCGGGAGGGAATAACTTCATCGACCCGAAAATTCGGGGATCCGGTATATGCGTTTGAGGAGCTGATTGCCGAGATGGGCAGCGCCTTCCTCTGCGCAGAACTTGGCGTTTACGGTGAGGTGCAGCATGAAAGCTACGTCAGTGGCTGGCTGAAGGCCCTCAAAGAAGACAAAAGAGCGCTGTTCCGGGCATGCCGGCAGGCGCGGGAAGCGTCAGAGTTTTTGTTAACTCTGACGACTGACTCACAGGCATTATCAACGGCCTCAAAAGTGGCCTGAAGGAGACAATGATGCAGACACCACAATTCTGGCAGGCCACCGCATCGGCGCTGCTGGCCAGGCACTATGGCCTGACGTTGAATGATACCGATTTATGCGACGACGCCTGTGTGGCAGCGTTGCAAAAAGCGGGCGTGAAGCCCTTTGAAGCTATTAATGACCTGGTGGATAAGTATCACCTGACACACCTTAACGACTCTGCTTACCTGCCACGCTCGCCTTATCTGAGTGCGGCCGATGAGCTGATTGCCGGCCTTGAGGCCGGTGCCACACTCGGGATTATCAGTCACCCGTGATCCGGGGCTGACCCGACTTAACCTGTAAACCACCCATCGGGGGAGACTTCCCCGATGGGGCGGCTCCCTCTTTTATAGTCTGAAGAGGAGAAGTAACTATGTTTGAATGGTGCAAAAACCGCCTGGAAATCACCGGCCGTTCCGTGTTTATCGATGTCATGCTGCAGTGGGTTACCGGCGATGAGGTGCCGCTATACCGCTACGCCGTACAACAGAGCATTCAGCTGTTTCTGGCAGGTTCAGCCGGGGTGCTTAAGCCGGTGAAAACTGTGGAATATCCCCCTTACCCGGGGCTGGTCTCACACGGAACTGGGCCGGCTATCGCCTCCAACCTGGCTTTCCAGCACTGGCTGGAGTTGCTGCAGAAGGATGCGGTACTTAATCCGGATACCGTCAGACAAATTGACCGTATCTGGACGCAGTCAGGGCTGAGTGCTGTTCGGTGGGAAACTTTCCCGTTGGCCGCACGCCAGATAATGGCGCAGCTGATGACCCGGCAGTACGTTGACTGGTTTGGTGTGGCCACCTGGTCACCCCATATCGACGGCGGTGAATGTTGGGAGAAACTGGGGAGGAGACCTGAGCGTGCCTGTCACTGTGACATGCTGATGATTATTCCTTCCCGGCTTGCGGCGGAGCTCAACGGCAACAGCCGCCTGCTGGCAGGCATGTCCAGCACGGGCAGTTTGTACAGTCGTATCCACGGGATGGAGTGGCCGTGTGGTCACAACGTTCTCTGGCATCGTGACCGTATAAACAGTTTGCGCCTGGAGTTTGATTCACCGTCGTATCCGCCTTCCAGCGAGCTGATGGGGGAACTCTCGGCCGTGTTTGACTGTGAGATCCGCCACTGGTACCAGGAGCCGGTCAACGGTGTCCTGGGTTATGACTGTTATGACCGCGGAGATCATGTTGACAGCGGGAAGTACGGGGCGGGGCCGTTTTCGGCTCCTCTGATGGCTTTCCCGCCGGAAGCGCTGCCTGTTCAGGAGCAGACAAATGCCTCACCGGCGAGGGATGCTTAACATGGCCACTATCAACGATGTGCAACCTGTGGAACTTTACCAGTATGTCGTGTGCAGTACGGCTCACCTGACTGAGCAAGACGCAGAAATATTTCATCGTCTTGGTCATCAGCGCTGCGAGTGGGGGGATGCCGAGTGGATCCACCTGACGGGTACCGGCTATGTAGTCAGGCTGAGTGCCTATAACTTCCCGCTGCTGGAGTTAAAGAAGCGGGGGTTTTCAAAAGATGCGCGCCGTCTGACCTACGTACTGATGAAGCGGCTTAATGTTTCGCTCGTTCATTTTGACTGCTGTGGTGAGGTATTAGCCGGATTTGCCGTCCATGACTGGTAGGTCCATGTTCTGGCTGATATCTCGTTAACCAAACCCCAGGGGGAAATCATCCCCTGGGGTGATTTTCCCCTTAATTTATGAAGGTGAAAATCATGTTGTTGTTCAAAAATGCTGTTCTGAAACCTGTGATGGAAGAGCTGCAGGAAAAAGGAGGGAACATGCTTTTAGTGAAAGATACAGGGATTTACCTGATGGCTGAAAAGGGCGCATTCAGAAAAGGTCGCAGGCTGCATATTGCCTATGCGGAAGGTTTTGATCCCCGATTAACTGAAAACGAAGACTGGTATGAAAAGGCTTATCTCGAAGTGGGCGGCGATGACTTTGGGGAAGTTCTTGGAAACGATTTTTGGGGCACCTTTCTGGAAGAAGTCATTAATAAGGGATGTGACGTGTTCATTGATGTGTCCGAAACGCAATTACGTGCAGGTTATATTGAGCATTCATAATTCGATAACATAAGCGGAACGTCGTTCCGCATCACTTACCATCCTGAAGGGGAAATATCCCCTTCAGGGCATATTTCCCCGGAGATATGCGATAAAAATCATGGTTGACCATAAGAAACAATTCATCTCAATTTTCAACGAAACCGCCCGCTATCATCACCGTAATAAAGTCTTCCGAGACTTTATTACCCTTGCTGCAGCGTCGATTCATAACGGAATAAACTGTAATGACGAGCTGGAAAAGGAGTACATGGAAACGGTACGCCAGTACGAGGCAAAAGATGCTGAGCGGATGGCCATGTTACTGGCAGAGGTTGTCATGGGGCTGGAAGCTGAGAGTGGTGACTTCCTGGGCTCGCTTTACATGACACTGGAACTCGGTGAAGCAGCGCGTGGTCAGTTTTTTACGCCGTTTTGCGTCTCACGAATGATGGCAGAAATGCAGTTGGGTGATATCGACAGCCTGCTGGCCGATAAACCTTTTTTTACTGTTTACGAGCCGGCATGTGGTTCTGCTGGCATGCTCCTGGCTATTGCAGAAGTCTTACGCGAAAAGGGATTCAATCCAACGCGACGTCTGTGGGTTTCCTGTACCGATATTGATCATGTGGCATCTGGAATGGCTTATATACAATTGTCTTTGATGGGTATAGCAGGCGAGGTAGTTACGGGTAACGCATTGAGCGGTGAACGTCGGCGCGTGATGTATACACCTGCACATTGGATTGGGAACTGGTCATATCGTCTAAAAACTGTTTTGAATACTGCTTAACTAAAACTGAGCCTCTGCATTGCAGAGGCTTTTCTATTTTTAACGCGATGCTTCATTAACGTACTTTACCTTCGGCTACCGGGCCAATTTGCGCCCAAAGCTTTTGCGTCCAGGCTTCTTTCAGATGAGCTGGATCAGTTGAGCGATAGGTTGCAGTCACATTGCTGCTATTGCCTTCGCGGCTGACCTCAATAGTCAGGCGGTCCGCATTTCCCCATATCCGGCTCATACGGTAGTAAGAGCCTGGCTGGGCGCTCCAGTCAGTACCTTCAGCCATCGCGCTGGCGACCCAACCCGAGTTCCCTTTACCGCTGTTACCGGCTGCGGTGATTTCATCGGTTGATGTAAAGCGGTAATAACGTTTAAGTCTTACCGCGGCTGTATCGATATCTACATGTACTGTCAGGGTTTTGGTGACTTCACCCCATTCAGGTGATTTCACATTGTCATTTGAAGCATTTGAAGGCATCAGCGAGGAACTCAGGGTGCTGACCTGATGCGTTATCGCGTTCAGGTCGCTATTGCTGCACCCTGTCGTTCCCAGCAGCATTGCTATAACCAAAATGGCAGGGGTAAAGCGAAGTTGTTTTACGATCGTCATGTTATATCTCCGTTAAAGGGGCTTGCATGCAATGCCTGCCCCGGTCAGATTCAGAAGTTGATATAAGTCGCGTGAACTATCCAAACCAGGTAGCGATTCCCCATGCGGTTAACATTCAACAACGCACCGCCGTTTTTAATCAGCATTCGCCCGCTGCTGCTAGCGATGTCATTAACCCCACTGCCAGAACCTACTGGCAAGCCTGCTATAAGCTTGAAGTTCAATAGCGTTTGAATCTGAGAGGTTGAATCTTCGTTGTCTGTGTTGCGCGAAAGGCTCAATATTTTTTGATTGAAAGTTTCAGACGATGGCTTCAAGAACGTGGTTGAAGGGACCGCCTTCATGTTGAGTTCAGCGCGGAAAGTCCCAGCAGACGAAACTAATTCCAATGGCAGTGGTTCCCCAAAAATAGACATCGCATGCCAAAGCACTAAAGGATCTAATGTTCCTGATTGCCTAAAAGTGTCAGCAGCGACAGTGCTTTTATCGGGTGAAATTACCCTTTGGCCCTCGACCTCATCAGGCTCCCCCTCAGGGAGTGTATTAAGTGATTGGAGAATGTTTTTGAGCGCGTCAGGGCGCGTCGGCGTAAACATCCAAACTGATACATCATAAGAAACGCAACTCCCACAAGCCTGCGGAATTAAGACTTCTCCGGCTGCCTTTTCTGTTGAATTGGTAATTGTCGAGGCTCGCGCGTTCGCGGCGGTAAGCACAGTGATACAAAGCACTGAGAAGACTACAAGGAGTGAGGGTAAATGGCTTTTTTTCAGGATTGTCATGGCATTTCTCCGGTGAAGGAAAAGGGCATGCTGAACATGCCCTGTCAGGGTCAGAAGGTGACAGCGAGCTGAGCCACGGCACCATATGTTCGATCTGTCCCGGCCATGCCAGTCAGGTCGAGGTGAACAACATCAAACGGTGAAATGCCGATACCGGCCGTTACGACGTTGTTGTCACTGTTACGCATGTCAGCGCGGTAGCCGGCGCGCAGCTGCGCCCAGGACCAGGCATTGAGCTCTGCACCGACGCCGGCATATTGTCTTTTCTCATCGGAGGTGAATCCGCTGGCGGGTGTCATGTCTACGTCGGCTGCAAAAGTCACGAGCCCGTTACTCCAGGCTGTGCCCGCAGTAGCTTGAGGGCGGATTTTGAAGTTGTCCTGCAGGCCATTCACTTCACGGGTATCAACACTGCGTGCCACGAGGTTTTGTCCAGCCAGGGCGATAGTCCATTCAGGCGTCAGGTCAGCAGAAAAACCAAGGTCAACGTTGGCGCCGCTCTCTGAGCGCTTCCAGTCACCGCTGCGAAAGTCGGAGGTGCTGTAGTTATTGATGGCTACATTGTAATTCCAGGTATCCACACGCTGAAATTTGGGGGTGATCCCAACCGATACCGGAATATCACCCAGCATAAAATGATGTGCCATCGCGATGCCGTACTCGCTCACCAGAGCTGCCACGCCTTCAGCGCGTGAGGTGAGGCTATTAAGGGCGGTTTCATCAGGTTGAACTAGGCCAGCACCGGCGGCATCGAGATAAGCCAGATCGCTGTTGCTCACTTCAGCGCGAGCTTTCGCCTGACCCCAGCCTTTAATGACCAGAGCAAAGGGCAGTGTGTCATTAGGTACGGCAATCACTAAGCCTGCGCCGGCATCCGCACGGCCGCTGTGGCCCGAAATATCGGTCAGCGATTTCCTGAGTTCTGTCGCTGAGGAGGCGCTGTTGCCGGTGCCGCTGGCATTCTCGAGGTTATCCCAGGCATGCTTGACGTTATCAAAGCCGTCCTGCAGGTTGTCCGGGTCACTGACCTGGGCGCCTACGGTTGGCAGGATAATGCTGAGGTTATCTCCGGGTTCTGACTTTGTTAGTAAGGCCGGGTTAAGCAACGGAGCCGCGCCGTATTTTGATGAAGCAACGCCGGTTCCTCCCATCGCATCGTTCCTGGCTTCAAACCAGGTGCCGGCAGCATGTGCCGCGGGCAGTGAAGAGACCAGCCCGGCAAACATCAGACAGCGTGTTATTAACGTGGCTTTCATCATTATATTTTCCTGTGCAGTTTATGTTTTTTAGGTAAAAGAATTCCCTGGTGCAGACGCACCAATAAAAAGATTTACTACTTAACGAGTTTATTATTAGTTCAAATTATCTATTTCTTTTAGCCACTCCTTTGTGACGGATTTCTCCGGATAATGCAGTAGATTAAGTTCTTCTTTTTTCCATTGATTCAAATAATTCTGATTTAGTCGTTTATCCAATAACATGACGGGTAAGACTTTACCGGATGACAAGAATTCTAAAGAAGAGGCATCTGTTGTACAGGCTGTAACAATGGCCCGTCTTTTCTTTTGTAAGACACCGCAATAAGCCATGAAATCAATAAAGAGCTGTTCGTGTCCGCCATACGGTATTTGTTCGCCTAAGTATTCAGCAACGCGCAGGGGGAGCCCATTTTTCAATTTCACAGTGATTAAACACACGCCAATCAGCGTTTCATAGCTGAAGTGATCGACTGAGGGAGCCAGAGTATCCCGAATTAAAATAATCTGCGGTAAGGCCTTTAATGAAACATCCGCTATTTTATTGCTAATTTGCAGTGCTAACTTATGCCAGTCGGGAATGTTGCCTGGTGCAACAATTGGTGATGATGACGCCGCTGTTAGCCAACTTTTATTAATGCTAAACCACTCCGCTATTTCGGAAAGCAAAGGGTCTGTCAGATAATCCATGGTGCGCTCACGGCTTTCCAGTACGCTTAGTCCGATATTCCACGGTGACAGCAGCGTCGCGACGTCAGTGATGTTCAAACCGTGGGCGTCCATGAGCAGTTGAAACCGTTCTACGACCTGGGTAGCGCGTGTTTGAAAGGGGGACAGCGTTTCCCTTATCACGCCTTCAATTAAGATATTGATGAATTCAGACGCTGATATGCCCAGTTTTGCAGAGGCGAGTGTTATGTACTCGCGGATCCCAGGTTTAAATCTTACGGCCAGCGGGTCGCCCGATTTTTTACTTTCTGTCGCCGCTGCGCTGAGCAGGGCGTTGAGTTTATCGTCCTGTTCCAGGGTCAGGCGTGAAAGCAGTGACGTGACACTAAGATTCATGAGACTCCCCGGCGTTGAATAGGATGTTGGTATAACCAACTAAAATTTATGATTTTTATTATTTGTATTCGATGTGAATACAATAATCGGGTGTTGCGCTTTTGTATAACGGACAATTTCGATCGTTCAGATCGATACGGTTCATGTAGCCAGTATGAATACGTTGAAACAGAGATTTAACGGGAAATTATGTATTCAGATTTACAAATTAATATTACGGGGTAGAGCTATTCACCGCTGTTTTCGTCTCCAGAGACGAATTATGTTTCCAAACAGCGGTTTGTATTCTTCCTCCTGTGGCCAGCCTGCGATGAAGCCTTTAATCCACAGTATGAGACGATCAAAACGACTTAGGTGGTAATTGTAATGAAGGGCCACTTCTTCCTCCTCACAGATGTTCCTGCAGGCGCGTTCGGTGGCTTTCATCAGTTTCCATGAGAGCATCGTCGTCATTGCCTCTTTTCTTTTTTGCGTATCACCAGGACTCCGCATTGCATTGAGGGAGTGTACCAACGCCATTCCTTCAGGAATGTGTCGATCTGCAAGCCCGCTCGTTCCGCATGGCCGATGGGTCTGCTCAGGGTGTGGCAGCGATAATGATCTGCGGGGAAGTGTCGTAACAACCGGGCTGTTCGTCGGGGACTGAGCAGGTGAGACGACAGGATAATTGTGTGCCGGGGCGTTTTCATGCCAGTGCGGAGAGTGTCTGACAGGGCATGCCAGTAACCTTTCATATCACGGATCCCCGGCTGGCCGACAGCAAGCCAGGGATTGAGGTGTAGCCATAACCGTCGTCTCTTTTTCATCAATACGAAGGGGTATGGCCTGAGAAAAAAAACAAGTTTTGCCAGGGGGTTGAAAAGCGCGGGCGTACCGGTGAGCGTGATAAATACGATCAGACTGCCCGATGTGAAAAGTCCACTAGTGATGAGGGTTGTGAGCGCTGAGCAAATCAACATCCAGCAGGTGATTATTATGGCCACATGAACAGCGTCCGATTTCATGGTGGTTTCTTCTCTTTGAAAAGCCATATTCAGGCACGTTTGGAAGCTCATGGCCTGCAAAAATTATTCATGCAGATCCAAAAAATAAAGATCAAGGGGTTAATCGAGGAAACGAATATAGAGTTCTCGCTTGCCAGAAGAGGGGGAAAGCATAGCGTAATGCCCCTTTATCGATGACTGACGGGGGCGGCAATGCTGAAGTGGATGACAGGCAGATTTCATAATCAGAAAGTAGATACCGCACCGAAGGTGCGTAAGGAGTCAGAGAGACCAAATGCTGCGGGGTGGTTTTTACCGCTGAGCGCAGATGAACTGTTGTCCACGCGACACAGAAAACAGGCGCTGCAGCAATTGTGGGACAATAGTCCTTTCTCCAGGCCAGTTTGGGAGACATTTTGGCTGGAGCCGGTGAAGCGGCTGGCTGTGAGCCTGCAGCAGCTGCCGGCTGCGTCATCGGGACCCTACGCACGCGAAGGCGGCATGCTGGATGAAGCGCTTGAGGTGGCTGTTTGCGCGGTGAGGTTATCCAGGGGATGGATGCTGCCGCCGGGGGCCCCCCCGGAAGAACAGTCGGCGCAGAGCGCAGCCTGGTGTACGGCAATTTTCTGGGCAGCATTGATGCATGACCTGGACAGCCTCGAACAGATGGCGGCTTTCTACGAAGATGGTCGCCAGTGGTTTCCAGGTCTGGGGATGCCTGAAGCTCCCTGGCGGATGAAATTTTGTGAGCAAGAAACAAATTCAGCAGTTCGCGCTGCCACTTGCGCTTATCGCCTGATACCTTACGAGGGGCTTATCTGGGTAGCGCGCTGGCCAGCGCTGGCTGACGCATTACTGGTTTACCTGTCAGGTAATAAACCTGCCGGGGCCATTCTTAATGCCGCAGTGAGTGAGGCTCGTGAAAAATGTGGACTGTTCGCTCAAGACACATTTGCACAGCCTTCGGTCAAACTTGCCACAGATAATACTGAAGCCTTAAGTCAGAGCGCCACTTCTGAACCTGCCGAGCATCCTTCTAATAAAATTCCTGTTCAATCCTTTGTTTCCAATGAAATTGACGACAATAAGATATCTTCACTAAGCAGCGCGGATGCTCTTCCGATCATGCCAGAGCTGGTCTCAGCTATCGGCCAATCCAGTCAGGCCGAAAGTCTTGCTGATGTGCAAGCAGATATGCCGTCAGAGGGAGTAACTCCCGGGGATTTGCTGACGCTGCTGGATAAAATGACAAGCGCTGAAGTAGTCGATGAAACAACCTCTGATGATAACCCCGTCGTGGAAACATTAAAGCAGCCTGATTCTGCCAGAACACGCACATTGGGCGAACATTTTTGGGACTGGCTAGTTGATTCCATTGAGGAAGGGGCACTCAGTATAAATGCACAGGACAGCCTGTTGCATGTTATGGCTCAGTACGTCTTTATTCAGACGCCGGATTGTTTTTACCGATATCTGGCGACACAAGAAAAAACAGAGTCAGACAAAGATGATATTCAAAAAAGTTTTGAAGCGCTGAACAAACATTTTTCAAGAAGTGGAAAGGGGATATACATCTACAAGAAATATGAGAATGAGGGCCGTGAGGGGCGTTTTACCCGAATGTCAGGCTATATGATTCTTGCAACACAACTCTTTAAAGAAGGTGTCGATCTATCTGACAGCCAGTGGTTGTCACCTAATAAATAGTTAAAGCAATTAATTGATAAATAGGGAGAGGAAGATGGAATTAATTAGTTATGACGATATCCTTAAGGACTACTTTTTTAGTAAGACATTGAGGCCAGCCACGGAGTGGAGTTACAGAAAAGTTATCAATTCATTCCGACGTTATATTGGAGATAACGTTTTCCCGGGTCAGGTCGATAGACTAACAGTTTTAAGCTGGCGTCGGCATGTTTTAAGTGAGCAGGGACTATCATCAATAACATGGAATAATAAAGTTGCTCATATGCGTGCAATTTATAATCATGCGCTGCAGCAAGAATTCGTTACTTTAAAAGATAATCCCTTCAATGGTGTGATTGCCAGACCAGATATTAAAAGGAAAAAAACGCTCACCGAGTCAGAGATTAAAAAAATATATTTATTACTCGAAGCGAGAGAAAAAGAGGAAAGTTTGGGGATAATTGAAAAATCACGCTCGGCTCTGAGACCGGCCTGGTTCTGGCTCAGCGTGGTAGATACGCTCCGTTATACCGGTATGAGGCAGAATCAGTTACTCAACATCCGCCTGGAAGACGTTCACTTAGAAGGGGGATGGATAAATTTGCGTCCTGAAGCTTCAAAAAATCACAGAGAACACCGGGTTCCGATTACGCGATTATTACGACCAAGGCTTGAACGGTTGATGCTGGCTGCGGTTGAGCGCGGAGCAGTACATGACGATATGTTATTTAATGCGAGCAGGTTTGATGGGCGAAAAAATATCTTAACAGACGTGATGGCTTATCAACCCCTGCGTGGCTTCTTCCGCCGACTTTCAACTGAGTGTCAGTGTGTTATCACTCCACATAGGTTCAGGCATACCATTGCTACCGACATGATGAAATCCCCTGATCGTAATCTCAAAGTTGTTCAAACGCTGTTAGGACATTCAAGTGTGGCTGTTACGCTGGAGTATGTGGAAGGTAATATGGACAGTTTACGTGTAGCTTTAGATGAAGTTTTTGGAGGATAGGATAAATCTTAAGTGAAATCTAAGTGACTGAAAGCAAAAAAATGAAGCTTTTCTTTACATAAGATTGACACTACCGGTGGGATACTGTCAGAATTCTTATCGGAAGGACGTGAGAAAGCCAGAGAGTGCGTCTAACACTCTCCGGCTTCTTAGTCCCGAATGTTCAACCATCGATGCGATAAGCCTATTTATCACATGAAGCTGTTTCGGGTACTTATGTCTTGCCCGTTAAGGATCTCAACCCTTAACGAACAGGCTCTGAAGATGGTGCCCGGACTCGGAATCGAACCAAGGACACAGGGATTTTCAATCCCTTGCTCTACCGACTGAGCTATCCGGGCAACGGGGCGCATTAAACCGTATTGGGCCTGAGCCGTCAACGGGTTTGTTATCTAAAATACATAAAAGCCGTTTGTTTGCTGCCTTTTCATTCAAAAAGGATGAAATCGCCGGGCAGCAATGGGGGGAAGTCAGGAAAGTGCACCATGTTCACGGCAGCGGGCGATGTTCAGCACATCCTCTGCCAGACGGCGTGCGACTTCCACATCGTTCAGTTGGCGCTTAACGAGCAGTTTACTCAGGCAGCCTTCGAGGATCAGTTCCATCTGCTGAGCGACCATTTCCGGGTCATCCGAGCCCATTTCCTGCAAAAGCGACAAGGTGTAGTCGTAGGAGGCCCGTTTCTGCTGTTGAGCCAGCTGATGAATGGGCGCCTCGCTGTCAGGGAAAAACGTGCAAGCTGCGATAAACAGACATCCAGGATAGCGCTGCTGCCGCACCTGCTCATCCAGCACTTTATAGCGCGCCAGCAATTTCTGTGGCGCTGAAAGAGACTCATCCAGCATCAGCTGACGACGCCAGATATCAATCTGTTCGCCGTGATAACGCAGACTGTCATACAGCAGGGCTTCGGCATCCGGCCAGAAACGGCGTAATTCACTGAGCGGGACATCGACCAGTTCGGCGACCGTTTCCAGTGACAATGTTGCAAGGCCACGTTGTTCCAGGAAATTAAGGGTTTTATCGAGAACTTGTTCACGTAGCACGTTTGCCTCCTCACAATTCGCGTACTTCAAAGTGTAGTGTCGTTTAAGGGTGAGTTTTCTGCAAATGCGCGCTGAACTCCGCTGCATCCATAAAACCCGTCACCCGTGACTGTGGCAACTCATGACCATCAGGCCCGAAGAACAAAATTGTCGGCAGGCCCAGAACATTCAGACGTTCTAATAACGCTTTCTGCTCAGGGGAATTCTGGGTGACATCTGCCTGCAGCAATAAGGTATCCGTCAGTTCATTCTGCACGTCTGGCGCTGAGAAGGTATATTTTTCGAACTCTTTACACGCCACGCACCAGTCAGCGTACAAATCCAGCATAACGCGTTTGCCCTGCGCGCCCTGCAGGGCAGCGTTCAGTTCACCGACATTATGGATTTTCTGGAAATTAAGTGCGTGTACCTGTGTTGTCGTGTTAGCGGCTGGCGCAAATGCCCAGTCCTGCAAAGGACGGCTGACGATCAGCGCCGCGGCCAGGAAAAGTAATTGCAGCGTCCGCACCATGCCGCGCTGGCTTTTCAGGCTGAGCAGGAATGCCCAGCCGAAGAACGCCATGCCGAGCAGGCTCCATAAACGCAGCCCCCAGATATCGCCAATCACACGTTCGAGTAAAAATACCGGCAGTGCCAGAATGACAAAGCCAAATCCTTCTTTGACGTATTGCATCCACGGCCCGCTGCGGGGCAGTAATTTGTTGCCGAACATCGTCACAATAATCAGCGGAATGCCCATCCCCAGCGCATACAGATACAGCGTGCCAGCCCCCGCCAGCAGATTCCCGCTCTGGGCGATATACAGCAGGATCGCGCTGAGCGGCGCGGTGGTGCAGGGAGAACAAATCAACCCGGCCAGTGCGCCCATAATAAAGACGCCGGGCAGCGAGCCGCCTTTTTGCTCGTTACTCCATAAAGCCAGCCGGGTCTGGACGGCAGAAGGAAGTTGCAGGCTGAACGTGCCAAACATCGACAGCGCCAGAACAATGAACATCACCGAAAGCACAATCAGTACCCACGGACTTTGCAACGCCGCCTGGAACTGCAAGCCTGCCGCAGCAACCACCATACCAAGCAGTGTGTAAGTCAGCGCCATGCCCTGAACGTAAACCAGCGCCAGCAGGAAAATTCGCTTCATGCTGTGAGGGCGCTGACGTCCGAGAATAATGCCGGAAATCAGCGGATACATCGGCAGTACGCAAGGCGTAAAGGCAATACCGATGCCGATCAGCAAGGCCCACAGCGGAGAAAACGGCAGTGGTGTGGATGGCTTTTCAGGCGTCGCGATAACCGGTGCGGATGCTGTATCCGTAGCTGGCGTGCTGACACGCGTCGGTTCCGTGACGGCACTCAGCGGCACGTCACGAGTTTCCGGCGGATAGCAGAATCCTGCGGCGGCACATCCCTGATAGGTCACCCGAACGGTTGCATCCGCGCTGGCCTGACGGAGAGGGATCGTCAGATGCAGGGCATTCTCATAAACTTCGCTGTTACCGAAAAACTCATCATGATGATCACGGCCTTTGGGCATCAGAAACGCCGCGAGCTGAGCATTCTTCGGTTCCAGCTCAATCTTGCTGCGATATAAATAATAGCCGTCACGGATTTGCCAGTTCAGTTTGAGATCGTGATCTTGCTGCTGGAAATCAAAACTGAATGCCTGATCGACGGGGACAAACTGTGGCGCGGCGGGTTTGCCAAATAAAGAGGCATTCGCCTGAAACGGCAAAAGACTCAGGCTGAACAGCAGGAAGAAAATTCGAAGAATGCGGTGATCCATGCGGAGTAAAGTTCTCTTTGTCGCGGCAGATGAACAGCCACTGAGTGAATCGACAGAAGATGCGCACGGCGTCATGCCATAGCGCGTTAATGAATTTTGAGTATACCCTGAGCAATCCCTGAGCAGAAAGCCCCGAGTGCTTAACGGGGGCCGCAGCCCCCGGAAAACTGTCAGAGAATAATACTGCCGAAACCAAATCCAAAAACTACAGACAGGAACACGCCAATGGTGCCGGGAATAAAGAATGGATGGTTGAAGACGAAGCGTCCGATGCGGGTGGTGCCGGTGTCATCCATCTGCACAGCGGCAACCAGCGTCGGATACGTCGGCAGAATGAATAAACCGGAAACAGCGGCAAAAGAACCCACGGCGGTCAGCGGCGAAACACTCAGCGCCAGCGCCATTGGCAGCAGGGCTTTGGTCGTGGCGGCCTGCGAATACAACAGCGCAGAGCTGAAGAAGAAAATCACTGCCAGCAGCCACGGATGCGCCTGAATTAGGCCACCTGCGGTTTCTTTGATCCAGCCGAGATTGGCCTGCACAAAAGTGTCGCCCAGCCAGGCCACGCCGAGGATACAAATACAAGCGCTCATGCCGGATTTGAACGTACTGGAGGTCAGAATGGCGTCGGTATCAATGCTGCACAGCAAGGTGATTAACGTGGCGACACTGAGCATGATAATCAGGATGGCGCTGTTGGTGGTCATCACCGGTTGTGCGACCCAACCCAGGCTCGGGCTGTTAATAACCGCATAAGCGACCACCGTCAGTACGCCGAGCAGGAACAGCAACACCGAGAGTTTGGCGCCGCGTTTGATTTCCAGCACTTTATCGCCACGCAGTTGGATCAAACCTTCTTCATACCGTTTGAGATAAACCGGGTCATTGGAAAGCTTTGCGTCAAAGCACCAGCTGACAATCAGCGACATCAGGATCACTGCAGCCAGTGTGGACGGGATCATCACCATCAGCAGATGAAGATAACTGACGCCGTGGTCTTCCATGGTGGATGCCATGTACACCACTGCGGCAGAAATCGGTGAGGCGGTAATGGCTATCTGCGCGGCAACCACGGCGGTGGAAAGCGGGCGGCAGGGTTTAATCCCTTGCTCTTTGGCGACTTCAGAAATAACCGGTAATGCCGACAGTGAAATGTTGCCGGTGCCCGCCATAATCGTCAGGAAATAGGTGACGATGGGCGCGAGGAGGGTGATGTGTTTGGGATTACGGCGCAGCAGCTTTTCAGTTTGTTGCACCAGATAATCCATCCCGCCTGCTACCTGCATGGTCGAAATCGCGGCGATCACCGCCATGATGATAGAGATTACGTCAAAAGGGATAGTTCCCGGTTTAACGCCTATCAGGGCGAGCACCAGAACGCCAAGCCCGCCCGCGAAACCAATGCCGATGCCGCCTAAGCGCGCGCCGAGGAAAATCGCCGCCAGTACAATAATAAATTCGATAATTAACATGGTTGTCCGTCCATATTCCCAGCACTCCTTAAGGAATTGATAATTAATTGTTGTGTAATTGTTGTGTTGTACAAAGTAAAAAGGCCCGCTGTTCTGCAGAACAACGAGCCTTTAAAAGGTCAGTATTTGAGTCTGTTACTGTTCATTTTCATCGGTATAGCGTTTTGCTTTGTAAGCCGGATGTTTCAGGTTTTCGATGGAGAAAATGTCGTCCAGCTCCGCCTCAGTCAGCAGGCCGCGCTCGAGCACCACTTCCCTGACACTCTTACCGGTTTCAGCACAAATCTTGCCGACGATATCGCCATTGTGGTGGCCGATGAACGGGTTAAGGTAGGTGACGATGCCGATAGAGTTGAAAACGTAGAACTCACATACTTCTTTGTTCGCTGTAATGCCGTTGATGCATTTTTCGAGCAGATTGTAGCAGGCGTTAGTCAGGATATGCACTGACTCAAACATCGCCTGACCAATTACCGGTTCCATGACGTTCAGTTGAAGCTGGCCCGCTTCTGCCGCCATCGTCACGCAGACGTCGTTACCGATGACTTTGAAGCACACCTGGTTCACGACTTCCGGGATAACCGGGTTCACTTTGGCTGGCATGATAGAAGAACCCGCCTGTAATTCCGGCAGGTTGATTTCATTCAGGCCAGCGCGAGGACCGGAAGAGAGCAGACGCAGGTCGTTACAGATTTTAGAAAGCTTCACGGCCAGACGTTTCAGCGAGCTGTGAACCATCACGTATGCGCCACAGTCGGACGTTGCTTCAATCAGGTCTTCAGCGGGTACACAGGCCAGATTGCTGACTTCTGCCAGTTTTTCTACCGCCAGTTGCTGATAACCTTCCGGCGTATTCAGGCGGGTACCGATTGCTGTCGCCCCGAGGTTCACTTCCAGCAGTAATTCGCCGGTACGCAACAGATTGCGGGTTTCCTCTTTGAGCAACACGTTGAACGCGTGGAATTCCTGACCGAGCGTCATCGGAACGGCGTCCTGCAACTGTGTACGGCCCATCTTGATGATGTTTTCGAATTCCTTCGCTTTACGCTCAAAACCGTCGCCCAACTGGGAAATAGCATCAACCAGTTTCAGCAAGGACGCGTACACGGCGATACGAAAACCAGTAGGGTAGGCATCATTGGTGGACTGGCATTTGTTCAGATGGTCATTTGGATTGAGGAACTGGTAATCGCCTTTCTGGTGTCCCATCAGTTCCAGACCGATGTTCGCCAGCACTTCATTCGTGTTCATATTTACCGAGGTTCCCGCACCGCCCTGATAGACGTCGATAGGGAACTGGTCCATGCATTTGCCTTTATCAAGCACTTCGTCGCACGCCTGAATAATGATATCCGCAATGTGACGTGGAATGGTGCGCAGTTCTTTGTTAGCAAGAGCTGCCGCCTTTTTCACCATCACCATGCCGCGAACAAACTCAGGAACATCACTGATCTTGGTGTTGCTGATATAGAAGTTTTCAATCGCCCGCAGGGTGTGAATGCCGTAATAAGCTTCTGCCGGTACTTCGCGCGTGCCCAGCAGGTCTTCCTCGATACGAATGGTGTTTGACATGAGAACCTTCTCTTCGGTACTGAATGCGTTATGCGATGTTTAAAATTATGTTACTGGCCGTAGTAAATTTAAAACGATCAACCGTTGTTTGAGCAACGGAGGCGATCATATGCTGCTTCAGACGAATTGCACGTACTAAGATCACTATCCTGCCCTATTATCGTGCATGTTTTTAGTATCTGTGAGAATTCTCACAATTCATTTACCTGCTCAATTAAATCAGGTCTGGTGGTTGAAATCATGATGAGTGATCACCATCTCAGTGTAGTCAGCCTGCATTTCTTTGATAGCGAAGATCTCAAGCAGGCACTTATTCAGGGTTTGGAATGCCGCTGCGACAGCGCTTCCGGAGCCAAATTACAAGGAGAATGCGGTGCGCTGGTTACCGTTATTACTGTTATTCCTGCTGGCTTACATTGAAATCACCTTATTTATCAAGGTGGCTGCGGTGGTTGGCGTGGCAACAACGTTATTGCTGGTTGTTTTCACCTCTTGCGTAGGTGTCTCTCTGGTGAAGAATCAGGGCATGAAGACGTTTATGCAGTTGCAGCAAAAACTGGCGGTTGGGGAAAGCCCGGCAGCCGAGATGGTTAAAAGTGTTTCGCTGGTGATCGCCGGATTCCTGCTGCTGGTACCGGGCTTCTTTACTGATTTCCTCGGTTTGCTGCTTTTGCTGCCACCCATCCAGAAACGACTGACGCTAAAACTGATGCCGCATTTGAACATTGTGCGTTCCGGCGGCAACTGGGGGAGCAGCGCGCCAACGGGGAATACCTTTGATGGCGAGTTCCAGCGGACGGACGAAACGCAGGAACGTCTGGTTTCACCTAAAAAAGATGGCGACACAGAGCATCACGATCGCTAATCTCTGTGGCCTCAATTGTTAAAAGATTGTTGGGAAGCACTGCGAAGGTCGATTTTCGTCAACAGAGCAGCGAAAGAAAAAGAGAAAATTTTTCTGTTCTTCCCCTTGAAGGGCTGCGTATCGCCCCCATTAAACAAACCACGAGGCCGGGCAGGACTTTGCCAGGCATTCAACCCTAAAAATAGATATGGACCCGCTCACAGGAGAGTTATCAATGAAAATTCGTCCATTGCATGACCGCGTTATCGTCAAGCGTAAAGAAGTAGAATCTAAATCCGCTGGCGGCATCGTTCTGACTGGCTCCGCTGCCGGTAAATCTACCCGTGGCGAAATCCTGGCTGTCGGCCATGGTCGCATTCTGGAAAATGGTGAAGTTAAAGCGCTGGACGTGAAAGTTGGCGACATCGTCATTTTCAACGACGGTTACGGCGTGAAAGCTGAGAAGATCGACAATGAAGAAGTGTTGATCATGTCTGAGAGTGACATTCTGGCAATCGTAGAAGCCTGATTGTCCCCCGATCCACTTTTTTCTGAACAGAACGAATTTAAGGGAAATTAACAATGGCAGCTAAAGAAGTAAAATTCGGTAACGACGCCCGTGTGAAAATGCTGCGTGGCGTAAACATCCTTGCTGATGCAGTAAAAGTGACCCTGGGCCCTAAAGGCCGTAACGTGGTTTTGGACAAATCTTTCGGCGCACCAACCATCACTAAAGACGGCGTGTCCGTTGCACGTGAAATCGAACTGGAAGACAAGTTCGAAAACATGGGCGCACAGATGGTGAAAGAAGTCGCGTCCAAAGCGAACGATGCCGCGGGTGACGGTACCACTACCGCAACCGTTCTGGCTCAAGCCATCATCACTGAAGGCCTGAAAGCTGTTGCTGCGGGCATGAACCCGATGGATCTGAAACGTGGTATCGACAAAGCTGTCGTTGCTGCGGTTGAAGAACTGAAAAAATTATCTGTCCCTTGCTCGGACTCTAAAGCCATTGCACAGGTTGGTACCATCTCTGCTAACTCCGATGAAACTGTCGGTAAACTGATCGCTGAAGCGATGGAAAAAGTGGGCAAAGAAGGCGTCATCACTGTTGAAGAAGGCACTGGCCTGCAAGATGAGCTGGACGTTGTTGAAGGTATGCAGTTCGACCGTGGTTATCTGTCTCCTTACTTCATCAACAAACCAGAAACCGGTTCAATCGAACTGGAAAGCCCGTTCATCCTGCTGGCTGACAAGAAAATTTCTAACATCCGCGAAATGCTGCCAGTACTGGAAGCCGTTGCGAAAGCCGGTAAACCACTGCTGATCATTGCTGAAGACGTTGAAGGCGAAGCCCTGGCGACTCTGGTTGTGAATACCATGCGTGGCATCGTGAAAGTGGCTGCGGTTAAAGCACCAGGCTTCGGCGACCGTCGTAAAGCTATGCTGCAGGACATCGCAACCCTGACTGGCGGTACCGTTATCTCTGAAGAGATCGGTCTGGAACTGGAAAAAGCCACTCTGGAAGATATGGGCCAGGCTAAACGTGTTGTTATCAACAAAGACACCACCATCATCATCGATGGCGTTGGCGAAGAAGCAACCATCCAGGGCCGTGTTTCTCAGATCCGTCAGCAGATTGAAGAAGCGACTTCTGATTATGACCGTGAAAAACTGCAAGAGCGTGTGGCTAAACTGGCAGGCGGCGTAGCCGTTCTGAAAGTGGGCGCAGCGACTGAAGTTGAAATGAAAGAGAAGAAAGCTCGCGTTGAAGATGCCCTGCACGCAACCCGTGCTGCGGTAGAAGAAGGCGTGGTTGCTGGTGGTGGCGTGGCGCTGGTTCGCGTTGCTCACACTCTGGCTAACCTGACCGGCGACAACGACGACCAGAACGTGGGTATCCGCGTTGCTCTGCGCGCAATGGAATCTCCACTGCGTCAGATCGTTGTGAATGCTGGCGAAGAAGCCTCTGTTATCGCAAACAAAGTGAAAGCGGGCGAAGGCAGCTTCGGCTACAACGCTTACACCGAAGAATACGGCGACATGATCGCAATGGGTATCCTTGATCCAACTAAAGTCACCCGTTCTGCTCTGCAGTACGCGTCTTCTGTAGCTGGCCTGATGATCACCACTGAGTGCATGATCACCGACCTGCCTAAAGACGATAAAGTCGATATGGGCGGCGCTGGCGGTATGGGTGGAATGGGCGGCATGGGCGGCATGATGTAATCATCATCCCCCTGCGTTCATCCGCAGGTACGTAAAATCAGCGGGCTTTTTTGCTCACTGAGGCAACGTACTGAAGAAACCCGGTCTGTAAAGGCCGGGTTTTTTTATTTGACCCTTTTTTATCAGGTTCAGTAAGATAACTCTCATTGTCTCCGGCCTTTAACGTGTAGACTTGTTTCTGCGTGGATTTCGGATTTTTACCGATAGCACAAACTTGGGTATGCGTGGCAACGGATGCCTAAGAGAGCCAGGTGTTTTCTGATAGGCTTTATGTGATTACAAAAACAAATGGGGAAAGTGATGCGGATTAAAATGTTACTGGGCCTGTCAGCTATCGCGCTGCTTGCCGGGTGCAGTACCACTCATCAACTGGATGCAGCGGGCCAGCAGGTGAAATTCACGGACGACAAACCAGGCGCAAATTGTCAGTTGCTTGGCGAAGTCACCGGTGCCCAAAGCAACTGGTTCTCCGGTACCGGCGGTGACGGCAGCTCCATGCGTGGCGCAGCCAATGACCTGCGTAACAAAGCGGCAGCGATGGGCGGCAACACCATTTATGGTGCCAACAGCCCGTCCCAGAACTTCCTGTCCAGCTTTGCACCGGTTGACAGCAAAATGGTCGGTCAGGTTTATAAGTGCCCATAGTCGCGTGAAGGCTATAAATACTAAAGGGATGCCAATGGCATCCCTTTTTGCGTTCCCTTTTCATACGTCAAGCCGCAGGTGCGTTGGCTACGTTCAGTCACCCGAATCACTTACCTGAGTAAGCTCATCGGGACTCCATCACTTGCCGCCTTCCTGCAACTTGAATTATTTGGGGTTGGAAGAACGTGTTAAGACTGCTTCAGCCGCAGATCCAGAATGGTTTTGCTCGGCTCGCCGCCAATTTCACGGGTCAGTTTCGGTACCATATAACCTGACACTTTACTCATCAGCCCTTTCATAATGACGCGCGCTTCGTCGTCGTTCACCATGAAATGCGCCGCACCCTGTACTTTATCCAGCACGTGGATGTAGTAAGGCAAAATACCCGCGTCAAACAGCGCGTTGCTCAGTGTCGCCAGCACATCAGCAGAATCATTTACGCCCCGCAACAACACGCTCTGATTGAGCAGCGTCACGCCATGGCTTTTCAGCTTCGCCATGCTGGCGCGCAATGCATTATCAATCTCATTGGCGTGATTGATATGCGTCACCATCAGCACCTGAAGACGTGATTTTTCAAGGCGCTGGCAGAAGGCATCCGTGATACGTGCAGGGATAACCACCGGCAAACGGGTATGAATACGCAGCCGCTTAATGTGCGCGATCTCTTCGAGTTCACCGATCAACCAGTCGAGTTCATGATCCTTGGCCATCAGCGGATCACCACCGGAGAAAATAATTTCATCGAGTTCCGGGCGAGTGCGGATATAATCCAGCGCCTGAACCCAGTTAGCCTTATTTCCCTGGTTGTCCTGGTACGGGAAATGACGACGGAAACAGTAGCGGCAATTTACCGCACATCCGCCTTTCACCAGTAACAGGGCGCGATTGCTATACTTGTGCAACAAACCCGGAACAACGCTGCGTTGTTCATCAAGCGGGTCAGTGGTAAAGCCCGGCGCGGCAATAAATTCCTCGCGTGCGGTCAATACCTGAAGCAATAAAGGATCCTGTGGATCGCCCGGCTGCATACGTGCCACAAAGGCGCGGGGCACGCGAAGCGGGAACAAACGACGGGCTTCACGCCCACTTTGCAGTTCTGCATTGTCGTTAAGTGCCAGAAGAGTAAGCAGTTCATCCGGGTCAGTGATAACATCGCCGAGTTGATACAACCAATCTTCTCTAAATGGCGTGTTTAGGGTTACAATGTTTGCCATTTTTTTGGCTAATACCAGTTTAAAATTAGAGGGCCATCATGGCGACTTATTCTAGCAACGATTTCCGTCCGGGTCTTAAAATCATGTTCGAGGGCGAGCCTTACGCTATCGAATCCAGTGAATTCGTAAAACCAGGCAAAGGCCAGGCTTTCGCACGCGTTAAAATGCGTCGTCTGCTGACCGGTTCCCGTGTAGAAAAAACCTTCAAATCTACTGACTCATGCGAAGGCGCTGATGTTGTAGATACCAACATGAACTACCTCTACAACGACGGTGAGTTCTACCACTTCATGCACCCTGAGACTTTCGAACAGCATCAGGTTGAAGAGAAAACTGTTTCTGACGCCTCTAAATGGCTGCAGGACAACGCAGAATGTATCGTGACGCTGTGGGATGGCCGTCCTATCGCTGTTCAGCCACCAAACTTCATCGAAGCTGAAGTTGTGGACACTGATCCTGGCCTGAAAGGTGATACCGCAGGTACCGGCGGTAAGCCAGCGACCCTGAGCACCGGCGCTGTGGTTAAAGTGCCATTATTCGTGCAGATCGGCGAAATCGTCCGTTGTGACACCCGCTCTGGCGAATACGTTTCCCGCGTTAAATAAGTTCTCAATACTTATTACGCCGGATGAAAGCTGCCACAGGTGAATGCCTGTCGCAGCTTTCCAGCCCCAACTTGTTGAATGGGATTATGTTTACCATGTTGAAGAAGATGATGTTTATCGTGGTTTCAGTGATGCTGCTGGCTTCGTTATCCGGCTGCAACACGGTTCATGGTTTCGGTGAAGACATCCAGCATCTGGGTGGCGCAATTTCCAAAGCAGGCTGATCCCTTCAGCCTCGTTTTACCAAATGTCTTAAAATCCTGCCTGTTCCCTTCTATATCCAGAAAATTAGCTACACTAAAAGTGTCGTACTTTACATTCTCTTATAGGAAGGAGATTTATATGCTGAAGAAAAGTATCCTCGCTATCTTGTCTGTTCTTATCTTGTCTTCTGCCTTAACAGCCTGCAACACCACGCGTGGCGTAGGTGAAGATGTGTCTGCCGGTGGGGAAGCCATTCAGAAAAGCGCGCAATAGCGAGCGAATAACGTTAAGTAAACTGATGTCTGCCTGCACGTTGATGCAGGCAGTGTTGTTTTTATGGCGCGAGTTTTATGGTGTAAGCATCAAGGCTGTTTCACCCACACCAGTTTGCTGGTATCAAATCCGTACTGCTGCGCCGTTTGCAGAAGTTGCTGCTTCACGCTGTCATCCAGCGTTGGCGTACGGGACAGGATCCACAGATAGCTTTTATCCGGTCCGCAGACCAGCGCGTAACGATAATCTTTATCCAGTTCTATGACGTTATAACCGCCATAGAACGGACCGAAGAATGACACTTTCAGCGCCGCGCGCGCAGGTGATCCGGTGAAGTAACCTTTGCCCTCACTTTCCTGCCATTTATTCTTCTGCGGATTAAACCCGCGATTAATCACTTTTACGCCGCCATCATCGCGCAGGCTGTAATTGGCGGTGACGCGTTCCAGTCCGCTTTCAAAACTATGGTCCAGTCTGGCGACTTCATACCAGGTACCGAGATAGCGGGTGAGTTCGAAATTATTGACGACTTTGACGTCAGCAGGCGGCGTTACGCTGCACGCGACTGACATAAGTGCTGTGATGATAACGCTGAGTTTTGACCAGATACGCATGGAGTTTCCTTCCTTAGTATGTTCTCTAAGTGTAGGTAACAAAAAAGAAAAAGGGAAAACCTGCGGATAAAGAATGAAAACAGCGGCCAGAGAGATGGCCGCTGGAAAGTCAGATCTTTGCGGATCAGAGGCGGATCAGCACGATAAGGGTGACGATACTTAAGATCGTCGCCAGCCCGTAGAACACCCATTTTCCGGCCGGAACGTGGACCTTCAGGTCGTGCATGCAGTGATGGATCCGGTGCAGACCGCACCACAGAGGCAGCACGATCATCAGCAGCAGGAACAGACGCCCGATCCCGCTTTGCGCAAATGCCAGCACGCGTGGATAGCTCAGTGCGTCGCCGGGGAAAAAGCCCAGCGGCAGCAGGAAGCACACCAGCAGAATCATCACCGGCGCAAAAATTGCGCTCCACATACCGCCCGCACCAAACAATCCCCAGAACACCGGCTCGTCTGAACGTTTAGGAAGAGTATTTTTCATGTCGCCTCCTTAAAGAAACAGTGCGATGACGAGAACAACCAGCGTCACAACGATCGTCACGCCCCAGAAACCGGCAATCACCGGTTCAGGTCCCATCTTTTTACCTTTCACCACCAGGATGGAGGCTTTCGGTGCCAGTTCGAACCAGGTTTTGGTATGCAACAGGGCCGCAAGCAGGGCGATCAGGTTAATCAGCAAGACCACCGGATTTTGCAGAAAATTCACAAAACCCGCCCAGCTTTCAGGCCCGTTACGTAACGAGCAAACCCCTGCCAGCAGTAAGAGACTGAACCATACTGCCGGAACCGCCGTGCCCTCACGCAGCATATAAAAACGGTAGAACGGTAAATTTTTCCACCAACTGGCTTTCATCTCACGCACGTAGGGTTTACGTTTGCTGCCCGTACTTTGAGTCGTCATATTTTCCTCCCTCATTGCGGTCTCAGCCTCGCGATCATGAAGTCTTTCGAACTTTCGACTTTGCCTTGCTGAATGGCGGCGGCAGGGTCGACGTGCTTCGGACAGACTTCGGAGCAATAACCGACGAACGTACAACTCCAGACACCATTCTGACTGTTGAGCTGTGGCATACGTTGTGCTTTGCCGTGGTCACGGTTATCGAGGTTGTAACGATGCGCCAGCGTGATAGCTGCCGGGCCGATGAATTCAGGATTCAGTCCAAACTGCGGGCAGGCGGCATAACATAAACCACAGTTGATACAGCCGGAGAACTGGTGATATTTCTCCATTTGCGCCGGAGTTTGCTTGCCCGGGCCTTCGCCGATCGTGCGGGTATTGCCGATAATGTAAGGTTTGATGGCTTCGAGGCTTTCGATAAAGTGGGTCATATCGACCACCAGATCACGTTCCACCGGGAAGTTCCCCAGCGCCTCAATCTGCATACCGTCCGGATATTCCCGCAGGAAGGTTTTGCACGCCAGCTTCGGCACCCTATTCACCATCATGCCGCACGAGCCGCAGATTGCCATACGGCACGACCAGCGATAGGAAAGGTCAGCGGCCAGATGATCTTTGATGTAGCCCAGAGCATCGAGCAGTGACGTTGTTTCATCGAAAGGCACGTCATACACCACCGGATGCGGCGCGCTGTCCGTTTCCGGGTTGTAGCGCATGATCTCAACCTTCAGGCTGCGCATTTTAGCCACGTGATTGCTCCTTATCTTTTTTATCGTGAGTCTCAGATTCCCCGCCGTACACGCGTTTTGCCGGTGGCAGCGTGGTAATTTTCACGTCGCCATATTCGAGGCGCGGGGCGGAATCTGGCTGATAAAAGGCCAGAGTATGTTTGAGGAAATTCACGTCATCGCGTTCGGTACAGCCTTCATCGAGACGCTGATGGGCGCCGCGTGATTCGCGACGATTGATGGCGGAATGCGCCATACATTCTGCTACTTCCAGGCCATGACCCAGTTCGATGGTATACAGCAGGTCGGTATTAAAGACACTGGAGGTATCCTGAATTTTCACCCGTTTGAAGCGTTCTTTCAGTTCGGCCAGTTTATCGATGGTTTTTTGCATCAGCTCGGTAGTGCGATAAATCCCGCAACCTTCTTCCATCGCCAGACCCATTTCGTCACGGATGGCGGCCCAGCTTTCGTCGCCTTCCTGTGCCATCAGCGCGGCAACACGGTTTTCGATATCACGCACCTGCGCATCGAGCGCGACGCTGTTGCCGGTGTCTTTGGCTTCAACTGCACGCTCTGCCGCTTTTTCACCGGCCATACGCCCGAACACCACCAGTTCTGCCAGTGAGTTTGAGCCGAGACGGTTGGCGCCATGCAGACCGACGGACGAACATTCACCGACTGCGAACAGACCTTTGATGCGGGTTTCACACTGTGCATCGGTTTCAATGCCGCCCATGGTGTAGTGCGCGGTAGGGCGAACAGGGATCGGGTCCGTAATCGGATCGACGCCGACATACGCTTTGGCCAGTTCGCAGATGAACGGCAGACGTTCACGCAGTTTTTTCTCGCCGAGATGGCGTAAATCCAGATATACCACGTCGCCACGCGGCGTTTCGATGGTGCGTCCGGCGCGCCATTCGTGCCAGAACGCCTGTGATACTTTGTCACGCGGGCCGAGTTCCATGTATTTGTTTTTCGGCTCGCCCAGAGGGGTTTCCGGCCCCATGCCGTAATCCTGCAGATAACGGTATCCGTCTTTGTTGACCAGAATACCGCCTTCACCGCGACAACCTTCTGTCATCAGGATGCCGGAACCCGGCAGGCCGGTCGGGTGATATTGCACGAACTCCATGTCGCGCAACGGAATGCCATGGCGGAACGCCATACCCATACCGTCGCCGGTGACGATACCGCCGTTGGTGTTGTAACGGTAAACACGGCCTGCGCCGCCGGTCGCCATGACCACGGCGTTGGCCCGAATTTGCACGCGTGTGCCTTCCATCATATTGATGGCGACGACGCCGCGTACCTGGCCTTCATCGACCAGAATATCGAGGACGAAATGCTCATCGAATCGTTTGATTTGTGGGTATTTCAGCGAGGTCTGGAACAGGGTGTGCAGCATATGGAAGCCGGTTTTATCCGCGGCAAACCAGGTGCGTTCGATCTTCATTCCGCCGAAGCGGCGAACATTGACGGAACCGTCATCCTTACGGCTCCACGGACAGCCCCACAGTTCAAGCTGGGCCATTTCAGTCGGGCATTGATGAACGAAATGATCCACCACGTCTTGCTCACACAGCCAGTCGCCTCCGGAAACGGTATCCTGGAAGTGAAAATCAAAGCTGTCGTGATCTTGCGTCACAGCGGCAGAACCGCCTTCGGCCGCCACGGTGTGGCTGCGCATTGGGTACACTTTCGAAATCAACGCGATATTCAGGTTGGGATTGGCTTCCGCTGCGGCTATTGCTGCGCGTAAACCCGCCCCACCTGCACCTATAATTGCAATGTCGGCGTTAAAGGTTTGCACTGCATTCCTCCACTATCATCAATGAGATCGGGTTTGAAACACCCGCGAAAAGCTCTTCATAATCGAAGAGTTAGTGAACCCCGATGACATACAGGCGCTGTCCCGGTGGCTGATATTCTTATTGTTTGTAAGAGAATTATTATACCAAAGGGGTAGTCATGGTAATTTGATGTGAATGCAGGTTTAGGCTTTCTCTGCATTGCGCTTCGTAAAATGAGATATTTGTTTGCCTGCGGGGATGCAGGTAGACTGCATGACTTTTCTGAATTCGGAGTAAATCACCATGAGCGAAACAGCAAGCTGGCAACCCAGTGCTCCCGTCGCCAATTTGTTGAAGCGTGCGGCTATCCTCGCTGAGATTCGACGTTTCTTTGCCGATCGCGGCGTACTGGAAGTTGAAACGCCAGCAATGAGCCAGGCCACGGTGACCGACATTCATCTGGTGCCGTTTGAGACGCGTTTTGTCGGGCCGGGTGCGGCTGATGGCATGACGTTGTATCTGATGACCAGCCCGGAATATCACATGAAACGTTTGCTGGCTGCGGGCAGCGGGCCGATTTATCAGATGGGACGCAGTTTCCGTAATGAAGAAGCCGGGCGTCATCATAATCCGGAATTCACCATGCTCGAATGGTACCGTCCGCGTTATGACATGTACCGTCTGATGAATGAAGTGGATGATTTACTCCAGCAGGTTCTCGATTGCGATAGCGCTGAAACCCTGTCTTATCAGCAGGCGTTTACCCGCCATCTCGGTGTGGATCCGTTATCCGCCGACAAAACGGAACTGCGTGAAGCGGCGGCAAAACTGGATTTATCCAACATTGCTGATACCGAAGAAGACCGTGACACCCTGTTACAGTTGTTGTTTACGATGGGTGTAGAACCGCACATTGGTCGCGACAAACCGACATTCGTCTATCATTTCCCGGCCACGCAGGCCGCTCTGGCAGAAATCAGTACGGAAGATCACCGCGTCGCCGAGCGTTTCGAGGTGTATTACAAAGGCATTGAGCTGGCGAATGGTTTCCGTGAACTGACGGATAGCCGTGAGCAGCGTCAGCGTTTCGAGCAGGATAACCGCAAACGCGCGGCACGCGGCCTGCCGCAGCATCCTGTCGATAACAATCTGCTGGATGCGTTAGAACACGGTATGCCGGAGTGTTCAGGTGTGGCGCTGGGCGTTGACCGCCTGATTATGATTGCGCTGGGTGCTGCCAGCCTGAGTGATGTCCTGGCCTTTCCGGTGACACGCGCCTGATGAGTGCTTAAGCCCTGTTCCCAAGGTCAGGGCTTCCTTCCACGACTTCCCTTTTTTGCCCCTTCATTGTGCAATAAACCCAAAACTGCACTTTTACTGAAACAAAAGTACCTAAATGACGCAGCGCTGATTTTAAAGTTTCAGTGCTGGCCCTTTCTCGCCAAGCGCCATAAACAGGGTCTTCTGCCTGAGTTAAGCTAAATTTTTTGCTGCTGGCCTGATTTATGCATTACCGGATCATCACTTATTATCCGGAAAACTCGTTATGTCAGAATCCAACGACAAAGAACTTCTTTATGGACTGGAAGAGCGCATTGCACCGGCACCGGCATTTTTCACCGCCATCCAGCACGTGCTGGCAAGCGTGGTCGGAATTATCACGCCGCCGCTGATTATCGGCTCGGTTCTCGGGCTGAATGCCTACTTGCCTTATCTGATCAGCATGTCTTTGCTGGCTTCCGGCATCGGGACATTTATTCAGGCGCGCCGGTTTATGTCGGTGGGCGCGGGGATGATTTGTTTGCAAGGTACCAGTTTTGCGTTTCTGGGGGTGATCCTCTCCGGCGGTATGTTGGTGAAAAGCCGCGGTGGCTCCCCTGAAGACATCATGGCGATGATTTTTGGGGTGAACTTTGTGGCGGCGTTTATCCCGCTGCTGGTTAGCCGGTTTATCGGGCAGATGCGCCGCGTGTTTACACCGCTGGTCAGCGGCACCGTAATCGCGCTGATTGGCATCAGCCTGATTAAAGTCAGCATTACCGACTGGGCGGGCGGCCATGGTGCCGCGAATTTCGGCGCACCGGTTAACCTCGGGCTGGGGGCGCTGACGCTGCTGGTGATTGTCGCCTGCAACCGCATCGACGTGCGCTGGCTGCGCCTTTCATCAATAGTTTTAGGCATTGTTGTCGGCTGTATCGCCGCTGCGCTGACCGGCCATCTGACGGTGAAACCTTTGCAGGGCGACTGGTTTGCATTGCCGCAACTGTTCCGTTTTGGTTTTAAGTTTGACTGGATTATTTTCGTGCCGATCGCGCTGGTATCGTTTATCAGCATCCTGGAAGCGGTGGGTGATCTGACCGCTAACTGCATGTTGTCGCAGCAACCGATTGAAGGAGAAAGCTTCCGTAAACGTCTGCAGGGCGGGATTCTGGCTGACGGTATCAGTTGCCTTATCGCCGCAGCCTTCTCGTCATTTCCTAACACAACATTTGCACAGAACAATGGCGTGATCCAGATGACCGGCGTCGCCAGCCGTTTTGTCGGCATGTATATTGGCGCGGTATTACTGGTGCTAGGCCTGTTTCCGTTTATCGGCGAAGTGTTGCAGCAAATTCCTGCGCCGGTGCTGGGTGGCGCAACGCTGGTGATGTTTGGCAGCGTGGTCGCGGCGGGTATCCGAATCATGACACAGTCTCCGGTCGGACGTCGTGAAATGCTGATAATTGCCATCGCCTTTGGCATCGGTCTGGGCATTGAAGCCGTGCCAGATGTGCTTGGTCAGTTCCCACCCATCGTTGGCAATATCTTCGGGCATGCCGTGACCAGCGGTGGCGTTATCGCTATTCTGCTCAATTTACTGATGCCTGCAGAACGCACCAGCGTGGTCGCGGAGGAGATCAAGGTTCACTGAAATTCTGCGCGTTGCGCCCCTGGATCAGCAGACAGGGCATAACTGAGCTGACTCACTTTTTGAATTTAATGTGACCTTAAAAAGGAAGTCAGACATGTCAGAGCAACGCACGTGGATCAAAAATCCGCTGGCGGTTTTTACCGCCAACTCACTGGATGCCCGTGGCGGCATCGTCACTGAAGGGCAGAAAATTGCTGAGTTGCTGACCGCGGGTCAGCCACCTTCGCAGCCGGTAGATCATATTTATGATGCCTCCGAGTCTGTACTGCTGCCGGGGCTGATTAACACTCATCATCATTTTTATCAGACGCTGACCCGGGCCTGGGCGCCCGTGGTCAACGTGCCGTTATTCCCGTGGCTGAAAAAACTTTATCCCGTCTGGGCGCGTTTAGGGCCGGAGGCGCTGGGTCTGGCAAGCCGCGTCGCAATGGCTGAACTGTTGCTCTCCGGTTGCACTACCACCACTGACCACCATTATCTTTTCCCGCAGGGCATGGAGGAGGCGATCGATGTGCAGGTGGGCGTCGTGCGTGAGCTGGGCATGCGTGCGTTACTGACGCGCGGCTCGATGAGTCTCGGCGAGGAGCAGGGCGGTTTGCCGCCGGAACAGACGGTCCAGTCGGGCGAGGTGATTTTGCAGGACAGCCAGCGCCTGATTGACCGCTATCATCAGCGCGGCGAGGGCGCGTGGATGCAGATTGCACTGGCACCTTGCTCGCCGTTTTCGGTCACCACCGAAATTATGCGTGAGAGCGCCAGACTGGCGCAGCGGGAAGATGTCCGGCTGCATACGCATCTGGCGGAAACGCTGGATGAAGAACAGTTTTGCCTGAAAATGTTTGGTCTGCGTACAGTCGATTATCTGGAAAGCGTTGGCTGGCTGAGTGACCGGACATGGCTGGCACACGGTATTCACTTTAACGACGACGAAATCCGCCGTCTGGGCGCGGCGGGCACCGGTATCTGTCATTGTCCGGTGTCGAATATGCGGCTGGCGTCCGGCATGTGCCCGACGCGGGATCTGGAGACCGCTGGCGTGCCGATTGGTCTGGGCGTTGACGGTTCGGCGTCGAATGACGCATCAAACCTGATGTATGAAGCGCGACAGGCGCTGTATCTGCAACGTCTGAAATACGGGGCGGAATATGTCACGCCGGAGCGAGTGCTGGGCTGGGCGACGCGCGGTTCGGCGAAGCTTATCGGTCGCGATGATATCGGGCAGATTGCCGTGGGCAAACAGGCTGATCTGGCGCTGTTTAAACTCGATGAATTACGTTTCAGCGGCAGTCATGATCCGATTGCCGCGCTGCTATTGTGTGGTGCGGAAAAAGCCGATCGGGTGATGATCGGCGGGAAATGGCGGGTGACTGACGGTGAAATTGTCGGCATGGATATCAAATCGCTGATCTCTTTGCACCGCAACGCTGCTGCAGCGCTAATCGCGGATCTGTAAACTCCATCAGCCAATGAGCTTAAAAAAGGGCAGAAGAATCTGCCCTTTTGCTGTTCTCTTTTCTCTTACAAATCGCCCGGTGAGCGCGAACTGTTTCCGCTGCGGCCACTTCCGCTGCTGCTGGTAAAGGTCGCGTTATTGCCATTTTGCGCGCGGTGCAGTGTTTCCATACGCACCTGGAATGGCGGGAATGGCAGTGTAATGCCGTGCTCGCGGAATCCAGCCAGGATCAGTTGGTGAATTTCATGGCGAAGCGGCATACGGTGCGCCATTTCAGCGGCATGCATACGCAGCTCGAAAATCTGAATCCCCTGCTGGAGATCCACCAGATAGGCTTCCGGCGCAGGCATATCAAGCACCAGCGAACAGCGATGCGCAGCGTTGAGCAGAATTTCTGTCACTTCTTCACTGTTGGCTTCCGACGGTGCAGGCACGGTTAGCACCACACGCGTGACGGAATCCGACAGCGACCAGTTGATGAACTGCTCGGTGATAAAGGCCTTGTTCGGCACGATAATCTCCTTGCGGTCCCAGTCAGCGATCGTCGTGGCACGGGTGTTGATCCTGGTGATACTGCCGGTCAGGTTGCGGATCGTTACGGTATCGCCGATACGGATCGGTTTTTCAAACAGGATAATCAGGCCGGAAATAAAGTTAGCGAAGATCTCCTGCAAACCGAAGCCGAGACCGACACCGAGTGCCGCCACCAGCCATTGCAGTTTTGCCCACTCGATCCCGATCAGCGAGAAACCGGTCAGGCCGCCAATCAGCAGCAATACGTATTTGGTGACGGTCAGTACGGCATAGCCGGTACCCGGCGTCAGATCCAGATGTTGCAGTAGCGCCAGTTCCAGCAATGCGGGCAGATTACGCACCAGTTGCGTGGTGATAATCAGCACCAGAATGGCGATCAGCACCGATCCGAGGGTGATCGGCTGCATGCTTTCCACCCCCTGAACCGTAGACGCAACCTGCCAGAGATGAATATTTTCCAGGAAAGAGAAGGCCGAGTGAATTTCAGACCACAGGAAGATCACCGAGATCAGCGCGATCAACGTCAGCAGAGAACGCACCAGCCGCAGCGACTGGGCAGAGATGGCATCCAGATCCACCACCGGTTCCTCAATCTCGACCGTGCCTTCATTGCTGGTGCTGATCTGATGGCCATCTTCCTCACCGCGGGCGCGTTGATTCAGCATTTCCGCACGGCGCTGCTTGGCGCGTTCGAAGGCGATACGACGTCGCTGAATCAGCATCCAGCGGCGGATAATGTGATAAATCACCAGCAACACGAACCAGATGGCGACCGAGGTTTCCAGGCGGGCCAGCAGCGCCTGTGAGGTCGCGAGGTAGCCCATCAGTGAAGCCAGCGCAGCGACAATCGGTGCGCCCAGCAGCATCCACCACAGCGTCTTGTTAATGATGTTTTCGCTGTTGCCTTTTTTATCGTGATACAGCGGAATGCCCGCGCGTTTCAGGCTATTGGTGACCAGTGCGACCACCAGACACAGAATCACGAAGCACAGACGTCCCAGCGTATTAGAGAACTCGCGATCGTTGAGATTATCGAAGGTAATCAGCGCCATAATGAGCGGCACCAGCACCCAGATCGACAGCGCGTAATAGCGCAGTGCCCTTGACACCGCACGCTGCGGCCAGCCGAAGTGTGCCACAAACAATCCCTGAGGATGTGCCAGCGCGGCACTGACCATAAACGCCCACAGGATTGGCAACGTCGCGGTGACGCCATCGCCGATCGCCACCGCAATCGGATACGGCCAGGCACTTTGCAGCCCGAATCCCAGCGCGGCCCACAGCACAGGTAACGGCATCGCCACCAGAATTGACCAGAACACGGTACGCAGGGTCAGCGAGAAATGATCCTGCGTGACTTTGCCGACTTTACTGCTGGCACGTTCCAGAAATGCATAATAGTGCTTGCGGGAACTGATGCTGATAATCACCAGAATCAGTGCGCCAAACAGCGGCAACAGTGTTTCTTTGCTGGTGACCATCATCATCGACGCGCCGCCAAGCTGGCTGAGCGAATCCAGCGAGACCAGCCGTTTCAGGTCATGCGCGACCTGCACCGGGTAAGAAATGCCGATGGCGCTGACGTCTGCCACCCAGAACAGATAACGGTGGGCGGCGTCATGTACGTCATTCAGCGCCTCCACCAGTTGGCTGTTTGCCACTTTCAGCTTGGTCAGTTCAAGAATTTGGGTATCGCAACCCGAGAGCAGGGAATTGAGCAAATCACGTTGCGTCCGCAACTGCGCATCCAGAATTTTTTGCTGATCTGTGGTGAGCGGTTTGCCATCGTCCTGCCGCGCCTGACGGTAAATAGCCTGCTTATCCAGCAAATCTTCATAGTGCAGACGCTGAACGCGCAACTGGCCCATATCGCGGTCAAGCTGTTGCGGTTTTGGCATATCCGGCAGACGCGCAACCTGCGCCCTCAGCGTTTCGCCAAGTAAATTAGACGCGCCAAGCCACTGCGCCTGTTCGCGAATGGTATTAATCGCCTGACGTACCTGCTGAGTCTGTGCAGCGGCCTGACGTTGTTGAGAGGAAATCAGGTCCATCCGCTGCGCCTGCTGATTCAGCGCCAGCGACAACTCGCGGTTTGCCTGTAACTGCTGACTGATCGAGTGTGGCAACTCGCCACTCTGTTCGGCCAGCAGCTCGGTTTTTTCCAGCGCCTGTTCGGCTTCCTGCTGACGTTGATTATTCAGCGTGTTGCGTAAAACCTGTAATTGCTGATCAAGAAAATCGGCGCGCTTTTTGTAGAGATCGGTGCGCATCCGCGACAATTCCTGCCGGTTATTGGCAGAAAGCTGAGCCAGTTCCAGTTCATCCACCTTCGCTTTGCGCGCTGCGGATTCGGCCTGAAGCGCGCTGAGTTGCGCCTGCGCCAGGGGTGAGGAGGTGGCCGCCGCTGTCGCCGCCTGTATGCGCTGATCGATGTCGCTCAGCGCGTTGCGGGCTTCGGATTGCTGTTGCGGGATCAGACTTAGTGAGTCGCTGATGTCGCGGGAACGATCCTGCTCCTGACGTAACTGGCGGGTTTCTTCCAGTTGCTGGCTGCTGACTTGCAGAATTTGCTGCTCGAGCTGAGCGGCTGAGATGCTGTTATCCAGCGCGGGTGGCTTGTCAGGCTGATTTCGCAATTCCTGGCGCAGGGCCTGCGTCAGTTTTGGAAAATCATCAATGACCTTTTGATATTCCGCCGTGCGCCCGGCTGAAACACTGGCTTCATTCAGCCAGTTGAGTGCGCTTTGCAGCGCCTCAACCACCTGCGTCTGATTGGCCATTTCTTTGTTGGCTTCCGCCTGTTTCAGCTCCTGTTTGAGCTGATCTTCAGTCGGGGCTGCACCCGCCATCAATGGCAGGGACAGCAGTAAACTCATCAGCAGGGCGGGGATCAGGCGCACTCGGTCACATCCTTTTTCTCAGTTCTTTTCGTCTGTTCAGGGCGAACTTAATAATCTTTCGGGACTTGTGGTTCAGCCGTTGCCACACCAGCAGGTGTTTCTGTTGCTACAGGTACTTCTGTTGCTGGTGCTTGCGCGTCAGTTGTTGCGGGTGCCGCTGCGCGCAGCGCTTCAGCGAACGGTTCGCCCATGCGGGTCACGGTGCCATTGCTCAGATTCGGCATGAAGCGAATTTGTTTAGCGGCAAACAGGTTGATCACCGTAGAACCCAGTTTGAAACGGCCCATTTCCTGACCTTTTTCCAGCGCGATGGCACCTTCTTCGCCCGCCGCCGGATAGGTCCAGCGTTTGATAATGCCTTCGCGTGGTGGTGTGACACAGCCGGCCCAGACGGTTTCAATGCTGCCGACAATCGTTGCGCCGACCAGAATCTGCACCATCGGCCCGAATTCAGTATCAAAGACGCAGATGACGCGTTCGTTACGGGCGAACAGATTTGGCACATTCGCGGCGGTCAGCGGGTTGACGGAGAACAAATCACCCGGCACATAAATCATTTCGCGCAGCACGCCGTCACACGGCATATGCACGCGGTGATAATCCCGTGGTGCCAGATAAATGGTGGCGAACTGGCCGTCTTTGAACTGCTCAGCCAGCAGATAGTTACCCGCCAGCAGCGCTTCTAAACTGTAGAAATGACCTTTAGCCTGGAACAGCTTGCCATCGGTAATTGCCCCTAACTGGCTAACTGCGCCGTCGGCTGGCAGGCAAAGCATATCCAGACCGCTGACGACCGGACGTGCGCCATCGCGCAGCGGACGCACGAAGAATTCGTTAAATGTGGTGTAAGATTTGAGATCCGGGTTTTGCGCTTCTTTCATGTCGACGTTATAAAAACGCGCAAACGCTTTGATCACCCAATGGGTCAGCGTGGCCGCACGTTTGTCCGCGCCCCAGCCAGCAAGACGGGTCAGTCCTTGTTTAGGAAGTAAGTATTGCAGTTTGATTTTGATACTGTCCAGCACGGGGAAAACCTCTTGGATGGTATGAATGACCGGCGTTACCGGTCATTTTGCAGGAGACCCTGAAATCAGTTCAGGGTCACGCAGTGTTGTATGGCGGAGGATTGTAACGGGGTGAAATCAACGGTTCAACTTCCGTTAACCTCACCCGTTTGCCATTAACATGTTAATTCAATTAATTAGCATTACAGCGTGTCGAAGTTTTTACGTGTTTTTACGTCTTCCATGCTTTCCAGAATGCGGTGGTAGTTGTCGAAACGTTCTTCGGCTATTTCACCCCGGTCTACGGCGTCACGGATTGCACAGCCCGGATCGCTGCCGTGTTTGCAGTCACGGAATTTGCAGTAGCCAAGGAAAGGACGGAATTCGACAAAGCCCTGGGTGATTTGCTCTGGCGCAAGGTGCCATAAGCCGAATTCACGCACGCCCGGGGAGTCGATGACGTCGCCGCCATGCTGGAAGTGATACAGACGCGCTGCGGTGGTGGTGTGCTGACCCAGGCCTGAGTTATCAGAGACTTCATTCACCAGAATTTGTTTTTCATCCGGTGGCAGCAGGGCGTTCAGCAGGCTGGATTTGCCTACGCCTGACTGGCCGGCAAAAATACTGATGCGGTCAGTCAGCGCCTTTTCAAACGCAGGCATGCCTTCGCCGGTCTGGCTCGACACTTCGAGTACGCGATAATTGATATTGCGGTAGATATCCATCATGCCCTGAACGAATTTACGGCCTTCGTCGTCGAGCAGATCGATTTTATTGAGCACAATCAGCGGCTCAACTTCAACGGTTTCGCACGCCACCAGATAACGGTCAATAATATTGAGCGACAGCTCCGGCAGAATGGCGGAGACAATGACGATCTGGTCAATGTTTGCGGCAATGGGTTTGACGCCATCATAGAAATCAGGGCGTGTCAGAACGGAAGTTCGTTCGTGGACCGCCTCGACGATACCTTTCACACTGGTATTTTCCCCGGCGCGCCATACAACGCGGTCACCGGTGACCAGAGAACGGATGGTACGGCGGATATTGCAACGGTGCTGGCTGCCGTCGGCCGCTTCAACGTCCGCATGCATCCCGAAACGGCTGATGACAACGCCGTCCTGCGGTTCGCCATGCAGAGAATCGTCCAGCTCTTTTCGTTTGTCGGTCTGTGTCAGACGACGCTGATGGTTAGTCTGAACGCGACGTTGTTGCCCTTTAGACAGTTTTGACTTAGTCACTGCGCCTCACTTGACTGGCTTTAATCGCTCGGTGCGACCAAAACGACTATGATACCAGCTATTTTATAGTAATTGCCCGAATGACGGAGATCTCCGTCAACTCTCTACTTTGTAACAGGACACATCATGGCTTCAAATGACTCGAACTTAATTTGGATCGACCTGGAAATGACCGGTCTGGATCCTGAACGTGACCGCATTATTGAGATTGCCACGCTGGTGACTGACGCGCATCTGAACATTCTGGCCGAAGGGCCGGTGATGGCGGTGCATCAGTCTGATGCTCAGCTGGCGCTGATGGATGACTGGAATGTGCGTACGCACACCGGCAGCGGTCTGGTGGATCGCGTCAAAGCCAGCCCGTTTGATGACAATGCAGCCCAGCAAAAAACTATCGAGTTCCTGCGCGAGTGGGTTCCGGCGGGGAAATCGCCGATTTGCGGCAACAGCGTCGGGCAGGACCGACGTTTCCTGTTTAAGTATATGCCGGAGCTGGAAGAGTATTTCCATTACCGTTACCTGGATGTCAGCACGCTGAAAGAACTGGCGCGTCGCTGGAAGCCGGAAGTGCTGGCAGGTTTTAAAAAGCAAAATACCCATCAGGCCCTGGATGATATCCGTGAATCCGTCGCTGAATTAGCCTACTACCGCGAACATTTTATTAATCTCCAGAATAACTGAAATCTTTTTTATTGCGCTGCGGAGCACGAAATCACCGTGTTTCGCTGATTAATTCATCTCTTTGATGTTTTAATCGACACTTGAACGAAAAATTCATTTTTTTGCTTTCAGGGGCTTGCGGCTAAAAGGATTTCTCGTATAATGCGCACCCCGTACCGATGAAGAATTTCGTTGAGTGCGCAGAGCGGGAATAGCTCAGTTGGTAGAGCACGACCTTGCCAAGGTCGGGGTCGCGAGTTCGAGTCTCGTTTCCCGCTCCAAATTTTTAAGTTACGTAGATTCAAAGATCTAAGCCGTAAAAAGCAGTGCCATGCGACGCGGGAATAGCTCAGTTGGTAGAGCACGACCTTGCCAAGGTCGGGGTCGCGAGTTCGAGTCTCGTTTCCCGCTCCAAAGTTTCAAAGGCTGTACATTTATAGCAAATGCCAGTACAGCAGATGTCAGACATCTCAATGCGGGAATAGCTCAGTTGGTAGAGCACGACCTTGCCAAGGTCGGGGTCGCGAGTTCGAGTCTCGTTTCCCGCTCCAGTTTTCTTCTTCAGTTCAAAATCATTTCTTAACGCTTTCTTCCTGCATTTTCTGTGCATAAATGACGTGATCATTACACGATTTGTAGTAATGTTTTAAACAGACTTATCCACAGGTTTAGTTGTTTTTTTACACTGTCTGTTTTTTGCGCCCGCCATATTGCCAAAATATAACTTGTTGATTTAAATCAATATAAATTTATAAAGAAACGTTATGACGATCACTTGCTCTTTTTTTTGCACTTGATTGGCAAAGCATTTTTATTTTTATGCACAGAAAATATTGCTTTTCTAATGCATTGCTTTGGGGAATGGTTATGCATCCCTTGGCAAACCCTTTTCCACTGCGCGGATCAGGCGTTTTTGCTGTGAAGTTTGCACTTCTATCCGATGTTCATTCCTTCTTTCTGTCTGCTGTGCGATTGCCCAACTGATATGTTCATCCAGCAACGCATTTTCCCCTTCCCGCGACTGTAAGGCATTAAGCACGTCTTCCGAATAGGGCGCATTGCCCAGCGCCACTGCAATATTGCGCAGCCAGCGCAGATGTCCGATACGCCGGATCGGCGAACCTTCCGTGATACGCAAAAATTTTTCTTCCGCCCAGCTAAACAATTCAATCAGCTCTGGTGCATGCAGCGCGGCGCGCGGGCTGAAATCTTCTTCATCCGTCAGTTGCGAATAGCGATTCCAGGGGCAAATCAGCTGGCAATCATCGCAGCCGTAGATACGGTTACCCATCAGCGCGCGGAATTCTTCCGGTATTGCGCCTTCCAGCTCAATGGTCAGATAGGAAATACAGCGGCGGGCATCGACGGTATAAGGCGCAACAATGGCACCGGTCGGGCAAGTGGTGATGCAGGCCACGCACTTTCCGCATTTCTCTTCCTGCGGCTGATCGACAGGCAGGGGCAAATCAATCAGTAGTTCGCCAAGAAAGAACCATGAACCGGATTCACGGTTAAGAATGAGTGAGTGTTTACCAACCCAGCCAAGACCGGCTTTCGCCGCCAGCGGGCGTTCCATCACGGGGGCGGAATCGACAAAAGGGCGAAAGGTGACGGTCTGATCAGCATGTTCAGTACAATGCGCCTGAATCATATCGCCAAGTTTTTTCAGGCGCTGGCGCAAGACTTTGTGATAGTCACGTCCAAGGGCATAGCGGCTGACGTAGCCGAGTTGCGGATTATTCAGGATTTTGGCAAAGGCCGCTTTGGCGGGTAAATAATTCATGCGCACGCTGATCACCCGCAATGTGCCGGGCAGAAGTTCATGCGGCCGTGCGCGTAACATGCCGTGGCGCGCCATCCATTCCATCTCGCCATGATATTGTTTATCAAGCCAGTCTTGCAGTTTAGGCTCTTCGGCAGATAAGTCTGTATCGCAGATGCCAACTTGCTGGAAGCCTAGCGATTGGCCCCATTGCTTGATATGTTGAGCCAGTTGAACGAGATCGAGAGGGAGTGTCATGACGAACCAACGTGAAAAACGAAACGAGGCGAGTTTACCACATTCTGTGTTTTCTGCTGACTGGCTGCGACAGGCTGAACGCCAGGCGGCGCAGGAAACGGGGATTTCTCTGTTTACACTGAAGCAACGTGCGGCAAAAGCCGCTTTTTTACTGGCGCAGCGTGAGTTTCCGCAAACCCGCCACTGGCTGATTTTGTGTGGCCACGGTAATAACGGTGGTGACGGTTTTGAAGTTGCGCGTCTGGCGAAAACTGCAGGCATAAGCGTGACGCTGCTGGCCGTGGCAGGCAGTAAGTCGCTGCCAGAAGAGGCAGAAACAGCGCGGCAGGATTGGCTGAAAAGCGGCGGCACGGTTAACCCTGCGGACTTTGCATGGCCGCAGAACGCTGATCTGATTATCGATGGTTTGCTTGGCACCGGTTTATCTTCCGCGCCGCGAGCACCTTATGACGGGCTGATTGAAGCCATTAACTCGGCGTCTTTGCCTGTCATCTCTTTAGATATCCCTTCCGGTCTTGATGCGCAAACGGGTCAGACTGCGGGGAAGGCGGTTCACGCCTCGCATACGATCAGTTTCATCGCCCTGAAACCCGGTTTACTGACCGGGCAGGCGCGCGACTACACCGGCAAATTACACTGCGATGCGCTGGGGCTGGAAAGCTGGCTGGGCGGGCATCTTGCTCCCTTACAACGGTTGGATGCGTCACAATTAGGCGCATGGCTGCACCCGCGTCGCCCTTGTTCTCACAAGGGCGAACACGGGCGTTTGCTGGTAGTGGGCGGCGATACCGGTTTTGCGGGGGCGATCCGCATGGCTTCGGAAGCCGCGTTGCGAAGCGGGGCCGGACTGGTGCGAGTACTCACTCACAAAGAAAATACCGGACCGTTACTGACCGCGAGACCTGAGCTGATGGTGGAAGAACTCACCGCAGAGTCGCTCGATGAAGGGCTTGAATGGGCGGATGTGTTAGTTATCGGCCCCGGTCTGGGTCAGAAAGAATGGGGCAAACAGGCGGTAGAACGCGCAGAAAATTGGGATAAACCGGCCTTATGGGACGCTGATGCGCTTAACCTGCTGGCAATCAATCCGCGGAAACGGCAAAATCGTGTGCTGACGCCCCATCCGGGCGAAGCGGCACGTTTGCTAGGTTGCAGCGTGAACGAAATTGAAAGTGACCGCTTACTTTCAGCGAAGAAACTCACGGAGCGATATGGCGGCGTGGTGGTGCTCAAAGGTGCCGGCACTCTGATTGCCAGTGAGCGTGGCGAGATGGCGGTCGCGGATGTCGGCAATGCCGGTATGGCATCCGGCGGCATGGGCGACGTACTTTCTGGTATTATCGGCGGCCTGCTGGCTCAGAAACTGAATAGTTATGATGCGGCCTGCGCGGGCTCAGTAGTGCATGGTGCTGCCGCAGACGAAATTGCCCACCGGCAGGGAACGCGCGGTATGCTGGCAACTGATCTTTTAGCGGTGATTGCCCCGTTAGTTAATCCAGACCTGAAGAAATAGATATCACTGAATGAATCAACTTAATATCTCTTTACCCGACGAAGCGGCAACGTTGCAACTAGGTGCTTCCCTGGCGAAAGCCTGTGAAGGTTCAACGGTTATCCATCTTTATGGCGATCTGGGAGCCGGTAAAACAACCTTTAGCCGGGGATTTCTTCAGGCATTAGGGCATCAGGGCAATGTGAAAAGCCCGACCTACACGCTGGTTGAGCCTTATCAGCTGGAAAAGATTGCCGTGTATCATTTTGATTTATATCGCCTTGCTGATCCGGAAGAACTGGAGTTTATGGGGATCCGCGATTATTTCGCACAGGACGCTATTTGTCTGGTGGAATGGCCACAGCAGGGGGCAGGTGTGTTGCCAGAACCGGATATTGAACTGACGCTGGATTATTCCCTGACCGGTCGCACCGCGAAGCTGGTGGCGGTTTCTGAATCTGGCATAAAATTGCTGCATCGTGTTCAACAGCAAGGATGATCACGCGATGAACTCACGTTTTACCTCTCTTTATATTTCAGCCGCGATGTTGTTATCGACGCTGATATTGTTTGCTGTGCTCGCCTCACCGGTTTTTGCAGCAGGCATGAAAAACATCAATGTTTCCAACGGTGCCACGCAATCTACCGTTACGATTACATTTGATGGCTCACCGGATTACTCTTTTTTCCCTCTGCACAACCCTGAACGCGTAGTGATGGATATCCGTCAGGACGGCGTGATGAAAGGCTTGCCGTTGAATTTCAACGGTCAGAATCTGGTGACGCGTGTGCGTGCCAGTACGCCGCCCAATGCGCAGAGTCAGCGTCTGGTATTTGAACTGAATCAGAAAGTCAGAACCAACGCCACTAAACAAAAAGACGGCGGCCAGTACACCGTGGTGCTGACCATGAACGCCTCTGCTCCGGCACGTCAGCGTGCACCGGTTGCCGTGGCGACCAACACGCCATCGCCAAATGCGGGCAAAATGATTACGCCTTCCGAAAAATCAAACCCGTTTACCAATGATCAGACTAAAGTCGTAGCTACTACGGTGGCGCCGGATAACTCACGCTCTTCTACCGTGTCGACCAGTGACAGCAGGATAATTGTCGCGATTGACGCCGGTCATGGCGGGCAGGATCCGGGCGCAATTGGCGCGGGCGGGCTGAAAGAAAAAAATGTCACCATCTCTATCGCCCGTAAATTACAGGCGATTCTGAATGCCGACCCGATGTTCCAGCCGGTCTTGACCCGCGACGGTGATTACTTTATTTCCGTCATGGGACGTTCCGATGTGGCGCGTAAGAAAAACGCTAATGTGCTGGTTTCCATTCACGCAGATGCCGCGCCAAGCCGCAGCGCGCGTGGTGCATCAGTCTGGGTGCTGTCGAACCGTCGTGCTAACAGCGAAATGGGTAACTGGCTGGAGCAGCACGAGAAACAATCAGAACTGCTCGGCGGCGCCGGGGATGTGCTGGCGAATACCGCTTCAGACCCGTATCTCAGTCAGGCAGTGCTGGATTTACAGTTCGGTCATTCACAACGTGTGGGTTATGACGTCGCGACCCGTGTTCTGCGCGAACTGCGATCCGTTGGCTCTTTGCATAAAGCGAAGCCTGAGCACGCCAGTTTAGGCGTGTTGCGTTCGCCGGATATTCCTTCCCTGCTGGTGGAAACCGGCTTTATCAGTAATTCAACTGAGGAGCGGCTGCTGGGCAGCAGCGCGTACCAGGATAAAATTGCGAGGGCTATCCACATCGGCCTGCGTAATTATTTCCAGTCGCATCCGATACAAAACGGCCCAAAGGTCGAAAACCGTCCGCTGCTGGCCTCATCAGCAGCGGCGGCAGACAGTAGTGCGACAACCCGCTCTGCCGTGAGTCAACCGGGTCCGATTGAAGTGACTGCCGGGGCAGCCGGTGCCACGCAGATCCATAAAGTGACACGGGGTGAAACCCTGACCGGGATCGCGAACAGCTATGGCACGACAAATGCGGCACTGCGCGACCTCAATAAGTTGAAAAAAGACGGCGTCTGGGTCGGCCAGCGATTGAAAGTCCCTGCGGGAACCCGCACATCTTCAATAGCCGCAGCACCGGATTCGACAGCAAAAACGGCGAAGAAACCCGCGAAACATAAAGTGAAACGCGGCGATACGCTGTCGGCGATCGCCAGTAAATATGGTGTCAGCATGAACGACATCAGAACCGCAAATCATATGAAGTCTGGCGAGGTACAGCTCGGCCAAACCTTAACTATTCCACAGTCATAGGCGGGAATAACCGTCTGCCACAGGAGCCGCTATGCCGATCAAGGTACTGCCGCCGCAACTTGCTAACCAGATAGCAGCGGGCGAAGTTGTCGAAAGACCGGCTTCCGTGGTGAAGGAACTGGTGGAAAACAGCCTTGATGCGGGCGCGACGCGTATTGATATTGATATCGATCGCGGTGGCGCCAAGCTTATCCGCATTCGCGACAACGGCTGCGGGATTGGCAAAGACGATCTGGCGCTGGCGCTGGCACGTCATGCCACCAGTAAAATCACCTGTCTTGATGATCTGGAAGCAATCCTGAGCCTCGGATTTCGTGGCGAAGCGCTGGCCAGTATCAGCTCGGTATCGCGCCTGATTCTGACATCGCGCACCGCAGAGCAGAATGAAGCCTGGCAGGCCTATGCCGAAGGACGGGATATGGCGGTGACGATCAAACCGGCGGCGCATCCGCAAGGCTCGACGGTTGAAGTGCTGGATCTGTTTTACAATACGCCCGCCCGCCGTAAATTCATGCGTACTGAGAAAACCGAATTCACCCATATCGATGAAGTTGTCCGGCGAATTGCGCTGGCGCGCTTTGACGTTTCCGTCAATCTCAGCCACAACGGCAAACTCATCCGTCAGTATCGCGCGGTGAAAGACCGTTCACAGTTCTCCCGCCGTCTGGCCAGTATTTGTAGCCCGGCGTTTGTCGAGCACGCACTGGAAGTGGAATGGAGCCACGGTGATCTGGCGATCCGTGGCTGGGTCGCCGATCCGGCGGGTTCGCGCAGTCTGACAGATATGCAGTATTGCTATGTGAACAACCGCATGATGAAAGATCGCCTGATTAATCACGCGATCCGCCAGGCGTATCAGGATCAGCTCAAAGATGATCAGCAGCCCGCGTATGTGCTTTATCTGGATGTCGATCCGCATCAGGTGGATGTGAATGTGCATCCGGCAAAACACGAGGTGCGTTTCCATCAGTCGCGGCTGGTACATGATTTTATTTATCAGGCGGTGATGTCCGTATTGCAGCAGGCCGGGGCACCCGTTCTTGACGAGCCACAGCTTCAGGAAGATACGCCGCGCTGGCAGCAGGAAAATCGTCAGGCGGCGGGTGGCAATCATTTCTCGCAGCCGGCAGAACGCAAAGTGCCGGCATCGCGGGAAAACAATTCCCCGCGCGAAAATGTGTTTCCTCAAACTGCCCGCGCCAGCCAGCCACGTGAATCTGCTTATCGCAGCACGGAACCTGCTTACAATCCTTCAGAAAGCAAAGCTTACGGACGTTTGTTGCAGCCCGCGCCGGAGTCGTTTTCCTTACAGGAACCGGCACCTGCTGTGGCACAGCCCGCTAAGCCCGCCGTTTCAGTGGCCCGTACACTGACGGAACCGGCGCTGGAATCGCACAGCCAGAGTTTCGGGCGCGTTCTGACGGTATGTTCCGCGGAATATGCGTTACTTGAGCGCGGCAAACAACTGGTGTTGCTGGCGTTACCGGTGGCCGATCGCTGGCTGAAATGGGCGCAGCTGACACCACCCGAAGAAGGATTGCGGCCGCAGCCGTTATTAATTCCGCTGAAGCTGACAATGCAGAAAGAAGAGACCGCCGTGCTGGCGCGCCATCAGGCGTTATTACAGCATTTTGGTTTAGAAATGCTCAGTGAGTCACAGCGTGTGACGGTTCGCGCGGTACCTTTACCATTACGCCAACAAAATTTACAAAAGTTGATACCTGATCTGTTAGGTTACCTTGCTGTTCAGCAGGAGGTGACTTCTGATGCGGTAGCTATGTGGTTTGCCCGCCACTGCGGCTGCGAGCATGAGGTCTGGACGATTTCGCAAGCCATACAATTACTCACGGATGTTGAGCGTCTTTGCCCGCAATTGGTGAAATCGCCCCCGTCCGGCCTTCTGCAACCTCTTGATTTACAGTCCGCGCTGGCGGCTTTTAAGCATGACTGATTCTGAAAACAACGCACTTCCCCCGGCAATCTTTATTATGGGGCCGACCGCCTCAGGTAAAACAGCATTGGCGATGTCGCTGCTGAAACACCTGCCTGTCGAGCTTATCAGTGTCGATTCCGCCCTGATTTATCGCGGGATGGATATTGGCACGGCGAAACCCACGGCAGAAGAGCTGGCTGAAGCACCGCACCGGTTGATTAATATTCTTGACCCGACGGTGGCTTATTCGGCGGCTGACTTTCGTCGAGACGCATTACGCGAAATGGCAGAAATAACCTCGCGCAATAAGATCCCGTTATTGGTAGGTGGGACTATGCTTTATTTCAAGGCATTGCTTGAAGGTCTTTCCCCTTTGCCACCTGCTGATCCTGTCGTGCGCGAGCGTATCGAAAAGCAGGCTGCAGAACAGGGTTGGGAGGCGTTACATGACCAGTTGCGCAAAATAGATCCCGTTGCGGCTATGCGAATTCATCCGAATGATCCGCAGAGACTGTCCAGAGCACTGGAAGTTTTTTTTATTTCGGGTAAAACTTTAACGGAACTGACTAAAATTTCGGGTGAAACATTACCCTATCGCGTACATCAGTTTGCGATTGCGCCGACCCGCCGGGAATTATTACATGCGCGGATCGAGGAACGTTTTAGTCAGATGTTGTCCAATGGTTTTGAAGACGAAGTCAGAACGCTGATAGCCCGGGGCGATTTGCATACAGATTTGCCTTCCATTCGTTGTGTGGGTTATCGCCAGATGTGGTCATATTTGTCTGGTGAATTCGATTACGATGAAATGGTTTATCGTGGTGTTTGCGCGACACGACAGCTGGCCAAACGTCAGATGACCTGGTTGCGAGGTTGGGAGAGTGTCGAATGGCTCGATTCTGAGAAGCCAGAAGAGGCCTTAAACCGTGTAATTCAGGTTGTTAGTGCATAGGTTGGGTGATTGTGTACAATTGATCAGTACTCAGCGCGCAAATTTTTTATGTGATTTATTTTCGAGCCGATAGGCTCAAAGTTACAAACAACAAACTAATAAGGAAAAGATAGAATGGCTAAGGGGCAATCTTTGCAAGATCCGTTCCTGAACGCATTGCGTCGTGAACGTGTTCCGGTTTCTATTTACTTGGTGAATGGTATTAAGCTGCAAGGCCAGATTGAGTCTTTTGACCAGTTTGTCATTCTGTTAAAAAATACGGTTAGCCAGATGGTGTATAAACACGCTATCTCCACCGTAGTGCCTTCCCGCCCGGTGTCACACCATAGCAATAATCCAGGTTCGGGCAGCACCAACAATTATCACCAAGGTAGCACTCCGTCTGCGCAACAGCCGCAGCAGGAAAACGATGACGCTGAATAAAGCGCAACGTTGGTCAACCACGAAGGGGTTCATAAGTATTCCGATTATGCTTATGCACCCCCGGCTGGCGAATTTTTCCCAAATGAGAGGTCGCAAGCTTGTTTGACCGTTATGAAGCCGGTGAGCAGGCCGTACTGGTTCATATCTATTTCTCGCAGGACAAAGACACGGAAGACCTGAGCGAATTTGAATCGCTGGTATCTTCTGCAGGTGTAGAGGCGTTGCAAGTCGTCACCGGGAGCCGCAAGGCACCGCACCCAAAATACTTTGTCGGTGAAGGAAAGGCCCAAGAAATCGCAGATGCCGTCAAAGCAACGGGCGCCTCTGTCATCCTGTTTGATCACGCCTTGTCTCCCGGCCAGGAAAGAAACCTGGAAGCCTTATGCGAATGTCGAGTTGTCGACCGCACCGGATTGATATTAGATATTTTTGCCCAGCGGGCCCGAACACATGAAGGTAAGTTACAAGTAGAACTGGCGCAATTACGCCACATTGCTACCCGACTGGTTCGCGGCTGGACGCACCTTGAGCGGCAGGGCGGCGGCATTGGCGCGCGTGGCCCAGGTGAAACCCAGCTCGAAACTGACCGCCGTTTGTTGCGGGACAGAATCACTTTGATCCTCAGCCGTCTTGAAAAAGTGGCTAAGCAGCGTGAACAGGGGCGTCGTTCACGCGTTCGTGCGGATATTCCGACGGTGTCTTTGGTTGGGTATACCAACGCCGGGAAATCCACACTCTTTAACCGTATTACTCAGGCCGATGTCTACGTGGCCAATCAGTTGTTTGCTACGCTGGATCCTACGCTGCGCCGTATTATAGTGGCAGATGTCGGGGAGACGGTTTTGGCGGACACCGTAGGGTTTATTCGTCACCTGCCCCATGATTTGGTTGCGGCTTTTAAAGCAACGTTGCAGGAAACCCGACAGGCATCTCTGTTACTCCATGTGATTGATGCAGCGGACATCCGTGTTCAGGAAAATATTGACGCGGTGAATACGGTGCTGGCAGAGATCGAAGCAGATGAAATTCCTGCGCTGTTAGTGATGAACAAAATAGATATGCTGGATGACTTTGTTCCGCGTATCGACCGCAACGAGGAGAATTTGCCGGTCAGGGTCTGGCTCTCAGCCGTGACAGGTGAAGGTATTCCGTTGCTTTTCCAGGCATTAACGGAGCGACTCTCTGGCGAGATTGCGCAGCATGAATTGTGCTTACCGCCGGAAGCAGGCCGACTTCGTAGCCGTTTTTACCAGCTTCAGGCCATTGAAAAAGAATGGATTGAAGAGGATGGCAGTATTGGTCTGATGGTGCGAATGCCCATCGTTGACTGGCGTCGCCTCTGCAAACAAGAGCAGGAACTGGAAAGCTATGTCCGCAACCAGAGTCTGTCTGATTTGGCCTGAAGAACACCAATCATAGAATAATGGAGCTATAACATGGCGTGGAATCAGCCCGGTAATAACGGACAGGACCGCGACCCCTGGGGCAGCAGCAATAATAATAGCGGCAACTCTGGTGGAAATTCTGGTGGAAATAACGACAACAAAGGCGGCCGCAATCAGGGGCCACCTGATCTGGATGATATCTTCCGTAAGCTCAGCAAAAAGCTGGGGGGCTTCGGTGGAAAAGGTTCAGGCAACAACAATAACAGCAACAATGGCGCACCAACGGGTTCCGGTCATGGGATGAGTGGTGGCCGGATTGTTGGCATCGCGGTCGCAGCGGTGGTGGTGATCTGGGCAGCAACGGGTTTCTATACCATTAAAGAAGCCGAGCGTGGCGTTGTGACCCGTTTTGGTAAGTTCAGCCATCTGGTTGAGCCTGGCCTGAACTGGAAACCGACCTTCATCGATCAAGTTCGTGCAGTAAACGTAGAATCGGTACGTGAACTTGCTGCGTCTGGTGTAATGCTGACGTCTGATGAGAACGTTGTGCGCGTTGAAATGAACGTGCAGTATCGCGTGACGGATCCTGAAGCTTATCTGTTCAGCGTCGCCAACCCTGACGACAGCCTGAGCCAGGCGACTGACAGCGCATTACGTGGCGTTATCGGCAAATACACGATGGATAAAATCCTGACGGAAGGCCGTACTACCGTGCGTAGCGATACCCAGCGTGTACTGGAAGAAACTATTCGTCCGTACAAAATGGGTATTACCATTCAGGACGTCAACTTCCAGACCGCGCGTCCGCCGGAAGAAGTGAAAGCTTCCTTCGATAACGCGATCGCCGCCCGTGAAAGAGAACAACAGTCTATTCGTGAAGCAGAAGCTTACGCGAACCAGATTCAGCCTCTGGCAAACGGTGAAGCACAGCGCTTACTGGAAGATGCTAAAGCCTATAAAGATCGTACGGTTCTGGAAGCGCAGGGTGAAGTGGCCCGTTTCTCCAAACTGTTACCTGAATATAAAGCCGCGCCGGAAATTACCCGCGAGCGTCTGTATATCGAAACCATGGAAAAAGTCCTCAGCCACACCCGTAAAGTGCTGGTGAGTGATAAAGGGAATAACCTGATGGTCTTGCCGCTGGATCAAATGCTGCGTGGAAATAACGCAGCAGCCAACGACACCAGCAAAAATGATGAAACAGGTTTGTTGCCTTCCGTTCCAGGTTTAACCAGCAGTAACAGTAAAAGCAGTGCCGATAACAGCAGTTCCCGTTCGTCTGGCAGTGTCATGGACCAGCGCCGTGCAAATGCACAGCGTGACGATACACTTCGCGTAGGGAGAGAATAACAATGCGTAAGTCATTTTTACTTATCGTCGTTGTGGTGCTGGTGGCGCTTTATGCTTCACTGTTTGTTGTTCAGGAAGGTCAGCGCGGTATTGTGCTGCGCTTTGGTAAAGTCCTGCGTGACAGCGATAATAAACCGCTGGTGTATGCGCCGGGCCTGCATTTTAAAGTTCCATTCGTGGAATCCATTAAAATGCTCGACGCGCGTATCCAGACCATGGATAACCAGGCTGACCGCTTCGTCACCAGCGAGAAGAAAGACTTAATCGTCGATTCTTACCTGAAATGGCGTATCAGTGATTTCAGCCGCTACTACCTGGCAACAGGCGGTGGTGATGTATCTCAGGCAGAAATTCTGCTGAAACGTAAATTCAGTGACCGTCTGCGTTCTGAAATTGGTCGTCTTGATGTGAAAGATATCGTGACCGATTCCCGTGGCCGTCTGACGCTGGATGTGCGTGATGCCCTGAACACCGGTAGCGTAGGCGATGAGCCTGAAGCGACAACAGAAGCCGATGATGCGATTGCCTCTGCAGCAAAACGTGTTGAGCAGGAAACCAAAGGTAAACAACCTGCGGTGAACCCGAACAGCATGGCGGCATTGGGGATCGAAGTGGTGGATGTACGTCTGAAACAAATCAACTTGCCGGAAGAAGTGTCCAGCGCGATTTACGATCGTATGCGTGCTGAGCGTAATGCGGTGGCATTGCGTCACATCTCTCAGGGTAAAGAAGAGGCGACCAAAATTCAGGCTGCTGCGGATTACGAAAGAACCCGTACCGTTGCTGAAGCAGAGCGTACTGCCCGTATCACCCGCGGTGAAGGAGATGCCGAAGCGGCGAAACTGTTTGCTGATGCGTTCAGCCAGGATCCTGACTTCTACGCATTCATCCGTAGCCTGCGTGCTTACGAGGCCAGCTTTAAGAGCGGCAACGACGTCATGGTGTTAAGCCCTGACAGCGATTTCTTCCGCTTTATGAAGTCACCTGAAAAAAATAAATAATTGCTTCTGCAATTTCCAAAAGGCCCTTCAGGGGCCTTTTGTCTTTTCTGAAATCCTTCTTTCTTTTAGGGAAGGGGTGCAATGAGAACGATTCATCATGAATGCGACAATCTGGCTGGCGCTGGCATTAGTTTTGGTTCTTGAAGGCCTGGGGCCGATGCTTTATCCAAAAACATGGCGAAAAATGATCCTCTCGCTGGCGAATCTTCCGGACACGGTTTTACGCCGTTTTGGTGGGGGTCTTGTGGTCGCAGGCTTCGTAATTTACTACATGTTGCGTAGTCGTCTGGGTGGATGAGGGTTTGTTACGCCGGGCTTGTCACGTCTCGCTGAGACCGGTAGCACGCAATTAAAATTTTTCCCGCAAACGTGTGCTAAAAGTGCTGGAAAGCACAGAATGAGATGTTAGAATCCTTTTTTAAGCAACCTGGTGATTCTTGAGATGGGTAAGAACGTCGTCGTACTCGGCACTCAATGGGGTGATGAAGGGAAAGGCAAGGTCGTAGACCTGCTTACTGAACGGGCTAAATATGTTGTGCGCTATCAGGGCGGTCACAACGCCGGTCACACTCTGGTTATCAACGGTGAAAAAACCGTTCTTCATTTAATTCCTTCTGGCATTCTGCGTGAAAACGTGACCAGCATCATCGGCAACGGTGTTGTACTGGCGCCTGACGCGTTGATGAAAGAAATGGGCGAACTTGAAGCTCGTGGCATCCCTGTACGCGAACGTCTGTTACTGTCTGAAGCTTGCCCGCTGATCCTGCCTTATCATGTCGCACTCGACATGGCGCGCGAAAAAGCGCGTGGCGATAAAGCGATCGGCACCACCGGTCGTGGCATCGGCCCGGCTTATGAAGATAAAGTAGCCCGTCGCGGTCTGCGCGTAGGCGATCTCTTCAACAAAGAAACTTTCGCTATCAAGCTGAAAGAAATCATCGAATACCATAACTTCCAGCTGGTGAACTACTACAAAGTAGAAGCCGTTGATTTCCAGAAAACGTTGGATGATGTGATGGCGATTGCCGACATCCTGACCGCAATGGTTGTTGACGTCTCTGAGCTGCTGGATGGCGCGCGTAAGCGTGGCGATCTGATCATGTTCGAAGGCGCGCAAGGTACGCTTCTGGACATCGACCACGGGACTTATCCGTACGTAACCTCTTCCAACACCACTGCTGGCGGCGTTGCTACCGGTTCAGGTATTGGTCCACGTTATGTTGATTATGTGCTCGGCATCGTGAAAGCCTACTCTACCCGCGTGGGTGCAGGTCCGTTCCCGACTGAACTGTTTGATGAAACCGGCGAGTTCCTGCGCAAGCAAGGTAACGAGTTTGGCGCGACCACTGGCCGTAGCCGTCGTTGTGGCTGGCTGGACATCGTGGCTGTACGTCGTTCTGTGCAGATCAACTCCCTGTCTGGTTTTTGTCTGACTAAACTGGATGTGCTGGACGGTCTGAAAGAAGTGAAGCTGTGTGTCGGTTACCGCATGCCTGATGGCCGTGAAATGACGACTACACCGCTGGCTGCTGAAGGCTGGGAAGGTATCGAGCCAATCTACGAAATCATGCCCGGCTGGACCGAAACCACCTTTGGGGTGAAAGAAGTCGAAAACCTGCCGCAGGCAGCGCTTAACTATATCAAGCGTATCGAAGAGCTGACTGAAGTGCCGGTTGATATTATCTCTACTGGCCCGGATCGTAGCGAAACGATGATTCTGCGTGACCCGTTTGATGCATAACAGTCAGAGCTGATTGTGTAAAAACGTCATAACCGGGCAAAATTGCCCGGTTTATTTTTTTCTGAATCCCTTCACTTGTTTACTTTCCATAAACCATCCACTATCTAAATGATTAGCTGCAAAGTTCGCGGCTGGTTTATCATCAAAGTGTCATAATAAACAATCATCTTCACCCTGTTGTCATTGCTGGTGTGGAAAGACCGGGTAATAGCTACCCAGAGGTATGTGTGCAGTTAACGAGTTTTACTGATTATGGTTTGAGAGCGTTGATTTATATGGCTTCGTTGCCTGACGATCAGATGACCAACATTTCGCAGGTCACCGAGGTTTACGGTGTATCGCGCAACCACATGGTGAAAATCATTAATCAGTTGAGCCGTGCTGGTCTGGTCACTGCCGTTCGCGGAAAGAACGGAGGTATTAAACTGGGCAAGCCCGCAGAGACCATTCGCATTGGCGACGTGGTGCGCGAACTGGAACCTCTTTCGCTGGTCAATTGCGCCAGCGACTTTTGTCACATCACGCCTGCATGCCGACTAAAACAAGTCCTGCACACTGCTGTAGAACATTTTCTTGATGAGCTGAATCAGTACACTCTGGCCGATATGGTCAAAGACAACTCAACGCTCTATAAATTATTGCTTGTTGAATGAAAGACTTTCAACAAACTGCTGATGACAACGGAGGAACCGCTATGTCACAAGATCCATTCCTGGAACGAGAAGCAGAAAAATACGAATCACCTATTCCCAGCCGTGAATTTATTCTGGAACATCTCGCGAAACGTGAAACCCCAGCCAGCCGGGAAGAAATTGGTAACGAACTGAATCTTTCCGGAGAAGAAGCGCTGGAAGCCCTGCGTCGCCGTTTGCGCGCCATGGAGCGTGACGGCCAGTTAGTCTTTACCCGCCGCCAGTGCTACGCGCTGCCGGAGCGTCTGGACTTGCTTAAAGGCACGGTTATCGGCCATCGTGATGGTTACGGTTTCCTGCGCCTGGAAGGCGTGAAGAAAGACGATGTGTATTTGTCTGCTGAACAAATGAAAATGTGCATCCACGGTGACGTGGTCCTGGCACAACCAGTTGGAACCGACCGTAAAGGCCGCCGTGAAGCGCGCATCGTGCGTGTTCTGGTGCCTAAAATGAGCCAGATTGTGGGCCGTTACTTTACCGATGCGGGTGCCGGTTTTGTGGTACCCGACGACAGTCGTCTAAGCTTTGATATTCTGATCCCGGCCGATGCCATTAACGGCGCACGCATGGGATATATGGTGGTGGTCGAGCTGACACAGCGTCCGACCCGCCGTACCAAAGCGGTCGGTAAAATCGTTGAAGTCCTCGGCGATAAAATGGGCACCAGTATGGCGGTAGATATCGCCCTGCGTACCCATGAAATCCCGCACGTCTGGCCGCCACAGGTTCTCAAACAGGTCGAAGACCTGAGCGAACAGGTGCCGGAAGAAGCGAAAAAAGGTCGCGTGGATTTACGCAATCTGCCGCTGGTCACCATTGATGGTGAAGATGCCCGTGACTTCGATGACGCCGTGTACTGTGAGAAAAAACGTGGTGGTGGCTGGCGCCTGTGGGTGGCAATCGCCGACGTGAGCTATTACGTCCGTCACGGCACCGCGCTGGACGATGAAGCCCGCAGCCGCGCTACGTCGGTGTATTTCCCGTCACAGGTTGTGCCGATGCTGCCGGAAGTGCTGTCTAATGGCCTGTGTTCGCTGAACCCGCAGGTAGACCGCCTGTGTATGGTCTGTGAGATGACTATCTCCGCGCAGGGCAAACTGACCAGCTCTAAATTCTACGAAGCCGTGATGAGCTCTCACGCGCGTCTGACATACAACAAAGTCTGGCGCATCATCGAAGGCGACCCGGAACTGCGCGAGCAATATTCGCCGCTGGTTAAGCATCTGCTTGAACTGCACACCATGTACAAAGTGCTGGATCAGGCGCGTGCAGAACGTGGCGGTATCGCGTTCGAAACCGAAGAAGCGAAATTTATCTTCAATGCTGAGCGTCGTATCGAACGTGTCGAACCGACCGTACGTAACGATGCCCACAAACTGATCGAAGAGTGCATGATCATGGCGAACATTGCTGCGGCGCGTTTTGTTGAAAAACATAACGAACCGGCGCTGTTCCGCGTGCATGACCGTCCAAGCGATGACCATATCTCCGCGCTGAAAAGCGTGCTGGGTGAATTGGGTCTGGTGATGGGCGGCGGCATGAAGCCTGAGCCGAAAGATTATGCTCAGATCATGGATGAACTGGCCGATCGTCCTGACCGCGAAATGCTGCAAACTATGTTGCTGCGTTCAATGAAACAGGCGATTTACGATCCGGAAAACCGTGGCCACTTTGGTCTGGCATTGCCTTCTTACGGGCATTTTACGTCGCCAATCCGTCGTTATCCGGATCTGGCATTGCACCGCGCGATCAAGTATCTGCTGGCGAAAGAGCACGGCACGTTGAAAGATCGCTGGACGCCAACCGGCGGCTGGCACAGTGATTACGAAGATATGTTGCAACTCGGCGAGCATTGTTCGATGGCAGAACGCCGCGCGGACGAAGCCACCCGCAACGTGGCGGACTGGCTGAAGTGCGACTTCATGCAAGATCATGTGGGTGAAGTCTTCACCGGCATTATCGCCAGTGTCACCGGCTTTGGCTTCTTCGTCCGCCTCAACGATCTGTTCATCGACGGCCTGGTGCACGTGTCATCGCTCGACAATGATTATTACCGTTACGATAACATCGGTCAGCGTCTGGTGGGTGAATCCTCCGGTGCGGTTTATCGCCTGGGCGATACGGTAGAAATTCGTGTTGAAGCCGTGCATATGGACGAACGTAAAATCGATTTCGCGCTGGTTTCAAGCACCCGCAAAGCACGGGGTGAAGGCAAAACCGCGCGTGACCGCGCGAAAAAAAGTGGCGAACGTACCATGCGTTCTGCCGCGCCAGCTAATGCTGGCCGTCGCCGTACTGCTAAGAAAAACGTGAATTTTGAGCCGGACAGCGCGTTCCGCAAAGATGACGCAAAACCAGCCAAACCGAAGAAAGAGAAAGCGGTCAGTGCTGTGGGTAAAGACGGTAAACCGAAGAAAGCCAAAAAGCCTTCTGACAAAACTGCAAAAATTGCGGCGGCCACCAGAGCCAAGCGCGCGAAGAAAAAGCAGTCTGACAGCTAGTCCTTTCTGACGATTCTTCTATGATAGAATCGTCTGTAACCTTACTAAATTGCGGACAGCTTGCTGTCCGCAAGTCTATTTTAAAGAGCATCATGAGCGAAATTATCTACGGTATTCACTCCGTTAAAGCCTTACTCGACAACGATCCGCAACGCTTTCTGGAAGTCTTTATCCTGAAAGGCCGTGACGATAAACGCCTGAAACCGCTAATCGACGAGCTGGAAGCCAGCGGTATCGTGATCCAGGTGGCGAGCCGCCAGTGGCTGGATGAGAAATCCGAAGGTGCTGTGCATCAGGGGATTATTGCGCGTGTGCGCGAAGGCCGCCAGTATCAGGAAAATGACCTGCCTGCGTTGCTGGAAAGCCTCGATTGTCCGTTCCTGCTGGTGCTGGATGGCGTAACGGATCCACATAACCTGGGTGCCTGTTTGCGTACCGCGGATGCGGCGGGTGTTCATGCGGTGATTGTTCCGCGCGACCGTTCCGCGAAACTGAACGCCACCGCCAAAAAAGTTGCCAGCGGCGCCGCTGAAAACGTGCCGTTGATCAACGTGACCAATCTGGCGCGTACGTTGCGCGTATTGCAGGAGCATAATGTCTGGATCGTCGGCACAGCCGGTGAAGCGGATCATGACCTGTTCCAGAGTAAAATGACCGGCCCGATGGCGCTGGTGATGGGCGCAGAAGGCGAAGGTATGCGCCGTCTGACCCGCGAACATTGCGACGAACTGATCAGCATCCCGATGGCGGGGAGCGTCTCTTCCCTGAATGTTTCCGTAGCCACCGGTGTTTGCCTGTTCGAAGCGGTACGTCAGCGCGGCCTGAAGAAAAGCTGATTGTCGTTTATTGATCCGCTGATTAAACGGGAGCCTCAGGGCTCCCGTTTGCATTTCTGCCTTTGTGATCTGTCCGCCTGTTAATTCCCCGATTTTTACCATACTTACACCATATCCTTTTAACAGGGAGCAGGCGATGGACTGGGAAACACACCGGGTTTTCAATCAACCCAAGCCACTGAGTAACAGCAATTTATTCCTTTCCGACACCCCGTTGCGCGAAGCGGTTTCCCGCCAGCAGGCGGGCTGGGATGCCGATGTCCTGGCGTCCCTCGGGCAACAGTTAGGCTCTGCAGAATCGCTGGAGCTGGGAAGGCTGGCGAATACCAATCCGCCCGATCTTTTGCGTTATGACACCACCGGTGAACGTCTTGATGACGTGCGTTTCCATCCCGCGTGGCATCTGCTGATGCAAGGGTTGATCGCCAACCGCGTGCACAATTTACCCTGGCAGGAAGATGCGCGTATCGGTTCGGTGGTGGCGCGTGCGGCGCGTTTTATTCTTCACGGTCAGGTTGAAGCGGGGACGTTATGCCCGGTGACGATGACATTTGGCGCGATCCCGTTGCTGCAAAAATATCTGCCGCCGGAGTTCAGTGGCTGGATGAAACCGCTGTTATCTGACCGTTATGATCCGCATCTGCAATCTGGCGATCAGAAGAAAGGCGTGCTGATCGGCATGGGCATGACGGAAAAACAGGGCGGCTCTGACGTGCTCAGCAACACCACGCGGGCGACGGCGCTGGAAGGACGCGGCAGCGGAAAACCTTATCATCTGGTGGGCCACAAATGGTTCTTCTCCGTGCCGCAAAGCGATGCGCATCTGGTGCTGGCGCAGACTGATGGCGGACTGTCCTGCTTCTTTCTGCCGCGCGTATTGCCAGACGGAACGCGTAATGCGATCCGCATCGAACGCCTGAAAGACAAACTGGGTAACCGTTCGAACGCCAGCAGCGAAGTGGAGTTTCAGAATGCCACCGGCTGGCTGCTGGGCGAAGAAGGCGAGGGCGTCCGCCATATCCTGAAAATGGGCGGTCATACGCGCTTTGACTGCGCGCTGGGCAGCCACGCTATGATGCGCCGGGCGTTGTCGGTAGCGCTTTACCACGCCTTCCAGCGGCAGGTTTTTGGTAAACCTCTTATCGAACAACCGCTGATGCGCCAGACGCTGAGCCGGATGGCACTGTTGCTGGAAGGGCAGACGATGTTGCTGATGCGTCTGGCTGCGGCGTCGGATGCGCAGGATAATCCGGCGGAAAAATTGTTATGCCGCCTGATGACGCCCGCTGCAAAGTTCGAAGTGTGCCGCCAGGGAATGCCGTTTGTGGCAGAGGCGATGGAAGTGCTGGGAGGGATTGGCTATTGCGAAGACAGCGAGTTGCCGCGTTTGTACCGTGAAATGCCGGTCAACAGTATCTGGGAAGGATCGGGAAACGTTATGTGTCTTGATGTGCTGCGCACGCTGAAAAAACTGCCTGCCAGCGCGGAAATGGTTCAGCAGATTTTGCATCAGGCGCGCGGACAAAACCGCGTCTTTGACCGGGCGTCGCGCCAGTTTTTACAACGGTTGCGCAGGCCGGAAGAAGCTCAGGGGCGCTGGCTTACCGGTCAGCTATTTAACCTGCTGACCGCGACGCAAATGCTGGAGTTTGCGTCGCCACCGCTAGCAGACGCCTGGTGCCGCCTGGTGCTTGATCCGCGTGGAGAAACGCTGTTGCCGGAACGTTTGTGCCAGTTGTTGCTTAACCGGGCGATCGGCGCTGAATAATCAGCGGTAGAGTGTGGCCTGTGAATACCAGCGGCCGGGAATAATAGTTTCGCTGTTAAACATGATCACATAGTAATGCGCACCCGCCGCATCGGCGCGGCGCTGCACTTCTGCTTCGGCATCCATCGGGCTGCCAATCACATCGACCGTGATGCTGCCAATTTTGGTGAGAGTGGAAGTCTGCGCACGGGTAATTTCCTGCGCTTTGGTTGTCACGGCAGGCGGCGGAACCGGCGTGGTTTGCATCAGATTACTGCAACCGCTTAGCGCAACCAGTAACAACAGCGCAGCGGAGATTCGGAGGGATTTCATCGTGATATCCGGTAAAAGGGCGATACCCTGAAGTGTAGCCCTTTCACCGGTGTGCTGGCGAGTCCGCGCGGTGTATATTGCCGCGCAATTCACGTCTTACCGTTCGGAAATTTTAAAGACGCTGACCAGTTGTGAGAGATGGCGGCCTTGTTCGCTGAGCGCCGCCGCAGTTTGCTGTGAATTCTCCACCAGCGTGGCGTTCTCCTGCGTCGCTTTACCAATCTGCATAATGGCAATGTTTACCTGTGAAATACCGGACGACTGCTCGTGCGAGGCCAGATCGATATCGCTCATCAGCACTTTGACCTGGCGAATACCCTGCAAAATATCGTTCATGTTTACCTGCGTTTTGGCTGCACTCTGGTGGCCGTCCTCGACTTTGCTCAGGGAATCCGCGACCAGATTTTCAATCTCCTTCACCGCATTTGAACTGCGCTGTGCCAGCGCCCGGACTTCTGCAGCGACAACCGCGAATCCGCGCCCGTGCTCACCGGCTCTGGCGGCTTCTACGGCGGCGTTAAGGGCCAGAATATTGGTCTGGAAGGCGATGCCCTCGATGACGGTCGTGATATCCGCGATACGCGTTGAGGCGTGCTTAATGGCCTCCATGCTCTCAACCGACTGATTTACTGCATCAGCACCGACAGTGGCCGCTTTGTCGGTCTGTTGCACCAGTTGAGTGGCCTGTGTGGCATTGTCCGCCGTGTTCTGTACGGTAGCGGTGATCTGCTCCATGCTGGCTGAGGTTTCTTCCAGACTGCTGGCTTGCGTGCCGATCTGATGATTAATCTGCTCGCTGTCGTGCGCAAGTCCTTGCGTATTCATCATAATTTCAGAGGAAACCTGCCGGACTTCACCGACAATTTTTTCCAGCCCGTGGCCGATGCCGTCGATCGCATGCATCAGGGCACCAATTTCATCAACACGCTGGGTTTCAGCCCGCGCGCGCAGGTCACCGCTGGCATATTGTTGTGCAATACTCACGACGTCGCTCAGCGGGCGGCTGACCAGCTTGCGCGTCAGCCAGATAAACAGTGCAGCGAAACATGCCAGCGCCAGCAGGCTCACCATCAGGAAGTGATTACGCGTGCTGTTGACCTGTTCCACCAGGCTGTTTTTATCGGTACTGCCGACCACCACCCAATGCCAGGCCGGCACATTCGCATATACCATGAATTGCTGATGCTGGCTGGTTGCGTCAGTGTATTCACGCTGGCCTTTTGGCTGTGACATGACCTGCTGCAGTTCGCCTTCAGGCCACGCTGGCGTTTTTCCTTCATCAGTGAAGTGCACCAGATATTTACCGAGATCTTTACCGGGTGCGCTGTTCAGCACAAAGAAATAGCCTTTCTCGCCAATGCGTTTGGACAGGATCTTCTGGCGCATATCAGCATATTCCTGGGTGATATCCACACCCACAAATAAAATCCCAATCACGCTGCCCTGCGTATCGCGCACCGGCTGATATTTGGTGATGTATTTTTTGCCGAACAGCGTTGCCAGTCCGCTGAAAGGTTGCCCTGCCATAATCTGTGCGTAAGCCGGGCTGCTACTGTCGAGCAAGGTGCCGATGGCGCGGGTGCCGTCCTGTTTTTTCAGGGACGTGGTTACGCGGATAAAGTCATCGCCGCGGCGTGCAAACACTGTGGAAATTGCGCCGGTGCGCGCCAGAAAATCATCGGGGATTTTGCTATCCAGATTCAGTGGCGTACCGCCTGCTTTTATGACAGGTGCTGACTGATCGCCCACCATCATCGGGCTGGTAGTATCAAGTTCGAAATCCGATGGCAGAAAATGGCTGAACAGACGCGTATAGCTGTCCACTTCCGCATTCAGGCTGGCATTGTACATTTCGATCATGTCTACCACACCGGTCACCTGCTCGGAAATGGCGTTAACGGCCAGTTCATTGACCTGCTTTCCGGCGGAGTGAGTCAGTGACAAAGTGAAAATAATAAATAAGGAACCGACCAGCAGGGAGGCGATGCTGGCCAGTTTTGCGCCTATGCTCCACCGTCGAAATGAGCGTTTTGATGCCGTTTTCATGGGTTTTTCCCGTTAGCTTCTGATAGCGCACTAACGGCGGAGAACGGGAAAGGATTAACGATCAAATGTAACTATTTATTTCATGTAAAATTGATCTGAATCAATGAAATAAATATAAATGTGTGAATTTGAATTAAGGTCAGCCAACTGAAAAATGCGGATTTTGAATAACGGGTTATAAATCATACGAAAAAGGTTGTGGTCGCCGTTTTGCAGACCCGTAGAATGTCAAAACTCACAGAGGCCGATATTTTTTCTAAATGCACAGGGGAAAGCACGATGGTTGAGATGTACGAAGAAAATATTGAAGGGATCCAGATCATTCATGCCGTGCCAGCCGGACAGTATCAGCAACAACTTCCGACGATTTTTTTCTATCATGGTTTTCTGTCTTCCAAAGAGATTTACTCATATTTCGGCTACACGCTGGCAAAGGCGGGTTTTCGCGTGATATTGCCTGATGCATTAATGCACGGTGCGCGCGCAGAAAACGACGAAGCGCGATGTCTGGCGAATTTCTGGAGCATTTTGCAGAACAACATTGATGAACTGGCGTGTCTGAAAGACGAGTTTGTCGGACGCGGTCTGGCGGATCCGCAGCGTTTAGGCGTCGCTGGCGTTTCGATGGGGGGCATGACCACCATGGCGGCGCTGATCAAATTCCCATGGATTAAAGCGGCGGCTAACCTGATGGGCTCTGGTTATTTCGCGCGTTTATCTCACCACCTTTTTCCAGCTTACAACGCCGGTGGCATTGTGCAGCGTGACGTATTTGAACGCGAAATCGCGCCTTTGCTGAGTCTGGATTTCACCGGGAAAGCGGCGTTAATCGCAGATATTCCGTTGTTTGTCTGGCACGGTGAAGAAGATGATGTGGTGCCTTTTGCTGAAAGCCAGCGCTTGCGGCAGGAACTGGCTGAAAGCGGTGCAGATGATAATCTGACCTTTATTTCTGAAGCTGGCGCGAAGCATAAAGTCTCGGTTCATGCGCTGGCAGAAGTCACGGCATTCTTCGCTGCAAAGCTGTAGAGAAATTAATCTGCCTTTCTCCTTGAGTTTCCCACAGGCTGTACATATAATTGCGCGTCATTTTTTCGACCGCACACAAACACGTTCCTTGCTTCCATGGGCCGCGGTTGACCCTGACAGGAGGCTGAATAATCCGTAAGGAGCAATTCGATGCGTCATTACGAAATCGTTTTTATGGTTCACCCTGACCAAAGCGAACAGGTTCCGGGCATGATCGAGCGTTACAGTGCAGTAATCACTAACGCAGCTGGTCAGATTCACCGTCTGGAAGACTGGGGCCGCCGTCAACTGGCTTACCCGATCAACAAACTGCACAAAGCCCACTACGTTCTGCTGAACGTTGAAGCTCCGCAGGAAGCGATCGATGAGCTGGAAACTAACTTCCGCTTCAACGACGCCGTTATCCGTAGCATGGTTATGCGTACTAAACACGCGGTAACTGAAGCATCTCCAATGGTTAAAGCAAAAGACGAGCGTCGTGATCGCCGCGAAGACTTTGCTGAAGCTAACGATGATGCTGAAGCTGGGGATTCTGAAGAGTAATTGCCGTGACGGCGAATCGTCTGGTGTTGTCGGGCACTGTGTGCAAGACCCCCATTCGTAAAGTCAGTCCTTCGGGCATTCCACACTGCCAGTTTGTGCTAGAGCACAAATCGTCGCAGCAGGAAGCCGGATTTAACCGACAAGCATGGTGCAGAATGCCCGTGGTTGTCAGTGGACAAGCGTCACAAGCATTAACTCACAGTATAACGGTCGGCACGCAACTCACTGTGACCGGATTCATTAGCTGCCATCAAGGGCGCAATGGTCTGAATAAAGTGGTGTTACATGCCGAGCAGATTGATTTGATAGATTCTGGAGACTAGCCTAATGGCACGTTATTTCCGTCGTCGCAAGTTCTGCCGTTTCACCGCGGAAGGCGTTGTAGAGATTGATTACAAAGACATCGCTACACTGAAAAACTACATTACCGAAAGCGGTAAAATTGTCCCGAGCCGTATTACCGGTACTCGTGCAAAATACCAGCGTCAGCTCGCTCGTTGCATCAAGCGCGCTCGCTACCTTTCATTGTTGCCATACACTGATCGTCATCAGTAATCGGCCACTGTCTATTAACGACTTTGAGAGGATAAAGTAATGCAAGTTATTCTGCTTGATAAAGTAGCAAACCTGGGCAGCCTGGGTGATCAAGTTAACGTTAAAGCGGGCTACGCTCGTAACTTCCTGGTACCACAGGGCAAAGCTGTTCCTGCTACCAAGAAAAACGTTGAGTTCTTCGAAGCACGTCGTGCAGAACTGGAAGCCAAACTGGCTGACGTTCTGAACGCTGCTGAAGCTCGCGCAACTAAAATCAACGAACTGGGTTCAGTAACCATCGCGTCTAAATCAGGCGACGAAGGCAAACTGTTCGGCTCTATCGGTACTCGCGATATTGCTGATGCAGTAACTGCTGCTGGCGTTGAAGTTGCTAAAAGCGAAGTTCGTTTGCCGAATGGCGTTCTGCGTACCACTGGTGAACACGAAGTTGAGTTCCAGGTACACAGCGACGTATTCGCTAAACTGAACGTAGTTGTGGTTGCTGAAGCGTAATAGCGCTGAAGTTAACCTGTGAAACGCCGGCCATGTGCCGGCGTTTTGCTTTTCTGCATGATGAACAATGCAAAGATAAGAAGCCGATCAGTTACCGCGCTGGAAACTGCCGTCCGGCTGACGGGTAAACGTCACGGTAACATTTTGATCCGTTGTCACTTGCAGGGCCATGACCATCCCCTGCGCATCACGCTGTATCTTCACTTCCTGCCCGGTTTTCAGGGTACTCAGTGGTTTGTCCGCCCCTTCTACCCGTGCCATCGAAAATACGTCATTTACTGCCATATTATTATCGCGGAACAACTGCGCCAGCGTCTGACCCGACTGCACCTGATAACTGCGCCACGTGCCGCTGTTGTCATTACTCTGCGGCTGAACAGGCTCAGGCTGCGCCATTTGCGTTGTGCGGCCCTGATCGTTACGCAAATCGGCCTGCATCGGGATACTTGCCGGTTGTTGCGGTTGCGACGGCGCATAGGTGTTTTCTGGCGTATAGGGCCACAGTAATGCCAGCAGGATGACCAGCACAGCCAGAATAATGCCGCGGCGGTGCGCATACGGCAGGGGCGACAACCAGTGGAAATCGTCGCTCATGTGCCAGATTTTGCTCAGCAGCGTTTTGCCCCGGGCGGCGGCGGAAGTACCGGTTTCCGTTTCTGCAGAAGTGATTTCACTCTCGCTTTCACTCTGCGGTGCTGTGGTGTCTCGCATCGGCCTTTTCATAATGGCAATCCAGGATCTCAACATGGGTTGATAAATACGGATGGCTTTCCTTCTCCTGGGCGGGATTCTGCCCATGACGACCTCTCTTGTTAACTGTCGTAATGTCGACTGCCTGTTGCTGCCTAGTATAGCCGTTTAACTGCTTGATGCGGAAAGGGACAAAGCACAAATATCACCCGAACGATGTCGTGAATGGCGTCAAATGCGAAAAATTTACCGAAAAGGGAAAGGAACTGCGCCTGCCGTCATGTTGCCTCACAGAGAATTTTACCCAAAAGCCTTGCGCTGCTATGCTGCGCGTTCGACATTTTTAAGAGCTAAGGAAATTTCATGACTACCCCTTCATTTGACAGCGTAGAAGCGCAGGCAAGTTACGGTATCGGCCTGCAGGTCGGTCAACAGTTGCAGGAATCAGGTTTGCAGGGTTTAGAGCCTGACGCACTGCTGGCAGGCTTACGCGACGCGCTGGAAGGGAATACGCCAGCCGTTCCTGTTGATGTGGTTCACCGCGCACTGCGTGAAGTCCACGAACGTGCTGATGCTGTTCGTCGTGAACGCCAGGAAGCTCTGGCTGTTCAGGGTCAGGAATTCCTGGCTGCAAATGCACAGCGCGAAGGCGTGAGCAGCACCGAGTCTGGTCTGCAATTCTCTGTCATCACCCAGGGCGAAGGCACCATTCCGGGCCGTCAGGATCGCGTACGTGTTCATTACACCGGTAAACTGATCGACGGTACCGTGTTTGACAGCTCCGTACAGCGTGGCGAGCCGGCTGAATTCCCGGTCAATGGCGTGATCGCAGGTTGGATCGAAGCACTGACCCTGATGCCTGTCGGTTCTAAGTGGGAGCTGTATATCCCGCATAACCTGGCTTACGGCGAACGTGGCGCGGGGGCTTCCATCCCTCCATACAGCGCGCTGATCTTCGAAGTTGAGCTGTTGGAAATTCTGTAATTCCTTCCGGATAGCAGAAACAAGAAAGGGCGCATATGCGCCCTTTTTTACCTCTGAAACCTGAATTATTCGCCACGCAGCGCGCGCGGGAACAACAGGTTGTTTTCCAGATGGATATGCTCCATCAGGTCGGTGATGAATTCGTTGATCCCGGCATACAGCGCCCGCCAGGTCACACACGCCCCTTCCGGCGGCGTCACGTTATTGGTCAGACGTTTAATCTCTTCAAGAATCTGCCCCGCATCATCGTGCTCACGTTCCATGACTGAAATCGGACCGGCAGCCTGACGGCCCATTCCGCCGCGGATCATCGGGAACAGGATCTGTTCTTCTTTCATCATATGGCTGGTCAGTTCTTCCAGAATCAGTTGCAGCTGAACCGCCAGACCGTGGGGACAAGGCAATTTGTCACCGTGTACCCGTTCCACTTTCTCTGCCATCAGAACCAGTTCAGGCAGCTCCTGACGGTGGCGGTCATGGTAGCGAGGAATAATAAAATCGATAATTTGCGCCAGCGGTGCGGTTTTCCAGTCAGTGGAGGTATCCGGCAGCCGGGCAATTTCAGCAATCTGCTGTTCGATGAGATCAATATCCAGCTCTTTTTTGGTGACGGCGCGCAGCAGGGTTTGTTTACCGCCACAGCAGAAATCGAGATCGTACTGACGGAACAGACGGGTAGCGCGCGGAATGGCAACAGCCAGAGCGCCAAGGGGTTGGTCGCGATAGTCCATGATGAAGCCTCGTTAAATGAAGGAATTTATAACATGCATTATAAATACATGTTTAAGGCGCGGCTATAGCTCAAAGGAAGTACAGAAAGAAAAAACGCCCCGGGCGGGGCGTTTGACAGGGCATTATTTTTGCAAATCGACCTGATAAATCTCAAAACCTATGGCATCGGTGCCTTTGGCCATCATCGGGTATTGCGCGTGAGACTGAATAAAGGCCGCCGCTTTGTCGCCAGGAGACGTTTCGAAACGGATATCCAGCGGTTGCGTTGCTGCAATTTTCGCCAACTTCCAGTTGTTGTCCGCCGTTGGCGTGACCGCGCCTGCTTTTTTGGTTTCGGCACTGATGTACGCCGCAACCACGGAACGGTTTTCATCCGGTGACGCGAAAGCAATGTGTTTATCGCCGGTGCCTGCGAATTTTCCGCCGTAAGCCCGGTAATTATTCGTGGCGACCAGGAAGGTGGCTTTCAGGTCTATCGGCTTACCGTTGTAGGTCAGGTTTTTAATGCGTTCTGCATCTTTATTAATCAGTGCGCATTCACCATCGAATTTTGCCGGCTGGCTGACATCAACTTCATATTTCACGCCGTCGATAACGTCAAAATTATAAGTACGGAAGCCATCCCAGTTGATCAGCGGTTGTGGTTTGGTGCTGTGAATATCGATTTGATTAAACTGTCCGGCAGAACATTCCAGCCAGTCTTTGACTTCCTGTCCGGTGACTTTCATCACCACCAGTGTATTCGGATACAGATACAAATCTGCCGCATTGCGGAAAGTCAGCTCGCCTTTTTCCACTTCCACGAAACTGGCCGGATCGTTTTTACGTCCGCCGACTTTAAAGGGTGCAGCAGCAGAAAGTACCGGCAGATCGGCTAAATCCGGGTCACCCTGAATGAAATGTTCGGTATAGGCTTTCTGCGCATTATTGACGATTTGTACCGTCGGGTCGTCCTGAACCAGTGCCAGATAGCTGTACATGTTGTCGGTGGATTTGCCGATTGGCTTACTGACAAATTTACGTGTTGCGTCATGAGAAGGGGCGAGCACTTTCACCAGACTCTGATCTTCCGCCGCCAGAGATTTCTTCTGCTCTTTATCGTAAATCGGGCGCGCTTCAGCTTTAGCCGTTTCGACTTTCCAGCTGCCACTGTCGTTGTTCAGCACCATATCCACGACACCAAGATGGTCGCCCCACATGCCGGGCATCACGGCAGGAACACCATTCAGCGTGCCTTGTCTGATGTCCGCGCCTTTGATGCTGGCGAATTCCTCACTCGGGAAAACCGCGTGCGCATGGCCGAACATAATGGCGTCGATGCCTTTCACCTGGCTCAGGTAATACACCGAGTTTTCTGCCATGGTTTTGTATGGGTCGCCGGAAAGACCAGAGTGCGGGATGGCGACAATGATGTCGGCACCTTGCTTACGCATTTCGGGGATCCACTTTTTAGCGGTTTCGGTGATATCCGCCACAGTGACTTTGCCTTGCAGATTAGCTTTGTCCCAGACCATGATTTGCGGCGGCACGAAACCGATATAGCCGATGCGGAGATTATGGGTTTTACCTTCCCGGTCTTTTACCGCGTTATCGGTGATCAGGAATGGTGTGAACAGCGGCTTACCGGTTTTATCATCAATGACGTTGGCATTTACGTAAGGAAACTTCGCCCCGGCCAGCGCTTTTTTCAGATAATCCAGACCGTAGTTAAATTCGTGATTACCGAGATTACCGACCGCATAATCGAGTGTATTCATCGCCAGATAAACAGGATGGACGTCGCCCTGTTTCAGGCCTTTCGCCGCCATATAATCGCCCAGCGGGCTGCCCTGTATGATGTCGCCGTTATCGACTAATACTGAGTTGGTGACTTCGTTCCGTGCCGCATGGATCAGGCTCGCGGTGCGCACCAGTCCAAATTTATCGGTCGGTTTATCTTTGTAGTAATCGAAGTCCATCATGTTGCTGTGCAGGTCCGTGGTTTCCATAATACGCAGATCCACCTGTGACGCCTGAACGGATGCTGCCGTCAGTACCGCCAGCAGGGATAACGTCAGATGACGTTTATTCATTGCCTTGCCTCCAGAGAAAGGGATGATGCCCGTAAGAGAAAACCGGATATGTATCTCAAAATTTGCTGAGAATGTAATCAGTTGTCATGGATAAATGTGAGATGTAACAGCTTTATGACGTGTTCACATTACGGGATGGCTATTCGCGGCAAAAAAAACTAGGCTTGAGAAATGAGAATCAAAGCACTGAGGTAAACGATGTTAGAGCAAATTTGTCAGTTAGCGCGCGATGCGGGTGACGCGATCATGGCGGTGTATGACGGTGAACAACCGCTTGATGCGCGCCATAAAAAAGACGATTCGCCGGTCACCGCAGCAGATATTGCAGCGCACAACGTGATTAAAGCCGGCCTGCAAACGCTGGATCCGCAAACGCCGATGCTGTCGGAAGAAGACCCGCAAAGCTGGAGCGAGCGCCAGAACTGGACGCGCTACTGGCTGGTTGATCCGCTGGACGGTACCAAAGAATTCCTGAAACGTAACGGTGAATTCACCGTTAATATTGCGCTGATCGAAGACGGTATCCCGGTGTTAGGCGTGGTGTACGTGCCGGTGACCAAGGTGATGTACAGCGCCGCAGAAGGCAAAGCCTGGAAAGAAGAGCAGGGCGAACGTCAGCAGATTGCAGTGAAAGAAGCGCATCCGCCGCTGGTGGTCGTCAGTCGTTCACACTTCAGTAATGACCCTGAATTGCAGGATTACCTGGCGCAACTGGGCGAACATCAGACGGTAGCGATCGGCTCGTCGCTGAAATTCTGTCTGGTGGCTGAAGGTGCGGCACAACTTTATCCGCGCTTCGGACCGACCAATATCTGGGATACCGGCGCCGGTCATGCTGTCGCGCTGGCTGCCGGTGCGCAGGTACATGACTGGAAAGGGCAGACGCTGAACTACGTGCCACGCGAATCGTTCCTGAATCCGGGCTTCAGAGTGTCTTTATTCTGATATGACACCCCGGTTTACGCCGGGGTTTTTACGTTTTATTCTTTTACCAGCTGATCCACCAGCATAATCACCTGCTGGACTTCCTCCGGTGACAACTGCCCGTCTTTGGCGAATTTAATTACCCCGTGTTTATCCAGAACCACCACCGCTGAACTTTCCGGTTGCAGGTCCCATGCCTTTTTCACCGCACCGTTGCTGTCGACAATTACCTGCGACCACGGGAATTCACGTTTGCCGCTTTCTATGCTTTTACGCACAAACATGCCGGTACCGATAATAGCGTCGTCGGTATTGACGATAGTCGTGGTCTGATAACGGTCATGGGGCAAATTCGCGGCTCTGATCGCCGTAATTAGCGGTTCGTTCAGGGCCTTGGCGCTGCTTCTTCCCGCCATGTGCTGCACAATACGCACTTTTCCAGGAAGTTTTGCGCTGTTCCATTTGCTGTAACTGAATGCATCCTTAACGTCATTCAGTTCGCCTTTATCATCCACCCCGACCGGTGCCAGACGCTGGCCGACGGTAAAGTTGTGGGCAGATGCAAAAAGCGAAAATGTCATAAAAGTGATCACAAAAAGACTTCTTAAAAGCATAGATTCTCCGGGGCGCAAAAGAACAGTCACGCCAATCATAGGACGCCCTAAGTGGTCTGTCCTGTTGGTATGTTAAATTTGTGTTGCTGATTACAAAATTGCCACATAAAGCAGGGTTATACTGTGTTTGAATGTCAGGGTTTAAGACAATACTGAAAATCAATGTAAAAGCAGTTAAATCCACTGGCAATACCTGAGTGCCCTGCTATGTTATAGGTCTCTTCACTGCAAAACACTTTTCTGTCCCGGTATCTGTCGCCTTGCGACGTGGCCGGTACCTGCAGTGATTTAACGGAGAACAATAGAAAAATGAGAATATTCCAGCGTTACAATCCGATGAAAGTCGCAAAGTACGTTAAGACACTGTTTCGTGGACGTTTGTATATCAAGGACGTCGGCGCTTTTGAATTCGACCAAGGCAAGATCCTGTTGCCTAAGGTACGCGATAAGCGCCACTTTAGCGTGATGTCTGAAGTTAACCGTCAGGTTACGCATTTGCAGGCAGAAATGGGCTAAGTGTGCCCTGCGTGTTGTCACTGCTTTATAGCAGTGTGCGCAAAAAGAAACGGCTCCCTGAAGGAGCCGTTAGTGTTTCTGGCGTTTGAATTTTCCACGCTTGAAAAAGCGCCTTACCCCTGCGCTTTCTTGTCGTCTTTAATTTCCTGCGGCGTTTTTGGCAGCAGCGGTGCAGCAGGCTGGTCGACAATACGCGTCACCAGCAACTGATCAATCTTATAGCTGTCGATATCGACCACTTCAAATTTGAAGCCGGAGAATTTCACAAAATCCGTACGCTTAGGGATCTTGCGCAGCATGAACATCATGAAGCCGCCGATGGTTTCATAGTTACCGGATTGCGGGAATTCTTCGATATGCAGCACGCGCATCACGTCTTCGATTGGCGTACCGCCTTCAACCAGCCATGAATGCTCATCACGGGCCACAATCTGTTCTTCCATACCCTGACCCACCAGATCCCCCATCAGTGTGGTCATCACGTCGTTAAGCGTGATAATACCCACCACCAGCGCATATTCGTTGAGGATCACGGCAAAGTCTTCGCCTGCCGCTTTGAAGCTTTCCAGTGCTTCGGAAAGCGTCAGCGTATCCGGCACAATCAGCGCATTGCGGATTTGCACACCGCTGCTCAACATTAAGCTCTGATTACCCAGCACACGGTTCAGTAAATCTTTCGAATCAACATAACCGACGACCTGATCAATATGACCGTCACACACCAGGAATTTGGAATGCGGGTGTGTGGCGATTTTCTCTTTAATACTTTCTTCGCTTTCACGCAGGTCAAAATAAATCACGCTTTCACGCGAGGTCATTGACGACGGAACGGTACGGGATTCCAGCTCGAACACATTCTCAATCAGTTCATGTTCCTGCTTACGCAGTACGCCCGCCAGCGCACCGGCTTCAAAGACGGCATAAATATCGTCGGAAGTGATGTCGTCGTTACGCACCATGGGCAGCTTGAACAGACGGAAAATCATGTTCGCCATACCGTTGAAGAACCACACCATCGGGCGGCAAATCATCAGACAGAAACGCATCGGGTTGACTATACGGACGGCAACCGACTCAGGTGAAATCATACCGATGCGCTTCGGTGTCAGGTCAGCAAACAAAATGAACAGGCTGGTGACCAGCACGAACGAAAAGATAAAGCTGATCTGATCCGCCATTTCAGGCGACATAAAGCGGATAAAAAAGGTCCGGAAAGCCGGGGAAAATGCGGCATCACCCACGATACCACCGAGGATGGCGACGGCATTGAGGCCAATCTGCACCACGGTAAAGAACAGGCCAGGGGTTTCCTGTAACTTCATGACACGGGAGGCATTGACGTTTCCTTCGTCTGCCAACTGTTTGAGTTTTATTTTGCGGGAAGCGGCCAGCGATATCTCTGACAGCGAGAAAAAGGCACTGATCGCGATTAATAAGAGAATCAGTAAAATACTGTTTAACATAATCTATCCGTTTAACACCGGAATTAACCGGCAGAGAAAGGCACTCATTATTTTTGTTGCTTAAAGAACACCCTTTTTAAAAAAACATTAAAAAGCTGTTCAGAAGAAAAAAGCGTTAAGGATGAAAAACAAAGATAATTGCCAGAAATAGTTTTCAAGGGCCACTTTTGTGACCCGCATAGTATAGCAGCAGCACTGAGACTGCCGCCAGCGCTTAAAAATCCCGCATTATTGCGGCGGCAGACAGACGCCTATGCCGCCTAATCCGCAGTAACCTTCCGGGTTTTTGAACAGATATTGCTGATGTTCATCTTCCGCATAATAGAACGGCAGGGCTTCGGTGATTTCCGTGGTAATAGTGCGCTTATCGTTCGCTTCGTCCATAGCCTGCTGGAAACTCGCCAGACTTGCCAGCGCCTGATCCTGTTGTTCTGCGCTCAGCACATACAGCGCGGAGCGATATTGCGTGCCAATATCGCCGCCCTGACGCATACCCTGCGCCGGGTCGTGATTTTCCCAGAAAATCTGCAACAGTTTTGTGTAGCTGATAATCGCCGGGTCAAAGACTACGCGCACGACTTCCGCATGACCGGTCTGGCCGGTACACACTTCACGGTAGGTCGGGTTGGGAGTGAAACCGCCGCTATAACCGGCTGCCGTACTGTAAACCCCTTCCTGTTGCCAGAACAAACGCTCTACGCCCCAGAAGCAGCCCATCGCAAAAATCGCGACTTCCATGTTGTCAGGAACATGCGTCATTGAGTGGCCACTTACTGCATGAAGGGTTGCCACCGGCATCGGGGTTGTACGGCCAGGTAACGCTTCTGCCTGCGTGACAGACTGCGTTTTATCGGAAAGTTGCACCACAGAAAACTCCAGTTGTTGCTTTAGTGAACGAGGTTTGTCACAAAAGGTTTGTACGAATAACAACGACCAACAGGTCAGTGTTAGTTGTATCTGATTGCGTCTTTGCACACAATACGAAGGACGTTGCTTCGTCGTTGAACATTTTCAGGGGATTAGCACTAAAATGCTTTCATCAGACTTTAAAAAGATGAATCTGCCAAAGATGGGCAGATAATCTCCGGCGGGCATCTGATATTTTAACAGGACAGTAAAATTTAGCAGGAGTGCGTGTGCCACGATATCGTGAACTGGGTTTGTTATTTGTACTGCTGGCCCCCTCACTTTCCATGGCAGCGAAGGTGCGTTTGCAACTGGAAGGCCTGGATGGCGATTTAGAAAGGAACGTCCGCGTCCGTTTATCAGCCATTCAAAGCGATGAAGTCGGGGCTAACGGACGGTTCCGTGCCCGCGTCAGTGCTGCCATTGAACAGGGTTTAAGGCCGCTGGGGTATTATTCGCCGACCATCGATTTTGATTACCGCGAAACACCGCCGCCGGGGCGTCCGGTGTTGATTGCCAAAGTGACACCAGGGATACCGGTGAAAATCGCTGGCACGAGTGTCGTGATTGAAGGGCAGGCAGACAAAGATAATGAATTCGAACAGCTCAAACAGCGTGATGTGCCTGCGGTAGGGACGATTTTAAACCACGGGACGTACGACAATTTCAAAAGCTCACTGACCGGCATTGCCCTGCGCAAAGGTTATTTTGACGCCACGATGCGTAAAAGCCAACTGGGCGTCATCGAAGACGAGCACAAAGCGTTCTGGGACATTCAGTTTGACAGCGGCGAGCGTTACCGCTTCGGTGACGTCCATTATCAGGGATCGCAGATCCGTGATGAATATCTGCAAAATCTGGTGCCATTTCATCAGGGTGATTACTACACCACGGCGCAACTGGCTGAGCTTAACCGCCGCCTGTCTGCTACCGGCTGGTTTAACTCTGTTGTCGTGTCCCCGGATTTCACGGATGCCAAAGCCACGAAAACCCTGCCGCTGAATGCCGTGGTGTCGCCGCGCACCGAGAATACCATCGAAACCGGTATCGGTTATTCCACGGACATTGGCCCGCGGGTGACGGCCAACTGGAAGAAACCATGGGTTAACGAGCGTGGCCAGAGTTTTGAAACCTCAACCACGCTCTCCGGCCCGGAGCAGTCTTTAGATCTCAGTTATAAAATTCCGCTGCTGAAATCCCCGCTGGAGCAATATTACCTGGTGCAGGGCGGTTTCAAACGTGAAGACCTGAACGATACCAATTCAGATTCCACCACCGTCAATCTGGCGCGTTATTGGGATCTCTCGAGCGGCTGGCAGCATGCGGTCAATCTGCGCTGGAGCCTTGATCACTTTACGCAGGGTAGCGTGACCAACACCACCATGCTGATTTATCCGGGTGTGAGCCTCAACCGTACGCGTCAGCGCGGCGGTCTGATGCCAACCTGGGGCGATTCTCAGCGCTACTCTCTTGATGTGTCCGATACTAGCTGGGGTTCTGACGTCGATTTCGCCGTGATTCAGGCGCAAAACGTCTGGATCCGCACCCTGGCTGACAAGCACCGTTTTGTGTTCCGCGGCAATCTGGGGTGGATTGAAACCAATGACTTCGAACGTGTGCCGCCATCCTTGCGCTTCTTCGCCGGTGGTGACCGCAGTATCCGTGGTTACAAATACAAATCCATTTCTCCACGTGATGACGAAGGCAAGCTGACCGGTGCGTCCTATCTGGGCACCGGTTCTGTGGAATACCAGTACAACGTGACCGGAAAATGGTGGGGCGCCGTGTTTGTCGATTCCGGTGAAGCGGTTAATGACATTACACAAAACGATTTTAAAACCGGCGCGGGTGTGGGTGTGCGCTGGGCTTCACCGATCGGCCCGGTGAAATTAGATGTTGCCGCTCCGGTTGGCGACAAAGATGAGCATGGATTGCAGTTTTACATCGGTTTGGGTCCGGAATTATGAGTTTATTTAAAAAAATCTGCCTGGGATTCCTGATTTTCCTGGTGCTGTTAATCAGCCTGGTGGCCTTTCTGGTCGGCACACAAACCGGTTTGCACCTGATGATCAACGGTGCCAACCGGTTCGTACCGGGCCTGAACATAGCCAGTACCGAAGGTGGATGGCGCGACCTGACACTGAAAGGCGTGCATTACGAAATGCCGGGTGTGGACGTTAAAGCCGGGGAGTTTCACCTTTCCCTCGATTTCTCCTGCCTGAAAAACAGCGCGCTTTGCGTCAATGCGTTGCGGGTGAAAGACGTGAATGTGGTGGTCAATACCAAAGAAATGACGCCAGCCGCCGCGCAACCTGAGCCGGAAAACAGCGAGCCGCTAACCAATCTCAGCACGCCGTATCCGATCACGCTGCGTTTGCTGACGCTGGATAACATCAATATTACGCTGGATGACCGGGCTATTTCGCTGGCGTCATTCCGCACAGGGGCGCACTGGGAAGGCCGCGCAATTCAGCTGATGCCAACGCGTATCGGCGGATTACTGATTGCGCTGCCGAAAACCCCGGTCAGCCCGTTACCGGACGTGGTGCAGGCCGCGCAGGACAAAGCCGTCGAAAAAGCGACGGGCAAACCGGCACAACCGCCGGTGGTCGTGCCGGAGAAACCGCTGGGTGAAACATTGCAGGAGTTGTTTGCTAAACCGCTGCTGCCTGAGTTACCGGATTTCCGTCTGCCGGTTGATCTGGATATTCAGCAAATTCTCGCCGAAAACCTGCGTCTCACCGGCGATACCGATGTGCTGATCACCCGTTTCGAGCTGAAAGCCAGTACGCAAAATCAGATTGTAAAACTGGATAAACTGATGGTGCGCTCGCCACAGGGTTCCGTGGATGGTATGGGGCAGGCGACGCTCAACCAGAACTGGCCGGTCGATATGACCCTCAATACCGCCGTGAATATCGATCCGCTGAAAGGGGAGAAGATCAAACTGAAAGTAGCGGGCGGGCTGCGCGATAAGCTGGATGTTGGCCTCAATCTTTCCGGCCCGGTGCGTGCTCAGCTGGCCTTGCAAACTCAGCTGGCGGAAGCCGGTTTGCCGTTGGATCTGCAACTTACCAGCGATGCGCTGCAATGGCCGCTGACCGGCACGCCGCAGTATCAGGTGAAAGGCTTCAAATTTAACGTGAGTGGTAAAGCGACCGATTACGCGCTGTCACTGCGTTCAGATTTCAAAGGCGAGCAGATACCGCCTGCGACGCTGACCCTTGACGGTAAAGGCAACGTGGAGCAGTTCAAACTGAGCCTGCTGCGCCTTGCCGCGCTGGAAGGCAATACCGACCTGACCGGCGTGGTGGACTGGAGTAAAGCCATCAGCTGGAACAGTGAACTGAAGCTGACCGGCATTAATACCGCTAAACAGTATCCTGACTGGCCGGCGAAATTGCAGGGCAAGATCACCACGCGCGGCAGCCTGTATGGCGGCACATGGCAGATTCAGGTGCCGGTGCTGGATCTGACCGGTAACGTGAAGCAAAACGCGGTCAAAGCGCAGGGTAATGTGCGCGGCAACAGTTATGGGCAGTGGGATATCCCGCAACTGCATCTTGAACTGGGGCGCAATAATCTGGATGTGAAGGGGACGCTCGCTGATACCTGGAATCTCGACGCTAAAGTCGATGCCCCACATCTTGACGGTGCATTGCCGGGGCTGGGCGGCGTAGTGAAAGGAATGCTGCAACTGCGCGGTGATCTCAAGGCACCGAAGCTGCTGGCGGATATAACAGCGACGGGCCTTAAATGGCAGGCGCTGACGGTGCGGCGCGTGGATATTAAAGGCGACGTCAGCTCTACCGATCAGATCCAGGGGAATTTTAGTGTACGCGTTCAGCAGCTTAAACAGGATGCGCTGGATATCACTGACATTAATCTCGAGGCCAAAGGTAACGAGAAAAAGCATGAACTGACGTTGAAAGTCGATGGCAAACCGGTTTCCGGCCGTCTGGCGCTGAGCGGCAGTTTTGACCGTGCAACCGAGGAATGGAAAGGCGACATCACCAATACCTTGTTTGATACGCCAGTCGGGCAATGGCGACTGAACCGTTCGATTGCACTGGATTACTTTAATAAAGAGCAACGGATCACCGTTGGCCCGCATTGCTGGCAAAATCCGAATGCTGATTTGTGTGTACCGAAAACGATTGATGCCGGTGCCAGCGGGCAGGCGAGCGTGGTGCTCAACCGCTTTGACCTGGCGATGATCAAACCTTTCCTGACCGATGACACACAGCTGAGCGGCGTGTTCAGTGGGAAAGCCGATGTGAGCTGGAAAGCGGAAGGCGGACTGCCGCAGGCCAGTGTTTCACTGGTGGGTAAAGGCGTGAAAGTTCAGCAACTGGTGCAGGGCAGCCCGCTGCCGGTGGCGTTTGATACGCTGAATCTGAACGCCGGGCTGAACAACGGTCGTGCCAGTCTCGACTGGCTGATTAAAATCACCCACAACGGTCAGCTTGACGGCAGCATCCAGATTGCCGATCCGCAGGGAAAACGTAACCTCAGCGGTAATGTGAATATTGCCCGTATCTCGATGGCCTTGCTGCAACCCGCGCTGATGGACGGCGAAAAAGCCTCGGGTATTTTGAATGCCAATCTGCGCCTCGGCGGTAACGCACAGAAACCGCTGGTGTTTGGCAGGCTTGCGCTGACCGGTGTTGATTTCGACGCGCAATTTATGCCGTTTGATATCACCGATGCCAATATCGGCATTAATTTCAACGGTATGTCATCCATCATGGAAGGGGTGATCAAAACCGCGCAGGGTCAGCTTGAGCTGAACGGTAACGCCGACTGGAGTGAAATTAATGCCTGGCGCGCCCGCATCGCGGCGAGAGGCAACAAAGTGCGGGTTTCCGTGCCACCGATGGTACGTCTGGACGTTTCACCGGATTTAGTGTTTGATGCCACGCCGCAGTTGTTCTCGCTTAACGGAACCGTTGATATTCCGTGGGCGCGCATTACGGTGCAGGAATTGCCGGAAAGTGCAGTGGGCGTGTCGTCGGATGAAGTAATGCTCAACGACCAGCGTCAGCCTATCGCACCGGCTTCTGCTTCTATTCCGATCAACAGCAATCTGATGGTGAACATTGGTAAAGATGTTCGTCTCGATGCCTTCGGTCTGAAAGCCCGGCTGGAAGGTGCGCTGAAAGTGGCACAGGACAGCCGCGGCCTGGGGCTGAACGGGCAAATTAATATTCCGTCCGGGCGCTTCCATGCTTACGGGCAGGATCTGATTGTGCGGAAAGGCCAGTTGCTGTTCTCCGGCCCGGCGGACCAGCCGCTTCTGAATCTGGAAGCGATCCGTAACCCGGACGCGACAGAAAACGATGTGGTTGCTGGTTTGAGAGTTACCGGTGAGGCCGATGCGCCTAAACTTGAAATATTCTCAGATCCGGCGATGTCACAGCAGGAAGCCTTGTCCTACCTGCTTCGCGGGCAAGGATTAGACAACTCCGGCGGTGACAGTGGCGCAATGACTTCCGCTCTTATCGGGTTAGGGGTTGCACAAAGTGGTAAACTTGTGGGTAAAATCGGCGAGGCATTCGGTGTCAGCAATCTGGCGCTGGATACTCAGGGCGTGGGAGACAGCTCCCAGGTCGTGGTCAGTGGTTATGTTTTACCGGGTTTACAGGTGAAATATGGCGTCGGGATATTCGACTCGCTGGCAACGCTCACTCTGCGCTACCGGTTGATGCCCAAGCTTTACCTGCAGGCTGTATCGGGCATCGATCAGGCATTGGATTTGCTCTATCAGTTTGAGTTTTAATTCATGTGACTTTTACTATACGAATATAAACATGCGAATAATTGTTTACGGTAGCTTACGACGCAAGCAAGGCAACAGTCATTGGATGACGAATGCTCAATGGTTGGGTGATCATGAGCTGGAAGGTTACGCCCTGTATAATCTGGGTCACTATCCTGCTGTTATACCAGGGGAAGGCAAAGTCTATTGCGAAGTTTACCGCATTAACTCGTCCATCATGGCTGAGTTAGATGAGCTGAAAAGTAATACGAAAGATTATCGTCGTGAGCTGATTTCGACACCTTATGGCAGCGCCTGGATTTACCTCTACATTCGTTCACTGGATGGTGTGCCGAGAATTGAGGGTGGTGACTGGGTTAAGCGTAACGAAGCAGTAAGTGAGTAATCTGAGCAAGGTCGTCGGAAAATAATCGTTGTCTGACAACGCTTAATACATAAAAAAACACCGCCATCTGGCGGTGTTTTTTTGTTCAAACGGCAGAAAACTTATTTGTTTTTAGCACGTTCGAAAGAGGTCACGATTTCAGCTTTTGCAGCAGCAGCATCAGCCCAACCGTCAACTTTTACCCATTTGCCTTTTTCCAGCGCTTTGTATTGCTCGAAGAAGTGGGTGATCTGGCCGCGCAGCAGTTCTGGCAGGTCGTTCACATCTTTGATGTGATCGTATTCTTTGCTCAGTTTGGTGTGCGGAACGGCAACCAGTTTCGCATCTTCACCGGCTTCGTCGGTCATTTTCAGCATACCGACAGGGCGGCAGCGGATCACAGAACCTGGTTGCAGCGGGTACGGAGTTGGAACCAGAACGTCAACCGGGTCGCCATCCAGAGACAGCGTGTGGTTGATGTAACCGTAGTTGCACGGATAGAACATCGCAGTAGACATGAAACGGTCTACAAACAGCGCGCCGGTATCTTTATCCACTTCGTACTTGATTGGATCTGCGTTTGCAGGAATTTCGATCACTACGTAGATATCTTCTGGCAGTTCTTTGCCCGCCGGGACATTCAGTAAGCTCATTGTTGGTTTCCTTCATTGAACCAGGAATAGAGTGCCGCACATTATAGCCAACTCTCCCGCGATTTCCCGCCCTTTTCGTCGAATCGTCTGCGCGCATTTCCCGGCATGACCTGCTGTTGAACCTCGGCTAAATCTTCCGTATTGGCAGTAAAATTTACTGATCCGATACTTTTCCGCGTAACTGCCTGTTTTTGCTTTTCTTATCAAGATATTCGAGCGATTGCCGATAACAATATTCAAACAAAAAATCAGGATTAACCTGATCCCTACCCATCTGAAGTATCTCCTTTTCACCTGAATGGCTGGATAACACCGTATGTTGAATAAGTTGAGCGTAAAAGCCGGTCTGATTGGCCTGCTGGTATTTATGACGTTAATTCTCTTGCTGGTGAGCGTACTGGGGGCGAATGCCATCCGGCAAAGTGCGACATCACTGCAAAAAATTAACCAGCTTCAGGGCGATGAACTTGGTTCACTGGCCGACAGCTACAGTTTCTCGTTGCGCACGCGTGTCGCCAGCGGCGTGGCGGTACGTCAGCTGGAAATTGGCATGATGGATGATGCGAAAAATACAGCGGACCGCATTAGCGGTTATATCAAACAAGCCGATACCGATCTGGCGAAATTTATCAGCATCCAGGATGACACTCAGCAGGGCAGAGATTTATCCGACGCAGTAAAGAAAACCTACGATGCCTATAAAGCTAACGGCTTAGTGCCGCTGCTGGCAGCAATTCAGGCGCAAAGTGCAGACGGTTATTATGATGTGCTGGAAAACAAAATCACGCCTTACAGCAATGCTTATGATAAAGCGCTGGCGGATTTCCGTGCCTATGCCGTAGATAATACCAATAACCGGATTGAACAGGCCCGCGCCAATGCACGTATCCAACTGACGGTGATTGCCACCAGCTTCATCATTGCGCTGATTATCGCGGTGCTGGCATGGTTCGCCTTGCAGAAGATCATCATGCATCCGCTGACATTCTCCATTGCGCAACTGGAATACATCGCCCAAGGCGATCTGACCCATGAAATTGATGATTCCCGTAATAACGAAATGGGGCGTTTACTGAAAGCGATGAAGCAAATGCAGGATTCGCTGGCGCTTTCTGTCGGACGCGTACGCGATGCCGGGAATCAGATCGATGTCGGTTCCCGCGAACTGGCTGCCGGTAACGTCCATCTGGCGCAGCGCACCGAAGAATCCGCTGCATCGCTGGAAGAAACTGCCGCGAGCATGGAGCAACTGACCTCAACCGTGCGCATGAATGCCGCGAACTCTGACCAGGCCAATCAACTGGCGCAAAGCGTGTCAGTCATTGCCAACAAAGGCAGCGAAGTCGTCCAACAGGTAATGGATAAAATGCAGGGCATCACCGATAGCTCAAAACGTATCGGCGACATTATTACGGTCATCGACGGCATTGCCTTCCAGACCAATATTCTGGCGCTGAATGCGGCAGTCGAAGCCGCACGTGCCGGCGAGCAGGGTCGTGGTTTTGCGGTGGTGGCGGGTGAAGTACGAAGCCTGGCGCAACGCAGTGCGCAATCGGCTAAAGAGATTAAAGAGCTGATTGTGGATTCTGAAAGCCGGGTTTCTGAAGGTTCGGATATGGTGAGATCTGCCGCAAACACTATGCTGGAAATCTCCAGCGAAGTGACACGAGTGACCAGCCTGATGCGTGAGATTTCCATCGCGACGACAGAACAAACGCACGGCATCGAACAGGTGAACGTGGCGATTACGCAGATGGATCAGGTAGCGCAGCAAAACGCCGCACTGGTGGAACAGGCGACAGCGGCCACACGTTCACTGGAAGAGCAGGCGCAGTTACTGGCAAAAAGCATGGCGGTGTTTAAACTCAATCGAGCCGATCATTTCTGAAAAAATCCTGAGCGGTAAACAATAAAAAAGGTGGCTTTTAAGCCACCTTTTTATGTTTGGGTCAATGCAAAGCTACACAGGTATCACATTCATTCTTTGATGATTTTTTGATGCGTATTTCAGTTATTCATCAGGGAACTGGGCAATGAAGCGCTCCGCGTCTTCCACCATTGAACTGTTGCCCACAAAGAATGGTGCACGTTCATGCAGTTTCTGCGGGATGATATCCAGGATACGGTTTTTACCGTCACTGGCTTTACCGCCAGCCTGCTCGGCCAGGAAAGCCATCGGGTTGCATTCATACAGCAGACGCAGTTTTCCGTTCGGATGGCTGGCGGTGCTTGGATAAATATAAATGCCGCCTTTCAGCAGGTTGCGGTGGAAATCTGCCACCAGCGAGCCGATGTAGCGTGAGGTGTAAGGGCGTTGCGTCGCTTCATCCTGTTCCTGGCAATACTTGATGTATTTTTTAACGCCAAGCGGGAATTTAATGTAGTTGCCTTCGTTGATCGAGTACATGTTGCCCTTTTTAGGGAAACAGACTTTTTCGTGAGAGAGGCAGAAAACACCAAGTGAAGGATCGTAGGTAAAGGCATGAACGCCTGCGCCGGTGGTGTAAACCAACATGGTGGAAGAACCATATACCACATAACCTGCGGCGACCTGGCGGTTTCCCGGTTGCAGGAAGTCAGCTTCCGTCACCGGCTGACCCAGCGGAGTCGTACGGCGGTAAATCGAGAAAATTGTCCCGACAGAAACGTTAACGTCGATGTTTGAAGAACCATCCAGCGGATCCATCAAAATGACGTATTTTGCATTTTCAGCGCGTTCACCTTCGAAAATGACAATCTCATCTTCTTCTTCTGACGCGATACCGGCAATCTCACCACGCGCCTTCATCGCGGCTTTTAATTTTTCATTTGCGTACAGATCAAGTTTCATCTGCACTTCACCCTGCACATTCTCTGCACCACTGGTACCCAGAATGTCGACCAGACCCGCTTTGTTGATATCACGGTGAATGATTTTAGCGCCGAGTTTAATTGCTGAAAGTAACGCTGTCAGTTCACCAGTTGCATGTGGAAAATCTTGCTGCTTCTCAACAATAAATTCGCCTAACGTTTTCATGACACTTTCCCTGAATCGAGGATAGATAACGGTACGTTAATAAAAATTTCACAAGAGCGTGAGCAGTTTAGCCCAAATATATGGACGAATCATAGGCAAATCCATTTCTTCTGGAGGATTCTGAGCGGTAGAATAGCGGCTGACTTAAAGGCATTAATGGAAAATATATGCGCATTCATATTCTTGGGATTTGCGGCACGTTTATGGGCGGGCTGGCGATGCTGGCTCGTGCACAGGGGCATCAGGTAACCGGTTCGGACGACAACGTTTATCCACCGATGAGTACGCTGCTGGAAAATCAGGGGATCGACCTGATCCAGGGGTACGATCCTGCCCAGTTAGATCCTCAGCCGGATCTGGTGATCATCGGCAACGCGATGACGCGCGGCAATCCTTGTGTCGAAGCGGTGCTGGAGCTTGGGATCCCTTATGTCTCGGGCCCGCAATGGTTACATGACCATGTTCTGCCAGAGCGCTGGGTTATTGCCGTTGCGGGGACGCACGGTAAAACCACCACTGCCGGCATGGTAACGTGGATCCTCGAAGCCTGCGGTTATGAACCGGGCTACGTCATTGGTGGCGTGCCGGGCAATTTCGAGGTATCTGCGCGTCTGGGCAACAGCCCGTTTATCGTGCTGGAAGCTGATGAATACGACTGTGCGTTCTTCGATAAGCGTTCCAAGTTTGTTCATTACAGCCCGCGTACGCTGATCCTCAACAATCTCGAATTCGATCACGCTGACATCTTTGATGATCTGAAAGCGATTCAGAAACAATTCCACCATCTGGTGCGTCTGGTGCCGGGCAAGGGAAAAATCATTCTGCCGGAGCACGACACACCGCTGAAACAAGTGATGGCGATGGGGTGCTGGAGTGAGCAGGAATTTGTCGGTGATGCCGAAAATTGTGTGTGGGATGCTAAGAAACTGACGCCAGATTCCAGTACTTTCGAGGTTTATTTGCACGGCGAAGCGGTCGGGCAGGTGAAGTGGAATCTGGTTGGCGAGCACAACATGCATAACGGCCTGATGGCGATTGCTGCGGCACGCCATGTGGGCGTGAAGCCGGAAGATGCCTGTAAGGCATTGGGCGATTTCATTAATGCCCGTCGCCGTCTCGAATTGCGCGGCGTAGAAAATGATGTCAGCGTGTACGACGATTTTGCTCACCATCCGACGGCTATTCTGGCAACGCTTTCTGCATTGCGCAGCAAAGTCGGCGGAACTGCACGTATTCTGGCCGTGCTGGAACCCCGTTCAAACACCATGAAAATGGGCATGAGTAAAAATGAACTGGCACCTTCCCTGGGACGTGCTGATGAAGTTTTCCTTTTACAGCCGCAGCATATTCCCTGGCAGGTGGCCGAAGTGGCTGAACACTGTATTCAGCCTGCTCACTGGAGTGCAGACGTCGATTCACTGGTCGATATGGTCGTTAAGGCCTCTCAGCCTGGCGATCATATTCTGGTGATGAGCAATGGCGGTTTTGGTGGTATACATGGAAAACTGCTTACGGCCCTGGCTGCAAAAGCGAAAGCGTCACAAGATCAGTAAAATCATATTTTTATAGTGAATAAGCACAGCAGTTGCTGTGCTTTTTTTATGCCTGTGATCCGCCGTGTTAAGGTTTTCTCAGGCAAAAAAAAGCCCCCGAAATTTTGAGGGCTAAAGGGTGTCGTCGGACAGGACGACGAGGGTATCGTTAGCAAGAGAGTCGGGCAGTGGCAGTGTCAACGCTCTTCCCAGCCTCAACAGCGCTTATTTTCGCTGGTCTGTGGCTGTTGAAACCCGGTAACGCTAATTTATGAAATACTCAAACAGCGGTTTTATATCAGTGACTTACTCAGAAATGTTATTGATAGATTTCTGCTGTCGCGTGATAAGCACCGTCGTTATGGGCTTCGATCACACGGAAAGATTTTGCGCCCTTGCTCTCAGCTTTATCAGACAGCTGCTGGCGGATATCCATTGGCACGCCGTTGACGCCGCTAACGCTGACCATGCCCATCGGTTGCAGATTTTCTGCCTGCTGGTTTGTCACAAGCTGTGCGGCAGAGGCACCAAAAGAAACAACAGACAACAGGCTAAGTGCGGCAATAGTGGTAATAATTTTCATGATGGTTTCCTGAATTCACAGACGTTGGTGCTTTTCATCAGAGAGCAACGTCGATTGAGATTTGGATTTATCAGGACTGTAATATCGTGTTCTGGAGCGCATAAAGCGTGCGGGAACGTAGATGGTGCAGTGACAAATCCTTCTTAATGCGCATAGCGCGGGCCTGAGTCATTCAGGCCCCTTCGCTTCGTTTACCCGAAATTATTGGTAAATTTCTGCGGTCGCGTGGTAGTTACCTTCTTCACGAACTTCGATAACACGGAATGCTTTAGCACCTTTGGCATCGGCTTTATCTGACAGTGCCTGACGGATATCTGATGGTGCACCGGCTACGCCGCTGACGCTGATCATCCCTGTAGGCTGCATTGTTGCGGCTTGTTCTTGTGTAACAGGTTGTGCTGCAAAAACGCCAAATGACAATGCAGAGAGAATGCTTAATGTTGCGATGGTAGTTTTAACTTTCATGATTTTGACCTCGTCGATTTTATTATGTTTCCAACAACTGGTGCTTCACACCACGGAAATGAGTATACATCTAGTCACGCTATAAATTAATAGCTCGCTAATAGTTATTTGGGTGGTTACATGTCAACTATCTTTGTTTTTAATAACAAAAAGGCATAAAAAGTGGATGAAAAACGTTCGTTTCGTGTTAATTTTTAGTAAAATCAATGGAGTGAGTGAATTTGACTATTTGTGCTTATTCTTGCGGTGAATCACACCCTGGAAATATTTGTGTGACGGAATTTCGTAGGTTGTAGCGAGATTTAACAGAAAGGCGGTGCGTTTGCGGTTTTTTTGAGAAACGGAAGGCAGCAATAAAGGAAGGGAATAGCATTGAATGAGGTCAGAGAAGGTAATCTTCTGACCTCAGGCACAGAATGAAAGCGACAGGAGGTGCAAAATGTTGCAGCCCTAGAGCTCCTGCTCGAACAAACTGAGGATCGCATCGTGCAACTGTTTGACGCTAAATCCGCGGGCCGGTGTCGTGAAGATCGTATCATCACCGGCAATTGTTCCGAGGATCCCTTCGGATTTACCCAGGGAATCGAGTAAACGCGCGATCAGTTGTGCGGCTCCCGGGCTGGTTCGGATCACCACAACGGCATCGTTATGGTCGATATCCAGCACAAGATTCTTCAGAGGACTGGTGGTTGTCGGCACGCCAATTTCAGCGGGCAGGCAGTACACCATTTCCATCTTCGCATTACGAGTTCTGACAGCACCAAATTTTGTCAGCATCCGTGAGACTTTTGACTGATTGATATTTTCGAAACCATCATCCTGAAGTGCGACAACGATTTCGCCCTGAGAGCTGAATTTCTCTTCCTTCAACAGTGCCTTGAAGGCTTTGATCAAATCTTCCTGTTTAGCAGGATTACGCATTTTGCACCCTGGTCTCTGAATCATAGTGGGGCTGATTATGCAGATAATTGAATTTTTATGCAACAGAGGTTAATTGCAAAAATCATGAATTAAGCTTGGAACAAGGAATGTAAGTGCCGCTGTTTTAAGCTCAATTTAATGAATATGCCAAAATTGTGCATTGCGGGTGAACTGTGTTGCACAAGGGATTTAATGTGATGATCTCGATTCAGCTCTCACATTGGACCGAATTTAACCATTTATTAACCTGGCCTATTTTGTGGTGCTATTTTTAATGATGAAGCTTTCCGATAAAAAGTCACTAAAAGCGGAAAAAGGTCATCTTAGAGATGTTTTTTTACTTTCTAAACGACCAACCTCAGATTCTCTGCAGGTGAGCGATTGTTTTTAACAGCGTAAGTGATTAAGGTCACACCAATTAATTACACGACACTTATAAGTTAATGATAAAAAAGGAGTATAGGATGAAAGTTGCAGTTCTAGGTGCTGCGGGTGGTATCGGTCAGGCCCTCGCGCTTCTGCTCAAGACCCAGCTACCTTCCGGTTCCGAACTCTCATTATATGATATCGCACCGGTCACTCCGGGTGTCGCCGTCGATCTCAGCCATATCCCTACCGCGGTCAAAATTAAAGGTTTCTGTGGTGAAGATGCTAAACCGGCTCTGGAAGGGGCTGACATCGTCCTGATTTCTGCGGGGGTGGCACGTAAACCCGGCATGGATCGTTCAGACCTGTTTAATGTGAATGCCGGGATCGTGCGGAATCTGATCCAGCAAGTTGCCAGTACCTGCCCGAAAGCCTGCATTGGTATTATCACTAACCCGGTAAATACCACGGTCGCGATTGCGGCTGAAGTATTGAAAAATGCGGGCGTCTACGACAAAAATAAACTGTTTGGCGTAACGACTCTGGACGCAATCCGCTCCAATACTTTTGTCGCTGAGCTGAAGGGTAAGCAACCTGAAGATATCGAAGTGCCAGTTATCGGCGGGCACTCTGGTGTGACGATTCTGCCTTTATTGTCTCAGATCCCAGGTGTCTCTTTCACTGAAAGCGAAATTGTTGCACTGACTCAGCGCATTCAGAATGCCGGAACGGAAGTGGTAGAGGCCAAAGCCGGTGGCGGTTCTGCCACGCTTTCAATGGGGCAGGCTGCAGCACGCTTCGGGCTTTCATTGATGCGGGCGATGCAGGGTGAAGAGAATGTTGTGGAATGTGCCTATGTTGAAGGTAAAGGCGATTATGCGCGATTTTTCGCACAACCGGTTCTGCTAGGTAAACATGGCATTGCAGAGCTTATCGATATCGGTCAGCTCAGTGCTTTTGAGCAGCAATCGCTGGATTCGATGCTGGATATTCTTCGCAAAGATATCGAGCTTGGTGAGCAGTTTATTAATAAGTGAACATTGAACAAAGCCGCCGGTTAACGGGCGGCTTTTGTTTTTCTTAACGCGGTGTTTCATTGGTCGGGCGGCAACGGCGTTCAATGATTTGCAACGTTTTGGGATCAAAATACCGGCTAGGCCAGATCAGTGAGGGATGGATACCCAAAGCGCCTGCGATAAGCAATTCTCCTTTTGGCCATGGCCGTGATAATGCATTTGAAAGTGTCGAAGAGCTCAGGCCTGCTGATCGTGATACTGCTGCGAGTGTGGTGCCCTTCTTTCTCAGTGCTGCAATAATATCAGCCTGGTGCCAGTCTTCATTCCTTGTCATCATGATCTCTTCCTTCTGAAAAATGATTTTCAATAAATACGCTATTAAACATACTTTTAAAAATTGCTCATACTACTCATATAAACCATATCAATGTTTCCTAAAATCCATTATTTTACTTATTTAGAAAATACATTCTTATTTTGATTTAGACAAACAAGTAAATTCCTTTTGCTTTTTGTGATTTGTGTCAGTTTATAATTTTATTATTGTATTTTTTTAAAGTGAAAACGTAACTGGCATGTGTTTTTTTTGAACAAATACATTGATAGGGTTAATTAACCAATTGAATTTTAGTCATTTAAATTATGATTTAAGGCGGTTTTTCTTGCTTTTTTAGATGGCTATCTACTTGTTGTAATTTGCTTTTTTTAATTTTCCTCTTATTTTAGTTTAAGATTTTATTTAAACTGCTTTCCGAAAAAAAATTTAATCAGTTCACCCGGCTGTTGATAAACATAATTCATGGAAGCATTTACATACATCTATAGACTCACTCCAAAAAATTGAATATCTTCTTTCTGTCAAATAGGTGTTTTTCTAAATGACTTATGTTAATACCACCTTTTATATAAACGCTCATTACCAGAAAATATCAGCATTACCCTCATGGATGTATAACAACGATCTTTCTTACTTACTTAATAAGAAACAAGGAATGTTATGAAAAAAGAGTGGTTTGCAGCAAAGGAACTGACCGGAAAAGAAGGACTGCCGACGTCAACCCAAGGTGTGCATGGGATGGCTCGCAGATTGTGCTGGATTAAACGCCGCAGGCTGGGCGTTCAGGGACGTGCAGTGGAATATCACATCGACAGCTTGCCCGGTAATGCCGCCGCCAGTTTATCGATGAATGAGCGTTCTGCTGAATATGTGTATACGTCACATCAGGACCCACTGGCGATCTGGATCGAAAGTTATAAGCAACTGAGAGAACCTGAACGTGAAACGATGATCTCATTCATTGTGAGGGAAGGGATATCTGAGTTGCTCAACAGATTACGTGAGCCTGAAAAAAACTAGCGCAATAATGCCTGTCGCGCCTGCTTTATTCCGGCAGGTACGACAGGCAAATATCAGAAATCGCGTTTTACAGACATATGCGCGAGGCCTTCAAGCGCAGAGCGATATTCGGACTCCGGGAGCACCTGAAGCGCCTGGATGGCTTTATCAGCTTCTTCTTCAGCACGCTGGCGGGTGTAAGCCAGAGAGCCCCACTGATGCATTGCTGCCAGCACGGGTTCCAATAAATGGCGCCCGTTACCTTCTTCGATAGCTTTGCGGATCATAGCGGATTGTTCGGCATCACCGTGCTGCATCGCATGCAGAAGGGGCAACGTCGGTTTTCCTTCATCAAGGTCATCGCCAGTGTTTTTGCCCAGCGTTTCGCCATCAGCATCGTAATCGAGCAAATCATCAATCAGCTGGAAAGCGGTGCCCAGATAACGACCATAATCTTGCAAAGCTGTAATCTGCTCATTGTTTCCGCCCGCCAGCATGGCAGAGGCTTGCGACGCGGCTTCAAAAAGACGCGCAGTTTTGCTGTAAATCACCTGCATGTAACTGGCTTCTGTGATGTCAGGATCATTGCAATTAATCAGTTGCTGCACTTCGCCTTCTGCAATCACATTCACCGCTTTTGCCATCAGAGCCAGAACAGGAAGCGATTCAAGATCTGTCATCATTTGAAATGCGCGGGTGTAGATAAAATCGCCGACCAATACGCTGGCGGCGTTGCCAAATGCGGCGTTCGCAGTGGCCTTTCCCCGACGCATATCTGATTCGTCGACCACATCGTCATGTAACAGTGTGGCGGTATGAATAAACTCAATCAGAGCAGCGACTTTGATGTGTTTATCGCCCTGGTAGGATAGTGCTTTGGCTGCCAGTACTGCTATCATCGGGCGGATACGTTTGCCGCCGCCACTGATGATGTAATATCCCAGTTGATTGATGAGAGAAACCTCTGAATTCAACTGTTCAAGGATGGATGCATTGACTGCAGCCATGTCGTCCTGGGTAAGATCAATAATCTGTTCTAGGTTCATTGTGTTTTTTCAGCTGTTGTTCTCTTCACCGCAATGAGGTCTGGCTCACATTGGCACATGGCGCTAACTGTAAAGGGGATTGTACTTGAAAAACAGTGTAGATAAATGATATCGGAAGAACTGCGCTTTTTTTCTTCTTTTGTCGTCATTGTACACTTGTCTTATGCTGATTTTTTGCGTAGAATTCGCGCCCTATTGTGAATATTTATAGCGCCCTCTGGACTATACAAAGTTGAGTGCGCGGAAAGCGGAGTTTTATATGTACGCGGTTTTCCAAAGTGGTGGTAAACAACACCGTGTCAGCGAAGGACAGACTATCCGTCTGGAGAAGCTGGACGTTGCAACTGGCGAAGCTATCGAGTTCGATCAGGTTCTGATGATTGCAAACGGTGAAGAAATCAACATCGGTCTGCCTTTAGTGGCTGGCGGTGTAATCAAAGCTGAAGTCGTTGCTCACGGTCGTGGCGAAAAGGTCAAAATCGTTAAGTTTCGTCGTCGTAAACACTATCGTAAGCAGCAGGGCCACCGTCAGTGGTTCACTGACGTTAAAATCACCGGCATCAGCGCTTAAGATTAGGAGAGCGGAACAATGGCACACAAAAAGGCTGGCGGCTCCACACGTAACGGTCGCGATTCAGAAGCTAAACGTCTGGGCGTAAAACGCTTTGGCGGCGAAGCAGTACTGGCAGGCAGCATCATCGTTCGTCAGCGCGGCACCAAATTCCACGCTGGTATCAACGTGGGTTGCGGCAAGGACCACACTCTGTTTGCTTTGGCTGACGGTAAAGTCAAGTTCGAAGTTAAAGGCCCGAAAAACCGTAAGTACATCAGCATCGAAGCTGAATAAGTTTTTCGCGTCTTAGTAAATAGATGTAAGCCCCGCAATTCGTTGCGGGGCTTTTTACATTCTGGTTAGCCCATTCTGGCGGGATATGGATACGAAATCACAGGCACCTGTCGGGATTCTGTTGGCGCTGATTACTGCCATGAGCTGGGGCTCTTTGCCTATCGCCATGAAGCAGGTTCTGGTGGTGATGGATCCCTTTACTGTGGTTTGGTATCGGTTTTCGATGGCGGCCGTTGTGCTGGGTTGCATTTTGGCCATGAGGCGAAGGCTGCCTCCGAGAGCGATTTTCAGGCGACCGCGCTGGCTGGTTTTAGTGCTGATTGCGACCTGTGGATTGCTGGGGAATTTTGTCCTTTTCAGTTCTTCCCTGCAATTTCTCAGCCCGACGGCGTCGCAGGTCATCGGCCAGCTGTCTCCTGTCGGTATGATGGTGGCCAGCGTGGTCATCCTGAAAGAAAGGATGCGCGTTACGCAGGTTATTGGCGCCAGTATGTTAATTTTTGGGCTGATATTGTTTTTCAATACCAGTCTGATTGAGATTTTCACCCGTCTGACGGATTACACTTTGGGTGTGATTTTTGGCGTCGGGGCAGCAACAGTTTGGGTGATATACGGTGTGGCGCAAAAGGTTTTACTGCGTCAACTGGCTTCACCGCAAATCCTTTTTTTGCTGTACACTTTATGTTCTATCGCATTGCTCCCGCTGGCCAGCCCTGCGGTGCTTTCACAGCTCAGCGGCTGGCAGTTTGCCTGCCTGTTGTTTTGCGGCGCGAATACCTTGGTAGGATATGGCGCCTTAGCGGAAGCGATGGCGAGATGGCAGGCAGCTCAGGTAAGTGCATTAGTGACACTCACGCCGCTGTTTACCCTGCTATTTTCAGATTTATTGGCACTTGCCTGGCCTGACTTTTTTGCTGCACCAGTACTTAATTTTATTGGTTATCTGGGAGCATTTGTGGTGGTGGCGGGTGCAATGTTTTCCGCAATTGGCCATCGATGGTGGCCACGTCGGACAGAGCAAAACCTGGTAGCTAAACTTTAGCTGCCCGGCGAATGATTTACGGAGACAGAACAAATGAAGTTTGTTGATGAAGCCACGATTCTGGTTGTGGCCGGTGATGGCGGTAACGGGTGCGTCAGCTTCCGCCGCGAAAAATACATTCCACGTGGCGGCCCTGACGGTGGCGACGGTGGTGATGGCGGTGATGTGTACCTCGTTGCTGATGAGAACCTCAATACGCTGATCGATTTCCGCTTTGTGAAATCTTATCGTGCTGAGCGCGGTACTAACGGTCAGAGCAGCGACTGTACTGGTAAACGCGGTAAGGACATCACCATTAAAGTGCCTGTGGGAACGCGAGTTCTTGACCAAAGCACTGGCGAAGTCCTGGCCGATATGACCAAAAATGGTCAGGTTAATATGGTCGCTAAAGGCGGTTTCCACGGACTCGGTAACACCCGTTTTAAATCTTCCGTGAACCGTTCACCGCGTCAGAAAACCATGGGCACCAAAGGTGAAGAGCGTGATATCGCACTCGAACTGATGCTGCTTGCCGATGTAGGCATGCTGGGTCTGCCAAACGCAGGTAAATCGACGTTTATCCGCTCCGTCTCTGCAGCGAAGCCGAAAGTGGCTGATTATCCGTTTACCACACTGGTGCCAAGCCTCGGTGTTGTACGTATGGATCACGAACAAAGCTTCGTGGTTGCAGACATCCCCGGTCTGATCGAAGGGGCTTCTGAAGGCGCTGGTTTGGGTATCCGCTTCCTGAAGCACCTTGAGCGTTGCCGCGTTCTGTTGCACCTGATCGACATTGCGCCGATCGATGAATCTGATCCGATCGAAAATGCCAAAGTCATCATCAATGAACTGAAGCAATACAACGCCAAGCTGGCTGAAAAGCCGCGCTGGTTAGTGTTCAATAAAGTTGATCTGATCGAGAAAGAAGAAGCTGAAACGCGTGCTAAAGCGATTGCTGATGCATTAGGCTGGGAAGGTAACTATTACCTTATTTCCGCTGCAAACCGCGAAGGTGTGAATGCATTGTGTTGGGACGTGATGAAGTTCATCAACGAAAATCCTAAGCACATGGCGATTGAAGAAGCGGCACCCGAGAAAGTTGAGTTCATGTGGGATGATTATCACCGTGAACAACTGGCTGAAGTGGAATCTGAAGCCGACGACGACTGGGATGATGACTGGGATGAAGATGACGACGAAGGCGTAGAAATCATTTACGAACGTTAATCCCGTGTATTAGCGTTTCATCGCTGAAAGAAAGGCTGCCATTGGCAGCCTTTTTCTTTTTGATCGCGTGTTAATCGGAGGGCGTATTAACGGGTGTCTGGTGAAAGTGTCAGCGAGCTTTGTAATGCAACATCCGGTAGCCAGCATTGTGCGCTGAGGCCAGTGTTGCCGGGGCGATTTCGCAATATCAGCGTACCGCCATGCAGGTGCGCAATCCGCACCACAATATTTAAGCCCAGGCCGCTGCCTCCATAACGTTGGTCGACGCGCTTAAAAGCCTGTGTCAGTTCACTGGCCTTCGTTTCATCAATACCCGGACCGGCATCGTCTATCTTTATCAGGAATCCGTTGTCTTGCGGTGCAATTGTGATGCCGATGTCGCTATTTTCAGGCCCGTAGCGGTAAGCATTTTCGACCAGATTGCGTACCATTAAACGTAGCAGCACAGCATCCCCCTGAATTTCAGCACGAGGCGGCAGGTGTATTTTCAAGTTTTGACCGCGTTCACTGAGCATTTCACACAGCTCTTCTCTGAGCGGCTCAACGACGTTACTGATCAGGTCAACCTGCTGATATTCGCCTTTGGCAAAATTCTGTCCGGCGCGGGCAAGCATAAGTAACTGCTCTATGATATGCATTAACTGGTCGATGCGGCTTATCAGAGTATCGCTGCCTTCTACGCCTTTTTTGTGCATTATTTCCAGATGCAACCGGACGCCTGCCAGTGGAGTGCGCAACTCATGAGCCGCATCCGCAGTGAACAATCGTTCCTGCTGAATAGTGCTGGAGAGACGGGAAAAAAGCTGATTCAATGCATTCGTCACGGCCACAATCTCCCTGGTTTCGCTGTTGAGTGGCAGGGGAGAGAGGTTATCGGCTGAACGGGTCTCCAGTCGTTTTTGTAACTGGTTAAGAGGCCGAATAATCCAGCTGATGGCCCAAAAGGACAGTACCAGAGTAATACTCATCATGAGTAAGGAAGGGGCAATCAGTGAAGCAATGGCTTCTGCAATTTCTTTCTCAACGTGCGCGTTACGCACTTTGGCTGACAGGGTGTCATTGACCAGCAGGTTAATTTGTTCCTGGCTCTCGTGCCAGAGCCAGAAAATACTGATGAGCTGAGTCACGAACAGGATCAGAGCCAGCATAACCAGAAGGCGGCGGCGCATACTGGTCATACGATTATTTCCAGCCTGTAGCCGATACCACGTACAGTTCTGATGACTTCTTTACCCAATTTGCGGCGCAGATTATGAACATGTACCTCAAGCGTATTGGAGCCTAAATCATCCTGCCAGGTATAGAGATCTTGCTGGAGCAACTCGCGGTTTACAGTCTGCCCGGCACGCATCATCAGTCGTGACAAAATCGCGAACTCTTTGGGCGTGACTTCTACCGGCGCATCATTGAGATAAGCCTGCTGAGAGGAAAGATTGATTTTCAGATTGCCGACGGAAATCTGGTTGTCACTCTGCCCCTGATAACGGCGGATCAGGGCGCGGACACGGGCCTGTAATTCGACTAAGGCAAAGGGTTTAATCAGATAGTCATCGGCACCGGCGTCAAGGCCATCGACGCGGTCTTCAAGTGCATCGCGGGCGGTAAGAATCAACACGGGCAGGGAAATACTTTGACGTCGCCACTGGCGCAGCAGCGTTGCGCCATCTTTGTCTGGCAATCCTAAATCCAGGATCACCAGACTGTACTGACTGGTTTGGATCAGACTCTGCGCCTCGGCCGCGGTTGACGCGCAGTCGCAGGCATAATTTTCACTGGTAAGTGCCAGCGTTAATCCCTGCCGTAAAAGTTCATCATCTTCAACTATCAGCAGTTTCATCGTCTGGCACTTCTCCGTGGTTAATTATTTTGGTAGATATCCCTGTAGAGACGGCTTTCAAAGCGCACCAGCGGTGCACGCCGTGTACGTTGATCTTCAGGGGGAACAGCATAGCCTGAAAGGAACTGCACAAAGGCCATACGCTGTCCGCTGGCTGTGGTGATGAAACCTGCCAGATTATATACGCCAGACAGTGAACCGGTTTTTGCCGATACTTTGCCGTCGACACCCGCTTCATGCAGACCACCGCGGTACTGTAAGGTTCCGTCATGGCCAGCTAAAGGCAACATCGAAATAAAATCTAATTCTTTGTCGTGCTGGGCGATATATTGCAGCACCTGCATCATTGTGGCCGGTGACAATAAATCATGGCGTGAAAGCCCGGAACCATCAACCTGAATCGAGTTACCCAAATCCACGCCTGCTTTCTGACGCAAAATCTGACGAACCGCGTCTGAGCCCGCCCGCCATGTTCCCGGCACACCAAAACGCTGATGACCAATCGTACGGAAGACCGTATCAGCGATCATGTTGTCTGATTTCTTAAGCATCTGATGCAGCAAATCATGCAGGGGCACTGATTGCGTTTGTGCCAGAACCGTACCTGCTGGTGTCGGCTGGGTTTGACGTTTCAGGGTGCCGTCAATCTGGATATCTGCCTGCAACAGCTCATCTTTAAGAATCGCACCGGCATAACTGGCACCATCCTGAATAGCAAAAGCCAGTGGCAGAGGCTCGCTGCGTTGAGTCAGACAACCAGTGAGTGTATATCGGTTGAATTCACCCGGGACGACATCCAGTTCGCAATACTGCGCATCCGGAGAGCCTTTTGCCAGCGTGCGGACTTCACTGAACATATGCACTGGATAATAAGAGGCTACGCGAATAAACGCGTTCTCGTCAGGTTTAGGCGCGCTATAGAGAGATACCGAGAAACAGTTTCTGTCGACAATTGCGGCTGCTGGGGGAGCGCTGAAGCATTGGGTGATATCATTCCATGGCCATCCGGGAGCTTTGTCATGGCTTGCAAACACGGAAGTGTTAATGACCACATCGCCAGTGATTTCTTTGACGCCCTGTTTTTTCAAAACAGCGACCATATTCCGAATATTCTGGCGTTTCAGGGTCGGGTCACCAGAAAACCGAGCGACCAGATCTCCCTTGAGAACTCCGTCAGAAACAGAACCCGATGTTTCGAGTGTAGTGGTGAAACGGAAATCAGGCCCCAACTGCAACAGCGCAGCCAGTGCCGTCAGAATCTTCATAGTACTGGCAGGCAGCGCCATCTGGGTACCGTGATAATCGATCACAGGCGCAGGGGCGCCAATTTTCTGTACCAGCACCGCCAGATTCGTGCCATCAGGCAGATATTCTGTGTAATTTTCGATCTGAGCCGCATTTGTATTCAGAACAAACGCGCATGCTAATCCACTGACAATTCGTAAAAAACGCATTATTTTGAGTAAAGGCTCTGAGTAACGGCAGGATAATGTGGTGCCATACTACGATGCTACGAACCAAGGCGCAACGTGGCTGAAAGTAAACGATGATCCTCAAGGAACTCTACGTTAAAATACGAATCAAAATGCGAAATGATTCCTGGCCTGGTGGCAACGCCGGGTGAGGTTTTTTTTGTTTTTCGCCAGAGAGTCGGTCAGAAGAACTGGCTTAATTTCTTACCTGATTCAATCAGGACGGTGTTTACCGAAAGGACCAAGTTAGAGGTAATAAATATATGAAACCGATTCCGATGACGTTACGTGGCGCAGAAAGATTACGTGAAGAACTGGACCATCTGAAGAGCGTCCGTCGCCCGAAAATCATTTCTGATATCGCGACCGCACGTGAGCATGGTGATTTGAAAGAGAATGCTGAATACCATGCTGCGCGTGAACAGCAGGGTTTTTGTGAAGGCCGTATCCAGGAAATCGAAGCTAAGCTTTCGAATGCTCAGGTTATTGATGTGACCAAAATGCCCGCAACCGGCCGTGTCATTTTTGGTGCGACAGTGACTGTGATGAACCTGGACACTGAAGAAGAACAAAAATACCGCATCGTGGGTGATGACGAAGCAGATTTTAAGCAAAATCTGATTTCTGTGAATTCCCCGATTGCCCGCGGTTTGATTGGCAAAGAGCAGGATGATGTTGTTGTCATCAAAACGCCTGGCGGCGATGTTGAGTTTGAAGTATTGAAGGTCGAATACCTCTAAAATCTGCATTAAAAAGGGCGAAACGTGATGTTTCGCCCGATAATTCTCACATTCATGCAGTGAATTGCTTCACAGTAAATTGAAAACTAAAGTAAAAAGGCCTGCTCAGACCTTCCCCTGAACGTGATTTCGTGGCACCTTTCCGAAAATCTACAGCGCTTTTCGTTAAACCTTAATGGATTAACGCGGTAAGATAATTTTGCGGTCTTCGGTGGAAGGGCGATAAAGTACCAGCATATTGCCGATGACTTGCACATTACACGCCTTGGTTTCACGCACAATCGCGTCTACGATCAAAGACTTCGTTTCGCGTTCTTCTGCCGCGACTTTAACCTTGATCAGTTCGTGATGTTGCAGCGCCTGTTCGATTTCGGCGAGCACACCCTCAGTCAGCCCGTTGTTGCCCAGCATAACAACCGGTTTCAGGGGATGCGCGAGGCCTTTCAGGTACTGTTTTTGTTTATTGTTAAGATTCATCGTCTTTTTTGCTTAAGTTGGGATTGAAAACGGGTCATTCTACCGCCATCTCATGTATATCACCAACCCGGACTGCTTCGGGGAGGGAATAATACTGACTTAGCCATAGACGTCATGATGCTAACAGCTTGTTCCAAAAGCTCTAACTCAGGGTGGTTGGAAAACTATATGGTTACTAAATAATGTCTAATAAAAAGCGTTCTGCAAGTTCCAGTCGCTGGTTGCAGGAACACTTTAGCGATAAATATGTGCTACAGGCACAGAAAAAAGGGCTGCGTTCCCGTGCCTGGTTTAAACTTGATGAAATACAGCAAGGCGATAAGCTGTTTAAACCGGGTATGACGGTGGTTGATTTAGGAGCAGCTCCTGGTGGTTGGTCACAGTATGTGGCGACGCAGATCGGTAACAAAGGGCGAATTATTGCTCTTGACCTTTTACCTATGGATCCTATTGTTGGAGTCGACTTCCTTCAAGGGGATTTTCGTGATGAATTAGTTCTCAAAGCGCTGCTTGAACGCGTGGGAGAAAGCAAGGTTCAGGTGGTCATGTCCGATATGGCCCCTAATATGAGCGGTACTCCGGCAGTCGATATTCCAAAATCGATGTATCTGGTTGAATTAGCATTGGATATGTGTCGGGATGTATTAGCACCAGGCGGAAGTTTCCTGGTGAAGGTGTTTCAGGGAGATGGCTTTGATGAATACCTGCGGGAAATTCGCTCCCTGTTTACGAAGGTGAAGATTCGTAAGCCAGACGCTTCCCGAGCACGTTCGCGAGAAGTGTACATCGTAGCGACAGGGCGGAAACTGTAGTTCCCTAACGCTGTTTGTTAACACAGTTGTAATATGAGGTTAATCCCTTGAGTGACATGGCGAAGAACCTGATCCTCTGGTTAGTCATCGCGGTTGTATTGATGTCTGTATTTCAGAGTTTTGGTCCCAGCGAATCTAATGGTAACAAGGTAGATTACACTACCTTTACAACCGAAGTGGCCCAAGACCAGGTCCGTGAAGTACGTATCAATGGACGTGCGATTGACGTTATCAAAAAAGACAGCAGCAAATACACAACCTATATTCCGGTTAATGATCCTAAATTGCTGGATACGCTGCTGAGCAAAAACGTGAAAGTTGTTGGTGAACCGCCTGAACAGCAGAGTTTCCTGGCGACTATCTTCATTTCATGGTTCCCGATGCTGCTTCTGATTGGCGTCTGGATATTCTTTATGCGACAGATGCAGGGTGGCGGTGGCAAAGGCGCAATGTCCTTTGGTAAAAGCAAAGCCCGCATGCTGACGGAAGACCAAATCAAAACTACGTTTGCTGACGTTGCAGGTTGTGACGAAGCGAAGGAAGAGGTGAGCGAGCTGGTTGATTACCTGCGTGAACCAAGCCGTTTCCAGAAACTGGGCGGTAAAATTCCTAAAGGCGTTCTGATGGTGGGTCCTCCGGGTACGGGTAAGACCTTGCTGGCTAAAGCCATTGCCGGTGAAGCCAAAGTCCCGTTCTTTACGATTTCGGGTTCTGACTTCGTTGAAATGTTCGTCGGTGTGGGTGCATCACGTGTCCGTGACATGTTCGAACAGGCGAAGAAAGCGGCTCCATGTATCATCTTCATCGATGAAATTGACGCCGTTGGCCGTCAGCGTGGTGCAGGTTTAGGCGGTGGTCATGATGAACGTGAGCAAACCCTGAACCAGATGCTGGTTGAGATGGATGGTTTCGAAGGTAACGAAGGTATTATCGTTATTGCCGCGACCAACCGTCCGGATGTTCTGGACCCTGCGTTGCTGCGTCCGGGCCGTTTTGACCGTCAGGTTGTTGTCGGCTTGCCAGATGTCCGTGGCCGTGAACAGATCCTGAAAGTTCACATGCGTCGTGTTCCGCTGGCGACAGATGTTGATGCTTCTGTGATTGCCCGTGGTACACCAGGATTCTCTGGTGCTGACCTGGCTAACCTGGTCAACGAAGCTGCACTGTTCTCTGCTCGTGGTAACAAACGTGTGGTGTCGATGGTCGAGTTCGAAAAAGCCAAAGACAAAATCATGATGGGTGCTGAGCGCCGTTCCATGGTAATGACCGAATCGCAGAAAGAGTCCACTGCATATCACGAAGCGGGACACGCCATCATTGGCCGTCTGGTTCCTGAACATGACCCAGTGCACAAGGTGACCATTATCCCTCGTGGCCGTGCATTAGGTGTGACTTTCTTCCTGCCCGAAGGTGATGCGATCAGCGCCAGCCGTCAGAAACTCGAAAGTCAGATTTCTACCTTATATGGTGGCCGTCTTGCTGAAGAGATTATTTACGGTGTGGAAAAAGTGTCTACCGGTGCGTCTAACGATATCAAAGTAGCCACGTCGATTGCCCGTAACATGGTTACGCAGTGGGGCTTCTCAGATAAATTAGGTCCGTTGCTGTATGCGGAAGAAGAAGGTGAAGTCTTCCTCGGTCGTTCAGTCGCGAAAGCTAAGCATATGTCTGATGAAACCGCCCGTATCATCGATCAGGAAGTTAAGTCTCTGGTTGAACGTAACTACGTTCGTGCGCGTACTTTGCTGATGGAAAACATGGATATCCTTCATTCAATGAAAGATGCCCTGATGAAGTATGAAACCATCGATGCACCGCAAATTGATGACCTGATGAACCGTACTGAAGTTCGCCCGCCAGCTGGCTGGGACGATGCTAACGGCAAAAACGGTAACAGCAGCTCCAATGACGGCGGTACGCCAAAAGCGCCAACGCCTGTCGACGAACCTCGTACGCCGAATCCTGGCAACACGATGTTTGAGCAATTCAGCGGCAAGTAAGAGGCTGATTGGAAAATAATGCTGATGACACTCAACCCCGGGCTTGCCCGGGGTTTTTTATGCGTGCATTCTTTGCCTCGGAATTTGAAAAGCCTTTATTGATTGATCAGAAGGGACGTGATTTATGCACCTCACTGCCAGAGAGTCCAGATTGGATCTCACTTACCCCCAGGTTATGGGGATCCTGAACGTTACCCCCGACTCATTTTCCGATGGCGGGCGACATAACACGCTTGATCTTGCTCTCAGACATGCTCAGGCAATGGTTGATGCAGGCGCGACAATTCTCGACATCGGTGGTGAATCGACCCGCCCTGGTGCAGCAGAAGTCAGCGAAGATGAGGAACTGGCCCGTGTGGTGCCGGTAGTCGAAGCCATTGCGCAGCGTTTTGATGTCTGGATCTCCGTCGATACCTCAAAAGCCGCCGTGATCCGTGAAGCGGCAAATGCGGGCATGCATCTGATCAACGATATCCGTTCACTTCAGGAGCCCGGTGCGCTACAGGCTGCGGCCGAAACAGGTTTGCCTGTTTGTCTGATGCACATGCAGGGTGACCCCAAAACGATGCAGCATGCCCCGCATTACGACAATGTCGTTGCGCAGGTGGATCAGTATTTTTTTGAGCAAATTGCCCGTTGTGTTAACGCCGGCATTGCGAAAGAGAAATTGTTGCTCGATCCGGGCTTCGGTTTCGGTAAAAATTTGGAGCATAACTATCAGTTGCTCGCACGGTTGGCTGAGTTTCATCACTTTGGCATGCCATTGTTAGTGGGGATGTCGAGGAAATCCATGGTGGGGCAACTTCTGCATGTTTCTCCTGAGAAACGGGTTACCGGAAGTGTTGCTTGTGCTGTGATCGCTGCCATGCAAGGTGCTAAGATCGTGCGTGTACATGATGTAAAAGAAACCGTTGAAGCGATGCGTATCGTGGAAGCGACACTTTCTGCAAGGGATAAAAACTAATTATGAGCAACCGTAAATACTTTGGGACAGATGGCATCCGCGGAAAAGTGGGCGATACCCCGATTACCCCTGATTTTGTTCTGAAACTAGGCTGGGCGGCTGGCAAAGTATTAGCACGCCACGGTTCGCGTAAAGTGATCATCGGTAAAGATACCCGCATTTCGGGTTATATGCTGGAATCAGCGTTAGAGGCAGGGCTTGCTGCTGCAGGTTTATCGGCTTCTTTCACCGGCCCGATGCCAACGCCTGCCGTGGCTTACCTGACACGTACTTTCCGTGCAGAAGCGGGCATCGTTATTTCAGCCTCGCATAATCCTTACTACGATAACGGCATTAAGTTTTTCACAATCGACGGGACTAAATTACCTGACGAAGTGGAAGAGGCGATTGAAGCTGAGCTTGAAAAACCACTGACATGTGTTGAATCTGCCGAACTGGGTAAAGCCAGCCGCATCGTGGATGCCGCCGGTCGTTACATCGAATTCTGTAAAGGCACATTCCCGACAGAACTGAGTCTGAACAGTCTGAAAATTGTGGTCGACTGTGCCAACGGCGCTACTTATCACATTGCACCTAGCGTTTTGCGCGAATTGGGGGCAAAAGTCATCGCTATCGGCTGTGAGCCGGATGGGATGAACATCAACGAAGAGTGCGGCGCAACGGATGTCCGTCAGTTGCAGCAGCGTGTTCTGGCTGAAAAAGCAGATGTCGGGCTGGCTTTTGACGGCGATGGTGATCGCCTGATCATGGTTGATCACGAAGGCAATAAAGTTGATGGCGACCAAATCCTCTACATCATTGCGCGTGAAGGGCTTCGTCAGGGCCAGTTGAAAGGCGGTGCTGTCGGCACGCTGATGAGCAATATGGGCCTCGAGCTGGCCTTAAAGCAACTGGGCATTCCCTTTACCCGTGCGAAAGTAGGTGATCGCTACGTACTGGAAAAAATGCAGGAAAAAGGTTGGCGGATCGGGGCTGAGAACTCAGGCCATATCATTTTGCTGGATAAAACCACTACCGGTGATGGCATTGTGGCAGGTTTGCAAGTGCTTACCGCGATGGTGCGCAATCATATGAGCTTGCATGACCTGTGCAGCGGCATGAAATTGCTTCCGCAGATCCTGATCAACGTCCGTTTTGCTGGTGAACATGATCCGCTGGAATCCGATGAGGTTAAGCAGGTCACGGCTGAAGTTGAAAAGCAGTTAGCGGGCCGCGGTCGGGTGCTGTTGCGTAAATCAGGTACCGAACCTCTGCTGCGCGTAATGGTCGAAGGGGAAGATGCCGAGCTGGTGGAAAAACTGGCCAACCGTATTGCGGATGCCGTCAAAGCGGTCAAAGCGTAAGCCGATAAAAAACGGTAAATTTTCGGTGAGTTTCTCGCTGCCGGACCTCCTGGCAGCATGTTTTATCCCGATTTGCCGTTTTTTTCCGCAAACGAACAGTTTGATGAAAATTGCCCTTGCACGGTAATACGGCTTTGGTTAGTATTCACACCCGCTTCAGTGGGTCCTTTGATGACCTGCTAAATGGTGAGAAGCAATTGGCATGCGGTGAACCCGCGAGGATACAGGTACTACTATGTACGACGCTCTTCTGGTGATTTTCCTTATCGTAGCAATTGGGCTTATCGCTCTGGTTATGCTGCAACAAGGTAAAGGCGCTGATATGGGAGCCTCTTTCGGGGCAGGTGCTTCTGGCACATTGTTCGGTTCGAGTGGTTCCGGTAACTTCATGACCCGCATGACCGGCGTTTTGGCAGCATTGTTCTTTATCATTAGTTTGATTCTCGGGAACATGAGCACCAATAAAGGCCAAAAAGGCAGTGAGTGGGAAAACCTGAGTCAGCCAGCTAAAACTGAGCAGACGACTGCACCGGCAGCTCCAGCAGCGCCTAACAGTGACGTTCCTCACTAAGCAGTAAACTTCTTATCAAAGAAGCTAAGTTTTCAAACAGTGGCTTATGCTTGGACAGTATAAGCGATTGTGAAAAAAAAGAGTGCCGAGGTGGTGGAATTGGTAGACACGCTACCTTGAGGTGGTAGTGCCCGAATGGGCTTACGGGTTCAAGTCCCGTCCTCGGTACCAATCTTTATGATAATTTGCTTTTTAGCGGTTATCGGCGTAGTATTTGCCACGTTTTCGGACGCGGGGTGGAGCAGCCTGGTAGCTCGTCGGGCTCATAACCCGAAGGTCGTCGGTTCAAATCCGGCCCCCGCAACCACTTTCCCTAAGTGTTTATTTCAAATAGACTTTCAGTATCTTCCTGTGATGTTCTGCAGCTTCAATTTGAAAACAACACTTCGCGAAAGTTGTACCGAAGCCGCTATGCGGCGAATAGGGTCCAGTTGCATAAAGCCCCGATTTATCGGGGTTTTTTGTTATTTGGCAACAGAATCACTGGGCTATTTAGCCCTTTTTTTATGTCTTGGGGGTGGGCTTGTCCACATTAGAACAAAAATTAACAGAGCTGATTACAGCACCAGTCGAGGCACTTGGCTTTGAGCTGGTGGGCATCGAGTTCGTTCGGGCTCGCCAATCGACGTTGCGCATCTATATTGATAGTGACGCCGGGATCAATGTTGATGATTGTGCTGATGTCAGCCACCAGGTGAGCGCTGTGCTGGACGTTGAAGATCCAGTCACTGTCGCCTACAACCTGGAAGTTTCCTCTCCAGGCCTTGATCGTCCTATGTTCACCGCTGAACATTATCAACGTTTTCTTGGCGATGAAGTCAGTGTTGTTTTGCGCATGGCAGTGCAAAACCGCCGCAAATGGCAAGGCATCATTAAAGCTGTCGAAGGCGAGATGATCACGGTGACAGTGGAAGGGAAAGATGAAGTGTTCGCACTGAGCAACATCCAGAAAGCGAACCTGGTACCCCACTTTTAAAGAGTTTGGAAGAGGCAACTAGGATGAACAAAGAGATTCTGGCTGTTGTAGAAGCAGTTTCTAATGAAAAATCCCTCCCGCGCGAGAAGATTTTTGAAGCGCTGGAAATTGCATTATCAACGGCGACCAAGAAAAAATACGAGCAGGAAATCGAAGTCCGCGTCAGCATTGACCGCAAAACAGGCGACTTCGATACTTTCCGTCGCTGGGTAGCAGTCAACGAAGTGACTCAGCCGACCCGTGAAATCACCCTCGAAGCTGCACAATACGAAGATCCGTCAATCGACCTCGGCGGATATATTGAAGATCAAATTGAGTCGGTCACTTTCGACCGCATCACTACGCAGACTGCTAAACAAGTTATCGTACAGAAGGTACGTGAAGCAGAACGCGCGATGGTGGTTGATCAGTTCCGTGAGCAGCAAGGTGAAATTGTTACTGGCGTCGTTAAGAAAGTTAACCGTGACAGTATTGCGCTGGATTTAGGCAGCAACGCTGAAGCTGTTATCCTGCGAGAAGACATGCTTCCTCGTGAAAACTTCCGCTCCGGCGACCGTATTCGTGGGGTGCTGTATGATGTTCGCCCTGAAGCACGTGGTGCTCAGCTGTTCGTCAGCCGTTCACGAAACGAGATGCTAATTGAACTGTTCCGCATCGAAGTGCCGGAAATTGGCGAAGAACTGATCGAAATTAAAGCGGCAGCTCGTGATCCGGGTTCCCGTGCAAAAATCGCTGTAAAAACTAACGACAAACGTATCGACCCGGTCGGTGCTTGTGTCGGCATGCGTGGTGCACGCGTTCAGGCCGTTTCCAGTGAACTGGGCGGTGAACGCATTGATATCATCCTTTGGGATGACAATCCTGCGCAATTTGTTATCAACGCAATGGCACCGGCAGACGTCGCTTCCATCGTAGTTGATGAAGATAAATGCACCATGGATATCGCCGTTGAAGCCAGCAATCTGGCACAGGCGATTGGCCGCAATGGCCAGAACGTGCGTTTGGCCTCCCAATTGTTGAAACAGCATCGTGGTGATGACAAGTGGGAACTGAACGTGATGACAGCAGACGACCTGCAAGCCAAACATCAGGCTGAGGCACACGCTGCGATTGATACCTTTACCAAATATCTGGCCATCGATGAAGATTTTGCCACGGTTCTGGTTGAAGAAGGTTTCTCTACGCTTGAAGAACTGGCTTACGTGCCAGTTAACGAACTACTTGAAATCGACGGCCTGGATGAAGACACCGTGGATGCGCTGCGCGAACGTGCGAAAGAAGCGCTGACCACACTGGCTTTAGCTCAGGAAGAAAGTCTCGGTGACAAAAAGCCTGCTGACGATCTGCTTAATCTGGCGGGTCTGGAACGTAGCATGGCATTTAAACTGGCTGCACAAGGGGTTTGTACGCTGGAAGATCTTGCCGAGCAGGGTGTCGACGATCTGGCTGATATTGAAGGTCTTACTGACGAGCAGGCTGGTGAACTTATCATGGCCGCGCGCAATATCTGCTGGTTTGGCGACAACGCGTAATAAACTGTAGCAGGAAGGAACAGCATGACAGATGTAACTGTAAAATCGCTGGCGGCAGAGATTCAGACTCCGGTAGATCGCCTGGTACAGCAATTTGCTGATGCAGGGATCTCGAAGTCCGAAGCTGACTCTGTGACCCAGCAAGAAAAAGAAACTTTATTGTCGCATCTGAATGGTGGAAATTCAGGTGCGTCAAACAAACTGACGTTACAACGCAAAACGCGTAGTACACTGAATATTCCGAGCACCGGCGGGAAGAGTAAATCGGTGCAAATCGAGGTCCGCAAGAAACGCACTTATGTTAAACGTGATATGACCGAGGCAGAACTTGCCCAGGCCGAAGCGGAAGAGCAGGCGAAGCGTGACGCGGAAGAACAGGCACAGCGTGCAGCAGCGGAGCAAGCCCAGCGCGAAGCTCAGGAAAAAGCCAAACGCGCCGCCGAAGAGCAAGCTAAACGTGAGGCCGCTGATAAAGCTAAGCGTGATGCAGCGGAAAAAGATAAAGTGACCAACCAAAATACCGATGAAGTAACTAAACCAGCTCAGGCAGAGAAAGCACGCCGTGAAGCTGAAGCCGCAGAGCTGAAACGCAAAACGGAAGAAGAAGCCCAGCGTAAGATTGAAGAAAACGCCAAGCGCATCGCAGAAGAGGCCCGTAAAATGGCTGACTCTGGTGTCTGGACTGAAGCTACTGCACCAAGCGAATCAGAATCTGCTGACTATCATGTCACCACTTCTACCCATGCTCGTGCTGCTGAAGACGAAAATGACGCCAAAGTTGAAGGCGAACGTCGCAGCCGTACTCGCGGTGGCAAAGCGACCAAACAGAAAAAAGGCAACAAGCTGTCCGAATCTAAAGCGGATCGCGAAGAAGCCCGTGCTGTTGGCCGTAACGGTAAAGGTAAGCGTAAGCCAAGTACCTTACAGCAGAGCTTTAACAAGCCTGTTGTTGCCGTGAACCGTGATGTTGTAGTGGGTGAAACCATTACTGTTGCTGAGCTGGCAAACAAAATGGCAGTTAAAGGTTCTCAGGTCATCAAAACCATGATGAAACTGGGCGCCATGGCCACCATCAACCAGGTCATTGATCAGGAAACTGCTCAACTGGTTGCAGAAGAAATGGGTCATAAAGTTATCCTGCGTCGTGAGAACGAGCTGGAAGAAGCGCTGATGAGCGATCGTGACACAGGCGCTTCTGCAGCCGCTGAGCCACGCGCTCCGGTTGTGACCATCATGGGCCACGTTGACCACGGTAAAACCTCATTGCTTGACTACATTCGTTCAACGAAAGTGGCAGCAGGCGAGGCCGGTGGTATTACCCAGCATATCGGTGCTTACCACGTAGAAACCGAAAACGGCATGATCACCTTCCTGGATACTCCGGGACACGCCGCGTTTACCTCAATGCGTGCTCGTGGTGCTCAGGCAACGGATATCGTTGTACTGGTTGTTTCTGCAGATGATGGCGTGATGCCACAAACCATCGAAGCCGTACAGCATGCGAAAGCTGCTGGCGTGCCAATCGTGGTTGCAGTGAACAAAATTGATAAGCCAGATGCTGATCCGGACCGTGTTCGTACCGAACTGTCTCAATACGGCGTTATGCCGGAAGAGTGGGGCGGTGAATCTCAGTTCATCCACGTTTCTGCGAAAGTCGGTACCGGTATTGACGATTTGCTGCAAGCTATCTTGCTGCAAGCCGAAGTTCTGGAACTGAAAGCAGTTCGCACCGGTATGGCAAGCGGCGTTGTGATCGAGTCCTTCCTGGACAAAGGTCGTGGCCCGGTTGCAACCGTTCTGGTTCAGGAAGGTACTCTGAACAAAGGCGACATCATTCTGTGTGGCTTCGAATACGGCCGTGTCCGTGCGATGCGTGACGAAATGGGGCGTGATATTACGTCTGCGGGCCCTTCTATCCCTGTCGAAGTACTGGGTCTGTCCAGTGTACCGGCTGCGGGGGATGAAGTTACCGTTGTACGTGATGAGAAAAAAGCCCGTGAAGTTGCTCTGTATCGTCAGGGTAAATTCCGCGAAGTTAAACTGGCTCGCCAGCAGAAATCTAAACTGGAAAACATGTTTGCGAACATGACTGAAGGTGAAGTTTCTGAACTGAACATCGTTCTGAAGTCAGACGTTCAGGGTTCTTGTGAAGCGATTTCCGACGCATTGCAAAGCCTTTCTACTGACGAAGTTAAAGTTAAGATCGTCGGTATGGGGGTCGGTGGTATCACTGAAACTGATGCGACACTGGCCGCTGCTTCTAACGCGATCATTCTGGGCTTCAACGTCCGTGCAGATGCGTCTGCCCGTCGCGTCGTAGAAAGCGAAAGCCTGGATCTGCGTTACTACTCTGTCATCTATAACCTGATTGACGAAGTCAAACAGGCGATGAGCGGTATGTTGGCGCCAGAATACAAACAGCAAATCATCGGCCTGGCTGAAGTTCGTGACGTGTTCAAGTCACCTAAATTCGGTGCTATCGCAGGTTGTATGGTGACTGAAGGTATGATCAAGCGTAACAACCCAATCCGTGTACTGCGTGAAAACGTGGTGATCTACGAAGGCGAACTGGAATCCCTGCGTCGCTTCAAAGATGACGTTGCTGAAGTGCGTAACGGCATGGAATGTGGTATTGGCGTTAAGAACTACAACGATGTGCGTACTGGTGATGTGATCGAAGTCTTCGAAATCATCGAGATCAAACGTACTATCGCTTAACGTTTGCGAAGTAGCTGATATCCAGATGGGGGGCCTTGCGCCCCCTTATTTGTCTGGAGCAAGTGAGGAGAAAAGCATCATGGCAAAAGAATTTAGCCGTACTCAACGTGTCTCCCAGGAGATGCAAAAAGAAATCGCCATCATCTTACAGCGTGAAGTCAAAGACCCACGCGTAGGCATGGCGACAGTTTCAGGCGTAGAAGTATCACGCGACCTGGCGTATGCCAAAGTGTTCGTCACCTTCCTGGACGTGCTGACGACTGACAATCACGATCCTGATCGTGTCAAGAATGGCATCAAAGCTTTGCAGGACGCGTCAGGTTTCATCCGTACCCTGATCGGTAAAGCGATGCGTTTACGTGTCGTACCAGAACTGACTTTCGCTTACGACAACTCTTTGGTTGAAGGTATGCGTATGTCCAATCTGGTGACCAACGTCGTGAAGAACGATGCTGAACGCCGTTCAGCTGCAGGCGATGACGAGGAAGCATAATGAGTCGCCCACGTCGCCGCGGCCGTGACATACACGGCGTTCTGCTACTGGACAAATCTTTAGGCTTGTCTTCTAACGATGCCCTGCAAAAGGTTAAACGCCTTTATAACGCTAACCGCGCAGGCCATACCGGTGCGCTCGATCCCTTAGCCACCGGTATGCTGCCGCTGTGCCTGGGTGAAGCGACCAAGTTTTCCCGGTTCCTGCTTGATTCTGACAAACGCTATCGCGTGATTGCCCGCATGGGACAACGTACGGATACGTCAGACGCCGAAGGTGCCATCATTTCCGAACGTGAAATGACTTTCACTCAGCAGCGACTGGACGACGCACTCGACAGTTTCCGCGGAGAAACTCAGCAAATTCCTTCCATGTATTCAGCATTGAAATATGAAGGGAAAAAACTGTACGAATATGCACGTCAGGGCATCGAAGTCCCGCGAGAATCACGCAGCATTACCGTGTATGAATTGCAGTTTATACGCTGGGAAGGCTTTGATGTTGAGCTGGAGATTCATTGCTCAAAAGGCACTTACATCCGCACGATTGTCGATGATCTTGGTGAGAAACTGGGCTGTGGTGCGCACGTGACTTATCTGCGTCGTTTGCAGGTGGCAACTTATCCTTCAGAGCGAATGGTCACTATGGAAAAACTCCATGAGCTGATCGCTCAGGCAGAAGAGCAGGGCATTGAGCCGCGCTTGCTGCTGGATCCTTTGTTGTTGCCGATGGATAGCGCATGTGAAGATTTCCCGGAAGTGAATCTGTTGCCTGTGGTGGCCGGATATGTCAAACAGGGTCAACCTGTTCAGGCATCTGGTGCGCCCGTCAGCGGTATGGTTCGCATCACTGAAGGCGAAGAACGTAAGTTTATCGGTGTAGGAGAAATTGATGATGATGGCCGCATTGCGCCACGTCGTCTGGTCGTTGAATACACCGACTAAGCGCTTTCTGCCCACCTTGCGATCATATATAGCAAAGGGTAGAATAGCGCAGCTTATGCATTGGGTTGCTGAATTAGAGATCGGCACCCGTTTAATTATCTATAATATTTTGGAGTAAGATTATGTCTCTAAGCGTTGAAGCTAAGGCTCAGATCGTTTCCGACTTCGGTCGCGGCACTAACGACAGTGGTTCTACCGAAGTTCAGGTTGCTCTGCTGACTGCTCAAATTAACCATCTGCAAGGTCACTTTGCAGAACACAAAAAAGATCACCACAGCCGTCGTGGTCTGCTGCGTATGGTTTCTCAGCGTCGTAAACTGCTGGACTACCTGAAGCGTAAAGATGTAGCGCGTTACACCGGCCTGATCGAACGTCTGGGTCTGCGTCGCTAATCAAGCGAGTTTCAGTGTAAAGGGGCCAATAGGCCCCTTTATTCTAGGAAGCTCAGCCAAATCAGGGTACTGTATGGCTGCGGTTTCTACTGTTATTCTAAGAACATGAACTTCCGTTACAGATGTTTTCGCGCGGCTAATGAGAGACTTTATTGCCACTTTGTCAGGCATATAAGGATTGTCATTAGTCGCGAGAATGTAGTGAGAAGCTCGGATATTTATCGGCGTGAACTGCTGTCATAACAGCTGCGCGCCACAAAAAAGGATATTACATTGCTTAATCCGACTATTCGTAAATTCCAATACGGCCAGCACACCGTTACGCTGGAAACTGGCATGATGGCTCGTCAGGCAACTGCCGCTGTTATGGTTAGCATGGACGACACCGCGGTATTCGTTACCGTTGTTGGCCAGAAAAAAGCTAAACCAGGTCAGAGCTTCTTCCCGCTGACTGTTAACTATCAGGAGCGTACTTACGCTGCTGGTCGTATCCCGGGTAGCTTCTTCCGTCGCGAAGGCCGTCCAAGTGAAGGCGAAACACTGACTTCACGTCTGATTGACCGCCCGATTCGCCCGCTGTTCCCGGACTCTTTCCTGAATGAAGTTCAGGTTATCGCGACGGTCGTTTCTCTGAACCCACAAGTTAACCCTGACATTGTTGCGATGATCGGTGCGTCTGCTGCCCTGAGCCTGTCTGGTATTCCATTCAATGGCCCGATCGGTGCTGCACGCGTGGGTTACATCAACGATCAGTATGTTCTGAACCCAACCGCAGATGAGCTGAAAACAAGCCGTCTGGACCTGGTTGTTGCCGGTACTCAGGGCGCGGTTCTGATGGTTGAGTCTGAAGCTGAAGTGTTGAGCGAAGATCAGATGCTGGGCGCAGTGGTATTCGGCCACGAACAACAACAAATCGTTATCGACAACATCAACTCACTGGTTGCTGAAGTTGGTAAGCCGAAATGGGACTGGCAGCCAGAAGCGGTTAACGCAGAGCTGCACGCTCGCGTCGCTGCCTTGTCTGAATCCCGTCTGGGTGATGCGTACCTGATCACCGAGAAACAAGAACGTTACAACCAGATTAATGTGATCAAAGCTGACGTTGTTCAGGCTCTGCAAGCTGAAGACGAATCCCTGGACGCTGGTGAAATCTCTGACATTCTGGGCAGCATCGAGAAGAATGTGGTTCGTAGCCGTGTGTTGCGTGGCGAGCCGCGTATTGATGGTCGCGAAAAAGACATGATCCGTGGTCTGGACGTGCGCACTGGCGTTCTGCCACGTACTCACGGTTCTGCTTTGTTCACCCGTGGCGAAACTCAGGCGCTGGTCACTGCCACTCTGGGTACTGCGCGTGATGCACAGAACCTGGATGAGCTGATGGGCGAAAAAACTGACAGCTTCCTGTTCCATTACAACTTCCCTCCGTACTCAGTAGGTGAAACTGGGATGGTGGGTTCGCCAAAACGTCGTGAGATTGGCCATGGCCGTCTTGCTAAACGTGGCGTGCTGGCGATGATGCCAAAACCAGAAGACTTCCCGTACACCGTACGTGTGGTTTCTGAAATCACTGAATCCAACGGTTCATCTTCAATGGCTTCTGTTTGTGGCGCATCTCTGGCCCTGATGGACGCAGGTGTTCCGATTAAAGCCGCTGTTGCGGGTATCGCAATGGGTCTGGTTAAAGAAGGCGAAAGCTTTATCGTTCTGTCCGACATTCTGGGTGACGAAGATCATCTGGGCGACATGGACTTTAAAGTGGCCGGTAGCCGCGACGGTATCACCGCGCTGCAAATGGACATTAAAATCGAAGGTATCACCCGCGAAATCATGCAGGTGGCTCTGAATCAGGCTAAGGGTGCACGTCTGCACATTCTGGGCGTGATGGAACAAGCTATCAGCATTCCACGTGGCGATATCTCTCAGTTTGCTCCGCGTATCCACACCATCAAGATCAGCCCGGACAAAATCAAGGACGTGATCGGTAAAGGTGGTTCTGTGATTCGTGCGCTGACCGAAGAAACCGGCACCACGATCGAAATCGAAGATGACGGTACTGTGAAAATCGCAGCCACCGATGGCGAGAAAGCGAAATACGCTATTCGTCGTATCGAAGAGATCACTGCTGAAATCGAAGTTGGCCGTATCTATCAGGGTAAAGTGACCCGTATCGTAGACTTTGGCGCATTTGTTGCCATCGGCGGCGGTAAAGAAGGTCTGGTGCATATTTCTCAAATCGCTGACAAGCGTGTAGAGAAAGTGACTGATTACCTGCAGATGGGCCAGGAAGTTCCGGTTAAAGTTCTCGAAGTTGACCGTCAGGGTCGTGTGCGTCTGAGCATCAAAGAAGCTACCGCACCTTCTCAGGACGAAACAACTGAGCAACCTGCAGCAGAATAATCTGTAACAGAAGTTTTACAGCTCCTTTCCATTTGGGAAGGAGCTGTTCGTCTCACGGACGCAGGACGCGTTTGTGTTAAGCAAGCGGATGACAGGATGTTCATCCAATGTTTGTCTCCGGGAGTAGAAATGAAGCCTTTCTTGCGCTGGTGTTATGTTGCGACAGCACTTATGTTGGCAGGATGCAGCAACCATGATTGGCGTAAAAATGAAGTTCTGGCGATTCCGTTGCAGCCGACGTTGCAGCAGGAAGTCATCCTGGCACGCATGGAACAAATACTTGCCAGTCGGTCATTAACCGATGATGAGAGAGCACAGCTATTATATGAGCGCGGTGTGCTGTATGATAGTCTCGGGCTAAGAGCACTGGCGCGAAATGATTTTTCACAAGCGCTGTCTATTCGTCCTGATATGCCAGAAGTTTTTAACTACCTGGGGATTTACCTAACGCAGGCAGGCAATTTCGATGCTGCCTATGAAGCGTTTGATTCTGTACTAGAGCTTGATCCAACTTACAACTACGCGCGTTTGAACCGAGGTATCGCCCTGTATTACGGTGGCCGATTCTCGTTAGCGCAGGATGATCTGCAGGCGTTTTATCGAGACGATCCAAATGATCCCTTCCGTTCGTTATGGCTTTATCTTGCGGAGCGAGAAATCAATCCAAAGAATGCCGACGTAGCGCTTCAACAGCGTTATGACAAAGCGGACAGAGGGCAATGGGGATGGAATATCGTCGAATTCTACCTGGGCAAAATCAGCGAATCTACGCTGATGGAACGCCTCAAGGCAGAAGCAACGGATAACACTTCGCTCGCTGAGCATCTCAGTGAAACTGACTTCTATTTAGGTAAACATTACCTAAGTCTGGGGGACAAGAACAGCGCCGCGGCACTGTTCAAACTGACGGTAGCTAACAACGTCCATAACTTTGTTGAGCACCGCTATGCATTGTTGGAATTGGCGCTTTTGGGCCATGAGCAAGACGACCTATCAGAATCGGACCAGCAATAGCTGACGACACCAATCAGCCTTTTAATCATGGTATTTACCATTTTTAAGCGCCTTAACGGGCGAGGGTTGCTTTGTTCGTTTTATAATCTAATTTGAGCCGGTTCACACTTTTCAATGAAAATGACTGAAAATTTTCTCGACGAGTTATGTAGACTGGCTGCCATTATTAATGAGGCACGTGTACATGACTACTGAGCTTGAAACCTCTTTTGCTGACCTGGGGCTGTCTGCTCCGATCATTTCTGCCCTTACTGATTTGGGCTACGAAAAACCTTCACCAATCCAGGCTGAGTGTATTCCTCACCTGTTAAGTGGCCGCGACGTTCTGGGTATGGCTCAGACAGGTTCCGGTAAAACAGCCGCATTCTCTTTACCGCTGCTGCACAATATTGATGCTTCACTGAAAGCACCACAAATTCTTGTTCTGGCACCTACCCGCGAACTGGCGGTTCAGGTTGCTGAAGCAATGACTGATTTCTCTAAACACATGCATGGCGTGAATGTGGTTGCCCTTTATGGCGGCCAGCGCTATGACGTCCAGTTGCGCGCACTGCGTCAGGGACCACAAGTTGTTGTGGGTACACCGGGCCGCCTGCTGGACCACCTGAAACGCGGCACCCTGAACCTCTCTAACCTGAGTGGCCTGGTGCTGGACGAAGCTGATGAAATGCTGCGTATGGGCTTCATCGAAGACGTCGAAACTATCATGGCGCAGATCCCGGCTGAACATCAGACCGCGTTGTTCTCTGCAACTATGCCAGAAGCTATCCGTCGCATTACCCGTCGCTTCATGAAAGATCCTCAGGAAGTGCGTATCCAGTCAAGCGTAACCACGCGTCCTGACATCAGCCAGAGCTACTGGTCTGTCTACGGTCTGCGCAAAAACGAAGCGCTGGTGCGTTTCCTGGAAGCAGAAGATTTTGATGCGGCGATCATCTTCGTTCGTACCAAAAACGCAACGCTGGAAGTGGCTGAAGCGCTGGAACGCAGTGGCTACAGCAGTGCTGCACTGAACGGTGACATGAATCAGGCACTGCGCGAGCAGACTCTGGAACGTCTGAAAGATGGCCGTCTGGACATTTTGATCGCAACCGACGTGGCAGCACGTGGTCTCGATGTAGAACGTATCAGCCTGGTTGTTAACTACGACATCCCGATGGACTCAGAATCTTACGTTCACCGTATCGGTCGTACCGGTCGTGCTGGCCGTGCGGGTCGCGCACTGCTGTTCGTTGAGAACCGTGAACGTCGTTTGCTGCGTAACATTGAACGCACCATGAAGCTGACCATTCCAGAAGTTGAAATCCCAACTGCAGAAGTTCTGGGCGAACGTCGTCTGGCTAAGTTTGCAGCGAAAGTTCAGCAACAACTGGAAAGCAGCGATCTGGATCAATACCGTGCGCTGCTGGCGAAACTGCAACCTGCAGAAGAGCTGGACGTTGAAACACTGGCGGCGGCACTGTTGAAAATGGCACAGGGCGAACGTCCTTTGATCGTTGCAGCGGATCCGGTCTTCAAAAGCCGTCCACCACGTCGTGAATTCGAAGAACGTGGTGACCGCGGTGATCGTGGCGATCGTCGTGACCGTCCGGTACGTAGCAATGATCGTCCTGCACGTGATGGCGACAGCCCACGTCGTGAGCGTCGTGACGCTGGCGAAATGGAACTGTATCGCATCGAAGTGGGTCGTGACGATGGCGTTGAAGTTCGTCACATCGTTGGCGCTATCGCTAACGAAGGCGACATCAGCAGCCGTTACATCGGTAACATCAAGCTGTTCGGTACGCACTCTACTATCGAATTGCCGAAAGGTATGCCGGGCGAGATCCTGTCTCACTTCACCCGTACACGTATCCTGAATAAACCGATGAACATGCAGTTGATCGGTGATGCGGTGCCACAGGCTCCACGTCGTGATCGTCCGGCCGGTGCTGGCGGTGAGCGTCGTGGTAACGGTGCTCCGCGTCCGTTCAACGGTGAACGTCGTGAAGGTGCCCGTGGTACTGGTGCTCCACGTACTTTCAGTGGTGACCGTCGTGAAGGCGCTTCAGCCGCAGGTGACCGTCGTCCGCCAAGCCGCGCACCACGTCGTACTTCTGACGCATAATCTGATTTCAGTTCGCTGATCTTAAGATAATAAAAAACCAGCCTTCATCAGGCTGGTTTTTTTTCGTCTGCAATTTACGGGGCCGGTTAGCCAATACGCTGCGCTTTAACCAGTTCACCTTGAAGCTGTGAAACAATCTCGAATGAATGCAGGCGTGCCTGATGATCAAAAATCTGGCCGTTGATCATCAGTTCATCGGCTTCGGTTTCACGCAGAATATTTTGCAGACCCTGACGCACCGTTTCTTTATTGCCGACCACCGACATACGCAGCGCATTATCCACGCCAAAACGTTCCTGAGCGGACCATAAGTTTTCGATGTTATCAACCGGCGCAGGCAGTTTGCCCGGCATGCCGCGACGCAAATTGATGAACTGCTGCTGATTAGAGGTGAACATCCGGCGCGCTTCTTCATCCGTATCGGCAGCAATGGCATTGATACAGACCATTGCGTGCGGTTTCTCAAGCTGCGCGGAAGGCTGGAACTTGCTGCGGTAAATCGCTAACGCCTGATACAGCATGTCTGGTGCGAAATGTGAGGCGAAGGCAAATGGCAGGCCGAGGGCCGCCGCCAGTTGAGCGCTGTACAGGCTGGAGCCGAGTAACCAGATCGGCACATGCAAACCCTGGCCGGGCACGGCCTGAACCGGCTGCTGAGGCTGAACATCACCGAAGTACATCTGCAATTCCTGCACATCCTGCGGGAAGTTATCGATTTCACCGGAAAGATGGCGGCGCAGGGCAATCATGGTGCGCTGATCGGTACCCGGCGCACGGCCCAGCCCCAGATCCACACGGTTCGGATAGAGCGTGGCGAGCGTACCGAACTGTTCTGCAATCACCAGCGGTGAGTGGTTTGGTAGCATCACGCCGCCGGAACCCACACGAATCGTTTTCGTCCCACCCGCGATATACCCCAGCAGCACAGAGGTTGCCGCACTGGCGATGCCGGTCATATTGTGGTGCTCTGCCATCCAGTAACGCTGGTAGCCCCATTTCTCGGCATGCTGTGCCAGATCCAGTGAACACTGGAATGCGCGGGCAGGATCCGCGCCTTGCGGAACCGGTGCCAGATCGAGAACGGAAAGGGGAACGGTGTTTTTATCAGACATAATCGCAGCTCACTCTTAATGGAGGTGAGGGGAGAAAGTATTCACTCCGCTCATAATTAGAACGAGTATTACCCAATGCTGACGTATTGAATACGGCATTTGTGCTCTTAAATGCCGTTTAAACATCCTAAAATCAGATTGAAATAACTTAAACTATCATTTCAGCCAATATGTTGTTTTGTGTTAAAAACGGGCAAACAAAAAGGGTGTCGCACCGATGAGTAAACGAATTTTATTGACCCTCCTGCTGGTCGCCGTTGCGGTTTCTCTGGCGGTGCTGTTTCGGGCGCACAATCAGGATCTCTTGTTACAGGGCGAAGTTGACGCGCCGGAAGTGATTGTGGCGTCGAAAGCTAAGGGCCGCGTCATAGAGCGCCATGTGGAACGCGGCGACGATGTCAAAGCCGGGCAGCTATTGATCACCCTCGACAGCCCCGAGCTGATGGCGCAGTTGCGCGCGGCCGAAGCGGCGCGCGATCAGGCAAAAGCCCAGCTTGATCTTTCCGTTAACGGCACCCGTGAAGAAAGCATCCGTAACCTGAAAGCCACGCTGGCGCAGTCGCAGGCGGAATACATTAATGCACGTGATCTTTATAACCGTAATGCCCAAGTGGCGACCAAGGGCTTTATTTCTGCTTCTGATTTAGAAGATTCCCGCCGTGCCCGCGACAGTGCTTATCAGCAGGTATTAGTCGCCAAAGCTAATCTGGATGAAGGCGTCAACGGCGACCGCGTTGAGCAACGCGAAAGCTATGCCGCCCAGTTGCGTCAGGCGGAAGAAGATCTGCTGGAAGTGAAAGCGCAAACCGATGATTTGCAGGTTAAAGCACCGGTTGATGGTGAAGTCGGGCCAGTTCCCGTGGAAGTCGGCGAGCTGCAAAATGCCTCGAGTCCGTTACTGACGTTAGTTCGTCTGCCTGATGCGTATTTCGTGTTTAACCTGCGGGAAGATATTCTGGCGGGCGTGCGTAAAGGCGATAAAGTCCAGATGCGCGTTCCGGCGCTGAATAACCAGATGATCGAAGCTGAAGTGCGCTACATTGCACCGCTCGGCGATTATGCGACCAAACGTGCCACGCGTGCGACCGGCGACTTTGATTTAAAAACCTTTGAAGTGCGTCTGTACCCTGCGAAACCGGTGCCCGGATTACGACAGGGCATGAGCGCGTTGTGGCAATGGAAAGCTAAGTGAGACCGGTTAAAGCGCCGCGCAGTGAAAGGGTAAAAGCCGCATGGCGCTGTTTCAGTCGGGCTTTTACCCGCGAGACCCGGCACGCTTTCCGCAAGCCGGTGATTCACTGGTTGTGCTGGATTTTCCCTTTGCTGCTTTTCGGGCTCATCAGCAGCAACTTTTCGGAAGGCACTTTGCTGGATTTACCGGTTTCTGTGGTCGACAACGATCACAGCCCGCTGTCCAAAACGCTGGTCCGCAAACTGGACGCCGGTTCCCATGCGCACGTGCAGGCTTTCGGGGGGGGCTTACCGGAAGCGGAATACCGTCTGCGTACCGCGCAGGATTACGCGCTTTTGTATATTCCCAACGACTTTGAAGCCGGCGTGCTGGCTGGAAAACAGCCCAGCGCGGTGCTCTATTACAACGCTTTATTCTATGGTGCCGGACTGTACTCCACTCAGGATTTCAGCGGACTGATCACCGAACTTAACACCCGTTACCGTTCAATTATTGCGACAGAAATGGGCAAAACGCTGCCGTCGCTGGCAAGCGTCGATGTCTCTTATGGCAGCTTATTTAACGCCAGCGGCAGCTACATCTATTACCAGCAATTTGCCGCGACCATTCACCTGCTGCAATTGTTTACAGTAACCTGCATGATCTACGTGATGGCGCGCAGTCAGGCCTTACTCAGCGCGCCTTCTTTCACTCTGGCATTGCTCGGTAAACTCGCACCGTATACGTTGTGTTTCACCACTTTGCTGATGGTGGAAATCGCTATGCTGGTCGGATTCTTTGACGCACGTGTCAGCGGTAATCCCTTATACATGCTGCTGATCGGTTTTTTCTATGTGATCGCCGCACAAAGTCTTGGATTGCTGCTTTTCACCTTCACCAAAACCACGATCACGGCTTACACCATGATGGGGATTTTCGTCAGTATCGCGCTGACATTCTCGGGAATGGCGGTACCGGTACTGTCGATGCCACTGCCCGCCCGTATTATCTCCGGCATCGAACCCCTGAGTTACGCACTGGCCGCCATGTTTGACGTTTTCCTGCGCGAAGTGTCGGTGCGCGGCATCCTGATGGTGTGCTGCATCCTGCTGATCTATCCGCTGCTGACCAGTTTGCTGGTACGTAAACGCCTGTATATGCGGATGAAACAACAGGAGCCAGGACAATGACCGGTCGCGAATGGGTTAAAACCTGGTGGAAAACCTTCGGTAAAGTGCTCACCGGTTTGCTCGATAAACCGATGTGGATGATGTTGCTGCTTTCACTGTGCGTGATGAGTCTGGTGTATGCCAACCGTACGGTGTGGGATTTGCCCGTCGCGGTGATCGACCAGGATCACAGCACCGCCAGTCGCATGCTGGCCCGTCAGCTTGATGCGGGATCGAAAATTGCCACTGTCGCTTATGACAATCTGGCGGAAGCGGAACACGATCTGGCGCTGCGAAAACTGTTCGCGGTGATCATCATGCCGGTCGATCTGGAGAAGAAGATCCTCGCCGGACAAAACATCGTGATCCCGGTGTATGGCGATGCGACTAACCGGCTGGCAAACGGGCAAATCCAGCAGGATGTGCTCGCGGCGTATCAGTCGATCCTCACGCAGTACAATACGGATTTGCTGCTCAGTAACGGTTTCAGTGAGCGTCAGGCCAGCGTGGTGCTTTCCCCGATCCTCGGCCAGTCGCTTGATGTGTTTAACCCTGGCATCAGTTTTGCCGCGATTATTTTCCCCGGCTTGCTGGTGATGTTATTGCAGCACTCGCTGCTGATCGCCAGCGTGCGTGTCAGTATTGTGCTCAATAGCGGGCCTGCCGGGAAACCTTCGATCCCGGCTTTTCTGGGGGGGATTTCGGCGCTGATCCCGGTCTGGCTGTTTCTGTCGATCGTATTGTTTGTGCTGTGGCCGTGGGTATTGGGTTACCGGCAAACGGCCACCATTCCTGAAATTTTGCTGCTGACCTTCCCGTTCCTGCTGGCGGTTCTGGGCTTAGGAAAACTGGTGACGGAATGCCTGCGCAGCGTGGAGCTGATTTACCTGACGCTGGCCTTCCTGACCACGCCGGTGTTCTATATTTCCGGTACCATCTGGCCGTTGCAGGCGATGCCAGCGTGGGTTCGGGCCATTTCTTCGATGCTCCCTTCAACGTGGGCGACTAAAGCGATTGCCGGTGTGAATCAGATGGGATTGCCGTTTAAGGATGTCGGCGGTGACATTATGATGCTGCTGATCCTCTGCGTGTTTTACACATTCATCGGCATTGCCGTGGGCATGCTGCGCGATGGTGTCCGGCTGCGCGCGATGTTCCGGCCGAAGCATCCCCGCGCATAAAAAAAGGGATATGACCGTAACGTCATATCCCTTTTTAATTTTGTCTGCATGCGGTTACTGACGCAGTTCCAGCCCGGCGACGCGCTGCCAGTAGCCGTTACAGTCGGCTTTATCGGTGAGCGTCAGCGGATGCAGACCACGTTCGTTAGTACGAAACGCTTCGAGTGTGGCGAGCGTGCCGATGGTTTCCGGCGACAGACGCACAATATCCACCAGTCCCTGCATCGACGTCAGTTCATTGCCGAGGTTATAGCAATACCCGCTCTGCGTCTGAATGCCGTTGAGCACGAACACCTGCTGATTTTCCTGAGACAGCATTTTGCGGCCCTGCGGATAATTGATGCAGCAGGTTTCACACTCATCCTTCGCCCGGTTTTCTGAGCGTGCGGTAAAACAGCGCGCCGAATACGCCAGCGGCAGATGTCCGTAGGACAACACTTCCACTTCAAACTTATCGCGGATGCCCAGATCCTGACACTGGTTCAGCAGGTTCACCAGCCAGTCGCGGGAAAGCTCGACCGGCATACACCAGCGCACCATGCCCTGTTTTTGCAGGATTTTCAGCGTGACCGCGTTATAGCAGTTCAGCGCATGGCCGACGACAAACGGCAGGTTACGCTCAGCCGCCATATTCACCGCGCCGAAATCATTGGCTTCCAGCAAAAACTCGCCATTCTCCACATAACGTTTCAGTTCGTTAAGCTCGGACGGTGCCTGTAACAACGCCAGCGTGGAAATCACCACCTGTTTGCCGGTTGCTGCCAGCTGACGGGCGATCTCCAGCCAGTCGTTCACTTTCATTTCACGGCGTTTGGTACATACATTTTCGCCGAGGTAAATCACATCCGCGCTGCTGGCCGCCGCGGCCTGATAAAAATCTTCAACCTGTGCTTTCGGCCAGTAATAAAGGATGGTGCCTAAAGAATATTTCATCATCGTCTCTTCAGTTACTGCCACTTGCGGTGATAGGCACCGAGCGTCGTTTGTGTGCCCTCAGACATGGAACCCAGCGTGTTCATCCAGGCTTCATCGGTTTTGAAGTTTTGCGGATCGGCCATACAGCGGTCGATGGCCGCACGCCATACGCGCGCGACCTGGCTGACGTACGCCGGGCTGCGCTGGCGTCCTTCAATTTTCACCGAGGCAATATTCGCGGCGAACAGTTCCGGTAATAATTCCAGCGTATTCAGGCTGGTTGGTTCTTCCAGCGCATGGTATTTCGCGCCATCCACCAGATAACGACCTTTGCACAGCGTCGGATAACCGGCGTTTTCACCTTCTTCATAACGGTCGATCAGGACATCATTCAGCCGTGATTCCATGCCCTGTGCGGTCTGTTGCCAGCGCACGAACCGCGCCGGAGAACAGGCACCGACGGTATTTGGCGATTCACCGGTCAGATAAGACGAAAGATAGCAGCGGCCTTCGGCCATAATGCACAAACTGCCGAACGCGAACACTTCCAGCGGCACAACGGTAGTACGGGAAAGCTGACGCACCTGATGCATGGAAAGCACACGCGGCAATACCACTCGGGCGACATCAAAGTTGCGTTTATAAAAACGAATGGCTTCGTCATTGGTGGCCGAAGCCTGCACCGACACATGGCGCTCAACGTGGGGATATTTATTCGCCGCGTAATCCAGCATCGCCAGATCTGCCAGAATCAGCGCATCAGCGCCGAGTTGTGCCGCCATATCCACCGCGCGTTCCCAGCGCTGATAGCCGTCAGGATGTGCAAACGTATTGATGGCGATATGCAGTTTACGGCGGTGGCGGTGAACATAACTGGCGGCTTCCTGCAGCTTTTTTTCCGTAAAATTCAGGCCGGCGAAATGGCGCGCATTGGTGTCATCTTTCAGGCCGATATAAACCGCATCAGCGCCATTGTCGATTGCCGCTTTCAGCGCAGGTAAATTTCCTGCCGGGCAAAGTAGCTCCATTCTCGTTCCTTACTGCAACCGGTCAGCCAAAGCTGAAAAGTTGGGGGTGATGAAAAGCCAGTTGCCGACGTCATTCATTCATCAGTCAGGGCTTTGATTGGTGAACTATTTTAGAGAAGGCAGGGATGCAATATTTTGATTTGAGGCAGTTTCTGCGGCGTTGAAGGGCTTACCGCCGTCGGGGAGGTTGTACGTGGCGTTTTTCTGTTGCAGTATTTATTGATGTAGACCGCTGAACGTTCCCGGCAATGTGTCAAAATAGGCCGTATAACTGCCTTAAAACTTGCCGAAAAGTTACCGAAAGGAGTAGTGCCAGTGTTGCAAAAACTACGTGCACGTTTGGTCCGCCAGGGCCCATCCCTGTTGAGTGTGCCTTTGAAATTTACGCCGTTTGCGTTGCAGCGTCAGGTTGTGCAACAGGTGCTGAGCTGGCAGCTTCGTCAGGCGCTGGCTGATGGCGAACTGGATTTCCTCGAAGGTCGATGGCTGAAAATTGATGTCAGCGATCTGAATCTGAGCTGGCTGATGTCGGTGGACGAAGGCAAGCTGGTGATCGCTGAACACGGCGAGGCGGATGTCAGCTTTAGGGGAAGCGCCAACGACCTGATCCTGATCGCCGCGCGCAAAGAAGACCCGGATACGCTTTTCTTCCAGCGACGTCTGCGCATTGAAGGTGACACCGAGCTCGGTCTGTATGTGAAAAATCTGATGGATTCTATCGATCTCGATACCATGCCGCTGTTGCTGAAAAACGGTCTGCTGCGTCTGGCCGATTTCGTCGAAGCGGGACTGCAGGAGGACCGCGGGTCAAAAACTCCGGTAGCTGAGCCATGCTAATCCGTACTGAAATTCCGGTCGATGCTGCGGGCATAGACCGTCTGCTGCGCGCCTCATTCCCGACCGGCGCTGAAGCTGATCTGGTGCAGGAATTGCGCGAAGATGGTCTCCTGACGCTTGGCGTGGTCGCGACCGACGATGAAGGTGGCGTGGTCGGTTATGTGGCGTTCTGTCCGGTGGATATCCAGGGCGAAGATCGCAACTGGGTCGCGCTGGCACCGCTGGTGGTAGAGCAATCTCTGCGGGGGCAGGGGCTGGGAGAAAAACTGGTATACGAAGGGTTAGATTCCCTGAATGAATTTGGTTACGCCGCCGTCGTGGTATTGGGTGATCCTGCCTATTACAACCGTTTCGGTTTTAAACCTGCCGCCGTTCACGGGCTGCATTGCCGCTGGATTGGTACCGAAGCTGCGTTCCAGTTGTTCACCTTATCAGACGATGCGCTGTCTGACGCCAGCGGGGAAGTGGTTTTCCCTTCAGCATTTAACCGTTTCTGATTTTACTCAGAGGCAGTAAAGGCCGGTTTTCCGGCCTTTTTTATTTCCCGCTTTCCGCTAATCCCAGATAATTTTCCAGGCATTCCGGCGCGTTTCTCACCAGCAGCTCTTTCTGCGCCTTACTCAGTTTTTTGACTTTTATTTCCAGCTTTGATGCCAGCGAACGGTCACCCGCAGGGCACTGGAATGCCAGCTGTAATTCCCCTTTTCCACGCAACGATTTCGCCCCTTTACCCGACTGATGCTGGCCGAGACGCCGCTGGACGTCTGTCGTGATGCCGGTATACAACATCCCGGTGGGGGTTCTCAGCATATATAAAAACCAGTTGGCGGCGGTGGGCATAAGCTCGGGTATGGGAAAGAAAAGGTTGTGTAAGTTTACCCGAAAGGCACAACAGAGTGAGGCAAAACATCGGCATACCGCGTTAAACTGCGAGAAATGAAAATAAGGATCGGCGATGAATAACCCTGATGACCTGAAACATATCCTGAAATTTCTGAAAAAGAACCATGTGCTGGCGCTGTGTGCCTCTGCTGACGGTGAAATGTGGAGCGCTAATTGTTTTTATGTCACCGACGGGGACAGCATGACGCTGTATTTCATGACGGAACTTAAAACCCTTCATGGTTCGCTGATGTCCCGATCGCCCCACATTGTGGGGACGATTGCGCCACATCCGAAAACCATCGCGCTGATTAAAGGCATTCAGTATCGCGGCAAAGCGACCGTTCTTGAGGGTGAGGAGGAAAGCCGTGCACGCAGTCTGTATTGCAAACATTTCCCCGTCGCCATCGCGATGAAAGCGCCGGTCTGGGCGCTGAAACTCAGTCATATCAAAATGACGGATAACGCGCTGGGATTTGGTAAGAAACTGCTGTGGGATCGGCAGTGAGTCTGACTGTCAGCAGTAACAGGAACTGTCTTATAGCGTGATATTCACATTCAGGTAACACTTCAATTCTCTGTGTTTGTATGCCGTTATTTAAAAGGAAGTGATATGGCAAAAGCTCTTCTGCTGGGTGGAAGCGGGCTGATCGGGCGGGAGCTTTTACGCCTGCTGCAACTGGATCCACGTGTCAGCCGTATTGTCGCGCCGAGCCGCCGTCCGCTACCACCGGGCAATAAACTGATTAATCCGCTGGGCGCGAATCTGACCTCGCTGGTTGTCGCACTCGATGAACCAATTGATTTGCTGTTCTGCTGCCTGGGGACCACGCGTAAACAAGCGGGCAGTGCACAGGCATTTCGGGCAGTCGATTACGATCTGGTGGTCGATTGCGCCAAAGCAGCACGGGAGCTGGGCGCACGTCATTGTCTGGCCGTCAGCGCCCACGGTGCGGATGCGCATTCGCGTTTCCTCTATAACCGTACCAAAGGGGAAATGGAACTGACGCTGATGCAGCAGGGCTGGCCGTTGCTCACGCTGGTCAGGCCGTCTCTGCTGGTTGGCCAACGTCATCCGCCGCGCCTGCTCGAACAACTGAGTGCGCCGTTATTCAAAATGTTGCCAGGAAAATGGAAAGCCGTTGAGTCTGATGTCGTGGCAAAAGCCTTGCAGGAACAGGCATTTAACGCCGGTCTGGGCGGGATCACCGTGCTGGAATCCGATCAGATTGCCGCCAGCATTGAAGAACTTTAATTGGTGTGATCCGCTGAAGCGGATCCTTGTGATAAGGTATCAGGCAAAAAACGCAAATTTTCTGCCTGCCCGACCTTAAGCCTGATCCCTGTCGATCTTTACAGATATTTTTCCGCAAACACCGCCAGATCTCTGAAGTCTGGCATCCTTTCTTTCAGCGTTTCATGATCCCAATTCCACCACTGACTTTTCTCGATCCTGGCGATCATATTGTCGTCAAAACGCATGCCAATCTTTTTCGCTGCCACACCCGCGACGATGGAGTATGGCCCGACGTCTTTGGTCACCACCGCCGACGTGCCGATTACTGCACCATTGCCGACGGTCACACCAGGCATCAGCACCGCGTTATGGCCAATCCACACATCGTTACCGACCGTGACGTGATGCTCACGCCGCCAGTCAAAGAAATCCTGATCGTCTTCACCGAGTCCGTACGCCGAACTGCGGTAAGTAAAATGGTGCTGCGCCACACGCTGATAAGTCGGATGATTGCCGGGATTGATCCGCACATAGGTGGCGATTGACACAAATTTGCCGATCGTCGCGTAGAAGATCTGATTGTTTCCGGCGGTGTAGGAGTAATCACCGATCTGCGTTTCTTCGATGATCGCGTTATCTGCAATATGCACATACTGTCCGAGCTGCGATCCGTTCAGCTCGACCTGCTGACCGATTTTAGGCTGGGCGTAATTTTGTTCATCAGCCAGTGAAAAGGGAGAAATAATGTCTGTCATAGGATCCTTCATCGCGAAGTTACGGGATAAACGGGCACGCTGACCGGTAATGAAAGGACAGCCAGAAGATGCTGTAAAGTTTCCTGCAATGCGCCATCGTTGTTTAGCAGATGGCAGCCGGCGGGCAGCGCGCTGGCATATTCTCTGGCGCGCTGAAGACGACAGGCAATTTGCGCCGCGTCTTCGCGCCCGCGCTGCGAAAGGCGCGAGGCCAGTACATCGTCTGAGACCTGTAAACACACCGGCAGCAGGCGCTGACCATAACGCTGACGGGCTTTTTCCAGATGCGCGCGCGAGCCGTTCATGACCACATGACAGCCCAGTTGCATCCAGTGGTCTATCTCAATGCCCACGCCATACCGGCACTGATGCGCGTGCCATTCCAGCGCGAACAACCCCTGCTGGCGACGCTGAAGAAATTCGGCTTCGCTCAGCGCAATATGGTTTTCCGAACCGGCGTCTGCGGGGCGCGTAATATAACGATGTGCCACGGTGACGCTGGCCGGTAAATGCTGGCGCAGGGCGTCGAGCAGACTGTCCTTTCCCGAACCCGAAGCGCCCATCAGATAGAGTAAACGACTCATTTTTTCTCCCTTGCTGAGTAAGAATTCGGCCTGCTGCCTCTCCTGCGAAGGGGGAGGAGCAGAACTCTTCTCCCCTCAGAACACCTGAATGCCCTGACGCCAGACGTTTTGCACGTAGTGATGATCGCCATGTGCCCGTGCCAGCACCAGATCAGCGCGCTTGCCTTCTGCGATTTCACCACGATCCTGCAATCCGAGCGCATTGGCCGGATTACGTGTCACCAGCTTCACCGCCTGCGGCAGGCTGAAAGCGTTATTGTCGTCAGTTGCAATGCGGAAGACCGCATCGAGCAGGCTGGCGGGATAGTAATCGGAAGAGAGAATATCCAGCAGGCCGAGCGAGGCCAGATGGTGCGCCGCGACGTTGCCGGAATGCGACCCGCCGCGCACGATATTCGGTGCGCCCATCAGCACCTGCAAACCGTTGGCGTGCGATGCACGCGCGGCTTCTTCAGTGGTCGGGAATTCGGCGATCACGCTGCCGAGTGCCAGTGATTCTTCAACATGCGCGGCAGTCGCATCGTCATGGCTGGCCAGCGAAATATTGCGCTCGCGGCAGTGTGCGGCAATCGCTTCACGGTTTGGCTGCGCCCAGCGGCGCGAGAGGGCTATTTGCTCTTCCTGATAGTCGTCCATCTGCTCGTCGTTAAGGTTGTACTTGCCCTGATAATACTCACGATACTTCTGCGGTGTGGCGAACTGGCGCTGGCCGGGCGAATGGTCCATCAGCGAAACCAGTGACAGTATTGACGTATCCATCAGCTTCTCGAACAACGGCAATGTGGTTTCATGCGGCAGTTCGCAACGCAGATGCAGCCGGTGTTCGGCGCGGTTCAGTCCGGCATTCTGGCTGTTGATGATGGCGTCGATCATCTTTTGCAGATTATCCAGACGATGCCCGCCGTCGCGCACATCGCCGACAGCGACGGCGTCCAGTACCGTGGTAATGCCGCTGGCAACCATCAGCGCATCGTGGCTGCTCATGGCAGAATGGGCCGGCCAGTCCACTTTCGGTCGCGGCGTAAAAAATTTATCCAGATTGTCGGTGTGCAGTTCGATTAAACCCGGCAGCAACCAGCCTCCCTGCGCATCCAGCGCTTGCGGCAACTGACTGCTGCTGTCTGCGAAGGCGCTGATCACGCCATTTTTCATCTCAAGCGATCCTTCAACAACCTGATCGTCGAGTACCAGTCTGACGTTATTGATGATCATACGGACATCTCCGGCGCCGTTTCCGGGCTCATTTCATACAAACGATCGGCAACACGTTGGCGCACATCTTCATCGTGGAAAATCCCGACTACTGCTGCTCCGCGCGCTTTGGCCTGTTCAATCAGCGTGACCACGGCGGCGCGGTTGGTCGCATCCAGCGAGGCGGTCGGTTCATCGAGCAACAGCACCGGATAATCCACCACAAAGCCGCGGGCGATATTCACGCGCTGCTGTTCGCCGCCGGAAAACGTTGAGGGCGCAAGATGCCACAGGCGTTCCGGCACATTCAGATGGCGCAGCAATGCGCTGGCGCGGGCTTCGCTTTGCGCTTTATCCACACCCAGTTCCAGCAGCGGCTGCATCACCAGATTCAGTGCGCTGATACGTGGGATCACCCGCAGAAACTGGCTGACCCAGCCGACCGTATGGCGGCGAACGGCCAGGATCTCGCGCGCTTCGGCGCTGACCATATCAATCTGCTGACCCTGATGTTCGACCCAAATTTTGCCGCTGTCCGGCAAATAGTTGCCGTATAACGAGCGCAAAAGGGTGGATTTTCCGCTACCGGAATGGCCGTGCAGCACCACGCATTCCCCGGCATCGACCGTCAGGCAAGCGTGGCTGAACACCGGTAATCTGGCGCTATTCTGGTTATGCAGAACGAAAGTTTTACTGAGATTTTCGACCCTGAGCTTCGTCGTCATTTTGGTCACTCTTTCTCTGGAATTAGATTCAGGACAGCACGGAAGAAACCAGCAGCTGCGTATATGGATGATGCGGATCGTCGAGCACGCGGTCGGTTAAACCACTTTCCACCACCTGACCTTGCTTCATCACCAGCAAACGGTGTGCAAGCAGGCGGGCAACGCCGAGGTCATGGGTGACAATCACCACCGCCAGTTGCATTTCCACCACCAGTGTGCGCAGCAGATCCAGCAGACGCGCCTGAACGGACACGTCCAGGCCACCGGTCGGTTCATCCATAAACACCAGACGCGGATGCGTCACCAGATTGCGGGCGATTTGCAGACGTTGCTGCATCCCACCGGAAAACGTGGTCGGCAGGTCATCAATACGTGAAACGGGGATTTCGACATCTTCCAGCCACTGACCGGCTTTCTTGCGGATATCGCCGTAATGACGTTCACCGACCGCCATCAGACGCTCGCCGATATTGCCACCGGCAGAAACCTGGCGGCGCAAGCCGTCCATCGGATGCTGATGCACCACGCCCCAGTCAGTGCGCAGCAGACGGCGGCGGTCACTTTCTGGCATGTCGTACAATGACTGCGCAGTGGTCTGGCCGTTGTTGTAGATGACCTGTCCTTCCTGCGGCGCAAGACGGGCGGAAATCGACTGCAACAGCGTGGTTTTGCCGGAACCGGATTCGCCGACAATACCCAGCACTTCACCGGGATACAGATTGAATGACACATCGCAAAAGCCTTTACCCGGCGCATAAAGATGGGTCAGGTTATTCACCGACAGCAGCGGTTCGGCGGCGAGATTTAACGGAGTGTTCATCAGCGGTTACCCTCGTTTGAAGCCTGTTGCTCAACCTGCTGAGCACAAAAATCAGTGTCGGAGCACACGAACATGCGGTTGCCCTGATCGTCGAGCACCACTTCATCGAGATAGCTGTGGTGCGAGCCGCAAATCGCACAAGGTTCATCCCATTGCTGAACGGTGAACGGATGATCGTCGAAATCCAGACTTTCGACTTTGGTGAACGGCGGCAGGGCGTAAATGCGTTTTTCACGTCCGGCACCAAACAGCTGCAATGCGGGCATCATGTTCATTTTCGGGTTATCAAATTTCGGGATCGGCGACGGATCCATCACGTAGCGGTCATTCACTTTCACCGGATAGGCGTAAGTGGTGGCGATATGGCCGAAGCGGGCGATGTCTTCATACAGTTTCACCTGCATCACGCCGTATTCTTCCAGCGCGTGCATTTTGCGGGTTTCGGTTTCACGCGGTTCGATAAAGCGCAGAGGTTCAGGGATCGGCACCTGGAAAATCAGGATCTGATCTTCCTGCAACGGCGTTTCCGGAATACGGTGACGGGTCTGGATCAGGCTGGCTTCCACGGTTTTCCCGGTCGTTTTCACTCCCGCGACGCTCTGGAAAAATTTGCGGATCGACACGGCATTGGTGGTGTCATCCGCGCCCTGGTCGATCACCTTCAGCACATCTTTTTCGCCGATCACGCTGGCAGTGAGCTGGATCCCGCCGGTGCCCCAGCCGTAAGGCATCGGCATCTCGCGACCGGCGAACGGCACCTGATAACCGGGGATCGCCACGGCTTTGAGGATCCCGCGTCGGATCATGCGTTTGGTCTGTTCATCGAGATAACCGTGGTTGTAGCCGGTGATCGTTTGGGCTGCATTATTGTTCATTGGCGGAGTCCTGTTCTTTCGCGGCGCGCAGGCGTTTTAACAACTCCAGTTCGGCCTGGAAATCGACGTAGTGCGGCAATTTAAGATGCGAGACAAAACCGGCAGCTTCGACGTTATCGGCGTGGGACAAAACGAATTCTTCATCCTGCGCCGGACTGCTGATCTGCTCGTTGTATTCACGGGTTTGCAGTGCGCGATCCACCAGAGACATCGACATCGCTTTGCGTTCGACGCGACCAAACACCAGCCCGTAGCCACGGGTAAAGTGCGGCGGTTTGTCTTCCGGCGCGACAAAACCGTTCACCATCTCGCATTCGGTCAGCAGGATTTCGCCGATATCAACCGCAAAACCCAGCTCTTCCGGCACGATTTCGACGGTGAGCCAGCCGGTACGGATTTCACCGGCGAACGGGTGATTGCGTCCGTAACCGCGCTGGGTGGAATAACTCAGCGACAGCAGGAAACCTTCGTCACCGCGCACCAGTTGTTGCAGGCGCGCTGCTCGGGAGGCCGGAAACACCGGCGGCGTACGGGTGATATCTTCCGGCTCCGTGCCGTCATCTTCTTCACGAACTGCCAGCTGCTGATTCGTCAGCAAATCAAACACATGGCCGCACTGTTCCGGCTGGGGTTCATCGGCTATGGGTGTGAACGGTGCTTCACCTTCGGCCAGCAGCGCGAAATCCAGCAGGCGGTGGGTGTAATCGTAAGTCGGGCCGAGCACCTGTCCGCCGGGCAAGTCTTTATAAATGGCGGAAATCCGGCGTTCGAGGCGCATCGATTTTGTGTTCAGCGGCTCGCTGGTGGCCAGACGCGGCAAGGTGGTGCGGTAAGCGCGCAGCAGGAAAATGGCTTCAACCAGATCCCCGCCGGACTGCTTAATCGCCAGCGCGGCCAGTTCACGGTCATAAATCCCGCCTTCGCTCATCACACGGTCAACGGCTAAGCCCAGTTGTTGTTCGATCTGGTCACAACCGAGTTCATTTACCCCGGTGTTGCCACGGCGCTCGTGCGCCAGCAACTGGTGAGCGGCGGCAATCGCCTTCTCACCCCCTTTAACGGCGACGTACATCAGCACACCTCCACGCGCGTGGTGCGCGGTATGGCAATCAGTTCTTCGCCGCAGGTGAACATAAAGTCCAGTCCCAGCGGGAAACGGTGAGGGCGGTTGAGCAGATAGTCGCGAACGCAATCAGGCAACAGCGGAGAAAGGGTCCGGCTGTTTTCAATACCCGGCCCGCGCAGACGCAGCGGGGTGCCGCCGGTCAGGCTGTCCAGCTGAACAATCACGCTGGTGGCCAGCTCCGGCGACATTTCATCACCGCAGGGGAAAGCCAGCAGGGTGGCGCTGTCGAGCGCCGGATCGGCCAGCGCAAAACTGACGGCGGACGGGTCATCGGTGAGCACTGCGCCGGTATGAAAGCGCAGGTTTTTACGCAGGATTTCATCGTTGAGCGAGGCGCTCAGCCACAGCGGCGTGTCGTTATCGATAAGTGTCAGCAGCACGCAGGCGCTGGCGGAACCTAAAGCACCGAAACCAGGCATGGCGGGGAGTTGCACGCTGACGCCAGGCTCGCTTAACGCTTTGAGGATACGGCGAAAACTGTACTGCGCATCGGCAACCGGATGTTGAAAACTGGCAACAAGTGACATGAGTTATTCTCCGCGAACCAGAGTAAAGAAATCGACGCGGCTGGAAGCCACCTCGCGGGCGCGTTGCTGGCGGCGTTCCTGTTGCAGCGCAGCCAGAGGCGCTATCACGCGTTTATGCAGCAGTTCATCCATGCCCTGCATTTGCAGCAGGCCGTCAATAACCGCGCACAGTTCGGCGTGCGGTTTATTGCGACCACTGACGTAGCTGTAGCCGTAGACGCCACCGTCTAACTGAATGACGGCGCGGGTGACGGTCATATCGCCCATCACAAAACGTTTGCCGGTTCCGCCCATGCGCCCCTGAAGCTGGGTCAGACCGGTTTCAGCGGCGCGGATGCGCTCAAATTGCGGGGACAAATTCAGCGGCTGCCAGTGGGCGAGCAGCTCATCGGGACGGCTGTGAGCCAGCACCGACATCCAGCGCTGGCGGGTTTGCAGGTGATCCATTCAGTGCTCCATGGTCAGTTCGATCATGTCGGCGCGCGTCAGGCTGACGGAGTATTCCGCCACCGTATCGCTGCCTTCACAAATGTTCAGGGTGCGGACACACAGCAGCGGTGCCTGCGGGACGATTTCGAGTAATTTGCTCTCTTTTGCCAGCGCGCGGCGGGCATTGATGCGGGTGGTGCGGCGGCTGAGCTTTTGCTTAATTTCTTCACGGATAAAATCGTGCAGCGAGCCGTTATGGAAATTTTGCAATGCAGGCCACCAGTCGAGATCGGGCAAATAGTGGTCAATCACACAGACCGGCACGCCGTTAACGCGGCGCAGCGTACGCAGGTGAATAATTGTGTCGCCTTCCTGACGTGACAGCGCCGCCGCGACGTGATCGGTCGCCGGACGCAGCACCGCCAGCAGACGTTCGCTGGTCGGATGGCTGCCCTGATCCAGCAGGTTCTGGCTGAACCGTGCCTGCGAATGCAGCGGATAATCGTAAGGACGCATCAGCACCAGCGTGCCAATGCCCTGACGGCGTTGCAGCCAGCCGCGATCCACAAGTTCATCCACCGCACGGCGCAGCGTATGGCGATTTACCTGAAAACGTTCGGCAAGTTGTTGTTCCGGCGGCAGATAATCGCCGCAGCGGTAACCGTTACGCAGTTCCTGTTCCAGTTCGGCAGCGATTTGCTGATACACCCTGGCGTGACTGGTCGGATGTCTAGATAAGTTCATCACAATGAATACCTCGCGCGGTAGAAACGGGCAGTAGCAGGGGAAATTTGAAAGCGGTATGAAAGGGTCATGATGCAAACCTCAGTGTGGCGTTGGCATCATCTTGGGCGCGCTAAATGACAATTGGGTGAAGGTCTGGTTGCAGGAAAATGAAGAGTTGGAAGACGTCCCGCAGGAATGAAAGCGGGTGATTTACGGGATGAACAGTACAAATTACACTCTGGTTGTCGGATGTATTTTTAAACATTAATTACAAAAGGACTTTGTATGTCAGAAGCACTCAATCGTGAATTCAATGATTTACCTGTTACGTTAATACCCGAAACACCTGCGCAGAAATGGAGGCGTGAAAATCAAAAAGGAATTGAGGCGATAAATAAATACGTCGAAGAACATGGTTCGTTTTCTGATTATCAGCGTGCATTTTAGAAAAGTGAGGGGAATAATTTCCCCTCTGAAAGCATTAACGCAAATAATGAATCACCTGATTGCCGCTGCCGCGCCAGATAAGCGACGGGTCTTTCAGTTCCTGCACGAACTTCCCGTCGACCAGCACGTTGATTAACGCGGTGACTTCCTGCTGTTCAGCGCTCAGTTCCCCGAGCGTATAACCTGTCCACATCCACACATCTTTGCCAGGGCATTCCGCCTGCACGCGCACTAACAACTGGCGCACTGCCGACAGATTTTGCGGATGCAGCGGATCGCCGCCGGAGAGCGTCAAACCCTGACGCGGGATCACCGTGTTTTGCAGATCGGCGATGATGCGGTCTTCATCTTCCTGCGTAAACGGTTTGCCGGAATCCAGCCGCCAGGTGCTTTTGTTATAGCACCCGCGGCATTCGTGGACGCAGCCGGAAACGAACAGCACGCAGCGTGTTCCCGGCCCGTTCACTACGTCGATTGGATAATATTGATGGAATCTCAAAATATTAACCCAGCTGACCGTTACCCAGATGTTTTATCCGGCGCTTCACTTCTTCCTGCTTACCGGCGTTAAACGGACGCGCATCCGGGCTGCCGAGATAACCGCACACGCGGCGGGTGACCGACACGCGGGAAGGCTCGTGATTGCCGCATTTCGGGCAGGTGAAGCCTTTGCTGGTGCATTCGAATTCACCGGTATAGCCGCAGTCGTAGCATTCATCAATTGGCGTGTTGGTACCGTAATACGGCACGCGGGTGTAACTGTAATCCCACACATCTTCCAGCGCTTTCAGGTTGTGCTGCAGGTTTGGGTATTCGCCGTAACAGATGAACCCGCCGTTGCTCAGTGGCGGATACGGTGCCTCGAAATCGAGTTTTTCATACGGATTGACTTTCTTCTCGACGTCAAGATGGAAGCTGTTGGTGTAATAACCTTTATCGGTGACACCGGCCACCAGGCCGAATTCGGCTTTATCCAGACGACAGAAACGGTCGCACAGGTTTTCGCTCGGCGTGCTGTACAGGCTGAAGCCGTAACCCGTTTCGTCTTTCCAGCTGTCGGTGGCGGCTTTCAGGCGGGCGACAATCGCCACGGCTTTTTCGCGTAACTGACTGGCATCGAACACGTGGGTCTGATCGCCGAACAGCGCGTTAATGGTTTCATGCACGCCGATGTAGCCGAGCGAAATCGAGGCACGACCATTTTTGAAGATGCCGGAAATATCGTCGTCGGCTTTCAGACGCACACCGCAGGCACCTTCCATGTACAGGATCGGCGCAACGCGGGCCTTGATGCCTTCGAGACGCGCAATGCGGGTCATCAGCGCTTTTTTCGCCAGCAATAAACGCTCGTCGAGCAGTGTCCAGAACGCCGCTTCATCGCGTTTGGCCTCCAGCGCGATACGCGGCAGGTTCAGGCTGATCACGCCGATATTGTTGCGGCCTTCGTGGATCATTTCGCCGTTCTCTTCGTAAACGCCCAGGAAACTGCGGCAGCCCATCGGGGTTTTGAAGGAACCGGTGACTTTCACCACCTGATCGTAATTAAGAATGTCCGGATACATGCGCTTGCTGGCGCATTCGAGAGCCAGTTGCTTGATGTCGTAATTGGCATCGCCGGCTTTATGGTTCAGGCCGTCGCGGATGGCAAACACCAGTTTCGGGAACACGGCGGTTTTGCGGTTTTTACCCAGCCCGGCAATGCGGTTACGCAAAATAGACTGCTGGATCAGGCGTGATTCCCACGACGTGCCGAGACCGAAACCGAAGGTAACAAACGGCGTCTGGCCGTTGGCGGTGTGCAGCGTATTGACTTCATATTCCAGCGACTGGAATGCGTCATAACACTCTTTCTCGGTACGGTTACGGGCGAACGCTTCGGCATCGGCAATCTGCCATTCTTCAGCGGTCTGACGATGTTTGTTGAAGCTGGCGGTAACAAACGGCGCCAGCACTTCGTCGATGCGGTTAATGGTGGTGCCGCCGTAAATGTGGCTGGCGACCTGCGCGATAATCTGTGCGGTGACGGCTGTTGCCGTTGAAATCGACTTTGGCGTGTCAATTTCGGCATTGCCCATTTTGAAACCGTGATTCAGCATGCCTTTCAGGTCGATCAACATGCAGTTAAACATCGGGAAGAACGGCGAATAATCCAGATCATGATAGTGAATTTCCCCGCGTTCATGCGCCAGCACCACGTCACGGGGTAAAATATGCTGTTTGGCGTAATGCTTGGCCACAATCCCGGCGAGTAAATCGCGCTGGGTCGGGATAACTTTGCTGTCTTTGTTGGCGTTTTCGTTGAGCAGCGCCATATTGCTTTGCTCAACCAGACCACGGATTTCCTGATTCAGGCGTCCGCGCATTTCGCGTTTCACGTCGCGGTCATGGCGGTATTCAATATAGGCACGCGCCAGTTTCTTGTGCGGCCCCGCCATCAGCTGGTTTTCAACCGCATCCTGAATTTCATGGATATCGACGCGCGCCTGATCTTGCAGATTCTCTGCCACAATACGGGCAACCTGCGCGCAATAACCAATGCTGTCGATACCGGCGGCTTCGGCTGCGCGTTGCACCGCTTGTTTGATCAGAACTTCATCGAAAGGGACCTGACAACCATCCCGCTTAATCACGATGGGCTGCATTTTGGTGGATTTTGCGGGTACGGTTTCCTGTCTGTCTGCCTTCACAATGATACTCCTTTTGGGCGGATCCCGCGCCCCACAAGGCTTACAGGCCGGTTGTGTGGCATTCGCGGTAAACCGCTATATATTGGGTTGGGTGTGTACTATACACACTAGATGTAGGATCTACGCGAGCGTTAATTCTCATTTTATTGACCTGAAACAAAGAATTTTTTCGGCGGAGGAATTGATGACCAAATGTAAATTCTGGCCTGAATTTTGCCTGTTGTTTTATAAGGGGATGCATACAAAATAAACGGGTCAGCCACGACTGTGACCGACCCGACAGAAGGGGAAATTCAGACTATCGGGCGAGTTGCCAGAGACATTCGTACGGACGAAGCGTGCCGGAAATGGCAGGCGAGGCGTAATTACTCAGCAGCGTGTTGCCATCTAATTCTGCCAGCGTAAGTGTCTGCTCCTGCCCGCTCAGGTTTGCCACCACGCGCAAGGTTTTGCCTGACGCCTGACGGGTATAACACCACAACTGCGGATGTTCCGGCAGCAAATCCTGATAATCGCCATCGGTCAGTACCGGCAGCGTTTTGCGCAGGCGGATCAGTTGCTGATACAGATAAAATACCGAGTCTTTATCCGCCAGTGCCTGTTCGGTATTGATGTCCTGCGCGTTGTGGCTGACGGAAATCCACGGCGTGCCGGAAGTAAATCCGGCCTGTTCCCCGGCATTCCACTGCATCGGCGTACGCGAGTTGTCCCGTGATTTCCTCGCCAGAATGCGCAACAGTTCTTCGTTGCTGCGCCCGTCAGTTTTCAGTTCGGCAAACATATTCAGGCTTTCCACATCGCGATATTGTTCGAGATGTTCAAAGCCCGGATTGGTCATGCCGATTTCCTCGCCCTGATAAATATACGGCGTACCCTGCAGGCCGTGCAGCACCATTGCCAGCATTTTGGCAGACGTCGTGCGCAGCGCGCCTTCATCGCCAAAGCGCGACACAATGCGCGGCTGATCGTGATTACACCAGAACAGCGCATTCCAGGCGTGACCGTGCATTCCCTGCTGCCACTCGCGGAAAATCTGCTTGAGCTGCACGAAATCCGGCGGTGCATCGGCCCATTTTTCACCGTTCGGATAATCGACTTTCAGGTGATGGAAGTTAAAGGTCATCGACAGTTCGCTGCCGTCATTGGCGGCGTAGCGGCGACAATGCTCCAGCTTTGTTGAAGACATTTCGCCGACGGTCATCAGCCCCAGCGGCTTAAATACGTCACGGCTGAATTCCTGTAAGAACTCATGAATACGCGGACCGTCGGTGTAAAAACGCCGGCCATCACCGGCATCGTCGGTCGGGAAATCCTGTTGTTTCGACACCAGATTGATCACGTCCAGACGCAGCCCGTCGACGCCCTTATCCGCCCAGAACTGGCAGACTTTTTTCAGCGCCTCGCGCACCGGCGGGTATTCCCAGTTCAGATCGGCCTGCTCGGTGGCGAACAGATGCAGGTAATACTGGCCGCTGGTTTCGTGCCATTGCCAGGCACCGCCACCGAATTTGGATCGCCAGTTATTCGGCGGTCCGCCCTCCGTTGCCCCATCACGCCAGATATAGAAAGGCCGGAACGGGCTGCCCGCATCCTGCGACTGGCGGAACCACTCGTGATGCGTCGAGGTATGATTAAACACCATATCCATCACGATGCGGATCCCACGCTGATGCGCTTCTGCAGTCAGCCGTTCAAAGTCTTCGAGCGTGCCGTAAGCCGGGTCAATCTCGCAGTAATCGGCCACGTCGTAGCCGTTATCAATCTGCGGCGACAGGTACATCGGCGTCAGCCATATCGCATCAACGCCAAGGGTTTTCAGGTAATCCAGGCGCTGTGTGATGCCGTTGATATCACCGGTGCCGCTGCCCGTGGTGTCCTGAAAACTCTTGGGATAAATCTGGTAAATCACACCGTTTTTCCACCACGGCAATTCGCTGTTCATTCCATTTTCCTTCTTGAATGTCTTACACCACTGCCAGTTCACCCCGGCGGGCTTTCCGCTGATAAACCAGCACGGTCAGGATAATCGGCACCACGATCGCCACCAGCATGGCCAGTGCGTAAATACTCCAGAACTGCGGTTTGATGGACAAAATACCCGGTAAGCCGCCGACGCCGATGCCGTTGGCCGTGACGTGGAACAGGCCGCAAATCAGGCCGGCACCGGCCGAGCCAATCATTGCGCACAGCATCGGGAAGCGGTATTTCAGGTTGATGCCGTACATCGCCGGTTCGGTTACGCCGAGGAACGCGGATATCGCTGCGGGCACGGAGATCTCGCGCTCATTATGTTTGCGGCTGACGATAATCACGCCGACGACCGCAGCGGCTTGCGCAATATTGGACAGGGCGATCAGCGGCCACACCGGGGTTCCGCCGGTGCTTTGCACCATCTGCATGTCGATGGCAAGGGTGGTCTGATGCACGCCGGTGATGACCAGTGGCGCATAGAGGAAACCAAACAGCGCGGCACCGATGGGTGCGAGGCTGCCGGTCATGATGAATTTCACCGCGAAAGCCACGCCGTCGCCCACCATGCGGCCAAACGGCCCGATCAGCGTGTGCGCCAGGAATACGGCAATAATCAGCGAGCTGACGGGCACAATCACCAGATACAGATAATTAGGCACGATGCGTTTCAGGCCATTTTCGATCATCGCCAGCGCCATACCGGCGAGAACGGAAGGAATAACCTGCGCCTGATAACCGACCTTTTCGATGGTGAACCAGCCGAAATTCCACACTTCAGGGATTTGCTGCCCGAGGTTGTAGGAGTTCATCAGTTGCGGCGATACCAGCGTTATGCCAAGCACAATCCCGAGGATTTCGGTGCCGCCCATTTTTCTGACCGTCGACCAGCACACCGCCACCGGCAGGAACATAAACACGGCTTCGCCAAGCAGCCAGAGGAAGTCGTAAATGGATTGCCACAGCGGGTGCATCTGCGCCAGCGTCTGGCCGCCGCTCATCGGAATTTCGCCGATAACATTGCGGAAACCGAGAATTAAACCGCCGCTGATCAGCGCCGGTAACAGCGGGAAAAAGATTTCCGCAAAGTGAGAAATGCTGCGCTCAAACCAGCTCATATTCTGGCGGGCGGCAACTTTTGCCTGTTCTTTTCCGGCCGCACTTTTACCGGTGCTGGCGATCAGAACTTTGTAGTAATCATCCACTTCCGGCCCGATAACCACCTGGAACTGACCGGCGTTGGTGAAGCAGCCTTTGACCATTGGCAGGGCTTCGAGACCTTTCGGGTCGGCTTTGGACGGGTCATTGAGGACAAAACGAAGACGCGTAATGCAGTGAGTCACCATCGCGATATTGTCGCTGCCGCCAACGAGGGCGATCAGCTGATCAACATCCTGTTGCTTAACTTTGCTCATGGGAAGTGGCCTGTGATTTTGCGTAAGAGTGTAGGGTACGGTTCAAGCATAGCGAAGGCGGTGGGAACTTGTCCGGGAACGTTCCCGGTTTTGCCGGGACGATCACAAAGTTTTTACTTTTTAGAAAGGCAAAGGTCAGAAAGGCGGGGGATTCAGAAAGCAAGCTTTCCGGGGATAATCAGCTGCCGCACCGTGGTGGAACCGCTGAGCTGCGCCAGTAATTGTTTGGCCGCTGCTTCGCCGCCCGCGCCATAGCCGAGTTCTACTGAATACGATTCCGGGAACAGGAAATGCAGCAGCGGGTTGTTGCCGATACCGCATACCTGCACGCCACGGATTTGCTGTTGTTGCAGGTATTTTTGTGCGCCGATGGCAATGGTGTCGGACGCACAGACGACGGCCTGAATATTATTTTTCAGCAACTGCGGGATCAGGTCGAAGCCGCTCTGATAGGTCAGTTCGCCCAGCGCAATGTGCGGTGTCAGGCCATGCTCTTTACAAAAAGTCCGAAAGGCCGCGCTGCGGCGCTGGCCGGTGGTGGTGTCCTGCGGCGAAACACCGATAAAGCCAATCTCCCGTATGTTCTGCGCCAGCAGTTTTTGCATCAGCAACTGCACCGCACCCGCATCGTCATAACACACCGAAGATAGCCCCGGCATATCGCGTGCCAGCACCACCATTTTATCCTGCCAGGGCGTCAGCATTTGGGCTGAAAGTCCGGTGAAACCAAACAGCACAATGCCATCGATATTGCGCTGTTTCAGCACCTGCAAATGCTCTTTCACGCGCTCTGCGCTGAACTGACTTTCCAGCACAATCGGGTCATACCCTTGCTGATAAAACAGCGGCAACATGGCGCGTACGGCCAGATTTTCCGAAGGAGAGTCGAGACGCGACACGATAATCGCCACAATTTTGTCGCTGAACCCGCGCATGGCCCGCGCCGATTTCGACGGACTGAAATGCTGTTGTTCGATCACCTGCAACACCCGTTCGCGGGTTTGCGGGCTGACGTTGCCTTCGTTATTCAAAACGCGGGAAACCGTGGATTTTCCGACACCGCTCAGGCGGGCAATATCATTAATGGTCAGGCGATTTTGCTGGGTCATGTTTTAAGGTGAATGAGGGTCAGGTTTAAAATTGGTTGTAGTTAACCGGCGTATACTGCGCTCGCCGGAGATGATGTACGCGTCATCCCGTGCCGTTACCCTAACGGATTTTTATACCCGATGCGTATGAATTTCCAAACCGTTCCTTACCGGAGGTGAAAACCCATGGAACCCGACCCCAATTCTGTAGGTCCGTTGTGATCCGGTAAGCACCCGCATTTTTGCTGCTGCTTGCCGTGACTTTACCTGGCAGGCAGTGGCGCAAGTCTTTTCGTTCGCCCTGTTTTTAACAACCCTTTTGCCATGCTCATGGCGGCTTCGCTGTGGGCGCAACAAAGGTGCGAATGATGTTCAAAAATTTCACTTCCCGGCTGCTCAGTGCGCTCAGCCGTAATTTACCGCGCCGCTTAGTCCGCCGCGATCCGATGCTGGAAAACGTATCTGCCCGTGCAGTGCAGGCCATCCCTGCCGCTATGTCGGCGCATTGTCAGGCCTGTGCCCGCGCCACCGAAGACCAGCTTTACCTGCAATTTGCCAGTCATCCGGAAGGGCTGACTGCGCAGGAAGCCGATGCAATTCGCGAAGTTTCCGGCCTGAATCAGACCGGCGATCAGCAACCGGCACCCTGGTGGCTGCATCTGTGGCACTGCTACCGCAATCCGTTCAATCTGCTGCTGACCGTGCTCGGGCTGGTGTCTTACGCCACCGACGATTTAACGGCAGCGCTGGTGATTGGCGCGATGGTGTTTATTTCTACTTTCATGCATTTCATTCAGGAGGCGCGTTCCAATAAAGCCGCCGATGCGCTGAAAGCGATGGTCAGCAACACCGCGACCGTGCTGCGCAGTGACGCGCAAACCGGACGCAGCGAAACAGTGGAAATCCCGATCAGCCAACTGGTGCCGGGTGACCTGATCAAATTGTCAGCGGGCGATATGATCCCGGCAGACCTGCGCATTCTTTCGGCCAAGGACTTGTTTATCAGCCAGGCGGCGCTGACCGGTGAATCCCTGCCGGTGGAAAAACACGCCTGCGAGAAAAAACCGGTTGCGGCTGATCCGCTTGAACTGAACACCCTGTGTTTTATGGGCACCAACGTGGTGAGCGGCACGGCGATTGCGATGGTGATCGCCACCGGCAGCAAAACCTGGTTCGGTCAGCTTGCCGAACGTGTGGTACAGGAAGATACACAGCCAAACGCGTTCCAGGCCGGGATCAGCAAAGTCAGCTGGCTGCTGATCCGCTTTATGATGGTAATGACACCTGTGGTGCTGGTGATCAACGGTTACACCAAAGGCGACTGGTGGGAAGCCGCACTGTTTGCGCTCTCCGTGGCGGTCGGGTTGACGCCGGAAATGCTGCCGATGATTGTGACTTCCACGCTGGCCAAAGGCGCGGTAAAACTCTCCCGCCAGAAGGTGATCGTCAAACGTCTGGATGCGATACAGAACTTCGGCGCAATGGATATCCTCTGCACGGATAAAACCGGCACGCTGACGCAGGATAAAATCGTGCTCGAGCGCCACACTGATGTGCTGGGCGTGACCAGTGATGAGGTGCTGCATCTGGCGTGGCTGAACAGCCATTATCAAACCGGCCTGAAAAACCTGCTGGATGTTGCGGTGCTGGAAGCAGGCGATGCCGGTCCGGCGCATAACTCGCTGAAAGTGGATGAAATTCCGTTTGATTTCGACCGTCGCCGTATGTCTGTCGTCGTCGCCGAAAACGACCAGAATCACCGCCTGATTTGCAAAGGCGCGCTGGAAGAAATGCTGTCGATTTGTACGCTGGTGCAGCTCAACGGTGAGATTGTGCCGCTGACCGATGTGCTGCTCGGGCGCATTCGCCGCATTACTGACGATCTCAATCAGCAGGGGCTGCGCGTGGTAGCCGTGGCGCATAAAGTGATGCCATCGCGCACGCAGGGCTACGGCGTGACCGATGAGTCCGGCCTGATCCTGGCCGGGTATATCGCATTCCTCGATCCGCCAAAAGAAAGCACCGCACCGGCGCTGGATGCACTGCAACGCAAAGGCGTGACGGTGAAAATCCTCACCGGCGACAATCCGCTGGTGGCGCGTAAAGTCTGCAAAGATGTCGGATTACAGGCCGATAACGTCGTGATCGGCAGCGATATCGATGCGCTTGACGATGTGCAACTGCTGAACGTCGCCCGCGAAACCACGGTATTTGCCAAACTGACACCGATGCACAAAGAACGCATTGTGCGCGTACTGCGCGGCGAAGGGCATGTGGTTGGATTTATGGGCGACGGCATCAACGACGCGCCTGCGCTGCGTGCGGCGGACATTGGGATTTCCGTGGATTCTGCGGTGGATATCGCCAAAGAAGCGGCCGATATTATTCTGCTGGAAAAAAGCCTGATGGTGCTGGAGCAGGGCGTGACGGAAGGGCGCAGAACTTTCGCCAACATGCTGAAATACATCAAAATGACTGCCAGTTCCAACTTTGGTAACGTGTTCAGCGTGCTGGTCGCCAGCGCCTTTTTGCCGTTCCTGCCAATGTTGCCACTGCATCTGCTGATTCAGAACCTGATTTACGATGTGTCTCAGGTGGCGATCCCGTTTGATAACGTGGATGAAGAGCAACTGGCAAAACCGCAGCGCTGGAACGCCGGGGATATTGGCCGTTTTATGGTGTTCTTCGGGCCGATCAGTTCCGTCTTCGACATTCTGACTTTCAGCCTGATGTGGTGGGTGTTTAAAGCCAATACGGTGGAGGCGCAGACGTTGTTCCAGTCCGGCTGGTTCATTGAAGGGCTGCTGTCGCAGACGCTGATCGTGCACATGATCCGCACCCGCAAAGTGCCGTTTATTCAGAGCCGCGCGTCCTGGCCGCTGTGCATCATGACGCTGATGGTGGTGATCACCGGTATTTCACTGATCTACTCGCCGGTTGCCGGATTCCTGCAATTGCAGGCATTGCCGCTGAGCTACTTCCCGTGGCTGATCGCGATTCTGGCGGGCTACATGGTGCTGACGCAGTGCGTGAAAGGCTGGTTCGTGCGCCGTTACGGCTGGCAGTAATCTTTAAAATTCTATCCTGAATGCTAAAAAGCGCGACCGGTGAAGCGGCCGCGCTTTGCATTAATCAGTTCGAAATATTACGACTGTGCGTTGTTCTTGCGATCGTTACGACGGTTCACCCAGGTGTTAATCAGCAAGGTGATGATCAGAATCGACGCAATCACGCCCAGCGAAATACCGACCGGAATGTGGAACACGTCGAGCAGCAGCATCTTGATACCGATGAAAATCAGGATCACCGCCAGACCGTATTTCAGCATCGAGAAACGTTCTGCCACGCCCGCCAGCAGGAAGTACATCGCGCGCAGGCCGAGGATCGCAAACAGGTTAGAGGTCAGGACGATGAACGGGTCGGTGGTTACCGCAAAGATAGCCGGAATACTGTCGACCGCGAAAATCACGTCGCTCAGTTCCACCATAATCAGCACCAGCAACAACGGAGTAGCGAACAAAATACCGTTACGGCGCACAAAGAACTTCTCACCCTGCAACTCATCGGTCATGCGCATTTTGCTGCGCAGCCAGCGGATCATCGGCTTCTCGCCAACCTCACCGTCTTCTTCTTTCGCCAGCGCCATCTTGATACCGGTGAACAGCAGGAAGGCGCCGAACACGTACAAAATCCAGCTAAATTGCCCCACCAGCCAGCTACCGGCGAAAATCATGCCGGTACGCAGGACGATGGCGCCGAGCACGCCGTAGACCAGTACGCGGCGTTGCAGGCTGGCAGGAATAGAGAAGTAACTGAACAGGATCAGCCAGACGAAGACGTTATCCACCGCCAGCGCTTTTTCCAGCAGATAGCCGGTCAGGAACATGGTGGCCTTGGCGTCGGCCACTTCACGGCCAAACTCGCCGTTGAGATACCACCAGAAGCCGAAGTTGAACAGCAACGACAGGCCTATCCACACCAGCGACCACATCGCGGCACTTTTCATACTCATGGTTTGCGCGCCTTTTCGACCCTGCAACAGCAGGTCGAACGCGAGCATAATTATCACTACCACGGCAAAGGAGCCCCACAACATCGGGTTGCCTACGGAGTTCATCATTGCGATATCCTCGAAAAAACATCAAAAAAAAACGGCCAGCGTCGGAAGACGTTAGCCGCTCATTTTTTGAGCTGTGAGCAAACCTCGCCTTCCGGCAAGGTCTCACTTACAAAGATAAGTATTCATCTTGTGAATGCTTATCTTTGCCCCGGTAACCGGGTGGCTGAGACGGCGCTGCATGAGCGCGGGTCCAGACACCGTAATGACGATTATCCGACGAAGAAGTTACTCCCCTTTGCAGTTCGCAAATTAATGCAAAATGTGTCCGATGTCAAACATTCAGAAACATTATGGAGCATTAACCCGCCAGTGCCTGACGTTTGCCGAGTGCGCCGACGAAGGCCAGCAGCAGGCTACGGCTGAGGGGTGTTTCGCTAAGTTGCTGAGCCTGATGCGCAAAATCTATCGTATCGTCTTCGGCGATAGAGCCCAGCCATGACAGATATGTTTTCATTACCGCCAGACTGAATTCCGGATGGAACTGCGTGCTGATGGCATTCGGGCCGTAGCGCAGGATCTGATGCGGATCGTGCCGCGTTTTCGCCAGCACCGTCGCTGTCGCAGGCGGCGTAATGACGGTTTGCAGGTGGATCAGATTGGCCGCGAACTGTGCGGGAAGCTGCGACACCAGCGGATCAAGATGCCCGTCCGGCGTCAGCGTCACCTCGTGCGTACCGACTTCAATGCCTTGCGGATGGTAATCCACCTCGCCACCCAGCGCGTATGCCATCAGCTGATGACCGTAGCAGGCACCAAACATGGGTAATTCCTGCAACATGCCCAGCCGCACCCAGTCCGCCGCTTCTTCGCTCCACGCCAGATGCTCGGTGACCATGCTGCGCGAACCGGTAATTATCGCACCGCAATAGTTTTCCGGCGGCAGCGGGCGTTCACCCGCCTGCAAATCCACAATCACCACCTGCTGCGCGTCGATATCGCCCTGACGGATAAACATCTGCGGAAAGTTATCGTGCGCACGGCGGATAGGTTCCGGCGCGTGGCCGGTCTGTAAAATCAACAGCGATTTCTGGCTGGGTGCAATCATCTGTTACTCCCGATTTTTACTTAATATTAAGGCTGGTTATCGGCCGGGAATACCACGCCGGTCTGACGACGGATTTCCGTCAGCACTTTGGCCGTGATACGCGAGACTTCCAGCCCGGGGTGCGCGACAAACTGGCTGTCGACCAGAATCGCAAAAGTTTCTGCTTCATACAGCATGGTGTTGATGTGCTGGGGCTGCGTCAGATCCAGCTTCTGGCTGCCGCGTGGCGTCAGGCTGAGCGTCTGGCATTCAGACAGCTTTTCCATCTGCAAGGTGCCGTCTTCGCCCTGGATCTCACTGGGTAACAGGGAGTCGCTGATTTTGGAATGGTTGATAACCACTTCGAAATCATCCGCATAAGACAAGATCACCGTGCCCTGACCGTCAACGCCGCTTTCCAGCAGGGTTGCCGTGGCTTTCACCGATTCCGGTTCGCCAAACAACGAAATAGCACTCGCCAGACAGTAATAACCGATATCCATGATCGAGCCATTGGAAAACGCCGGGTTAAAGGTATTCGGGTTTTCACCGGCCAGATAGCGCGGATAACGTGAGGAATACTGGCAGTAATTCAGAATGGCCTTACGCAGTTTACCGATGCGGTTCAGCGCGCCTTTCATGTGCAGGAAGTTGGGCAGATACGCGGTTTTAAACGCCTCGAACAGCACCACGTTGTTTTCTTTTGCGCAGGCGATCAGGCTTTCCGCTTCACGCAGATTGGAAGCCAGCGGCTTTTCGCAAATCACGTGCTTTTTATTGCTGAGGAACAACAGCGACTGCGGGTAATGCAGGGAGTTCGGGCTGGCAATATAGACCGCATCAATCAGATCAGAGGCGGCCATTGCTTCAAGGGAATCAAAGTAATGTTCAACCGGATAATCCTCGCCGAGCTTTTTAGCGCCTTCCAGCGTGCGGGAATAAATCGCGGTCAGCTTCATTTTACCGCTCTCGTGGGCGGCATCAATAAAACGCTGGGTGATCCAGTTGGTGCCCACAACGCCAATACGAATCATGAGAAATCCCTATAGTTAATTATTATTGATACAACTTACCGAATATTTCCAGATGCGTCAGATACATGCGCGTGTCGAATTCTAACTGATGATAGTCGGGCGTCATATGACAGCACAGGCTGTAGAATGCTTTGTTGTGTTCTTTTTCTTTCAGGTGCGCGAGTTCATGCACCACGATCATTTTCAGAAACGCTTCCGGCGCGCTTTTAAACACCGTTGCCACGCGGATTTCCGCTTTGGCTTTCAGCTTGCCGCCCTGAATACGGGATATTGCCGTATGCAGCCCCAGCGCGTGCTTCATCACGTGGATTTTATTGTCGTAAGCCACTTTGCTTAACGGCGATGAACTGCGCAAAAACTGATTTTTCAGGTCCAGCGTATACTGATAGAGCGATTTGTCAGTGGTCAGCTCGTGCGGTTCGGGATATCGCGTCAGCAAGACTTTACCTAAACGTTCCTGGTCGATTAACTGACGCACCTGAGCCTGAAGCGACTCCGGATAGCCTTGCAGATAGGTCAATTCAGGCATAACTGTTTGCTTTATCTCTTATTGCCGGGGAAAAGATGCCGAAACGGGGTGCGGGGTTTTTACCACGATCGCGTCGATCCGGCAGATAAACCCCTTTTTAACTGAAAAAACGTTTTACTGATAGACCAAATTAAGGGATAAACAGCGCAAATTGAATATGAGGAGGGCCAATGAGCCAATTTGAAACCGAAACCGGTGGTCAGTTATTGCAACTGCGTCTGGAACGTTATCCGCTGGAAGAAGCGGCAACGCAGTTACAGGCATGGGAAGCGGCCGATGAATATCTGCTGCAAAACCTGAACACCGACGCGCTCAACGGCCGTCCGCTGCTGATTTTCAACGATGCTTTCGGCACGCTGGCCTGCGCCTTGCAGCCGCACAACCCGACCAGCGTCAACGACTCCTTCATGAGTCAGCTGGCGATGCGCCACAACCTGCGCCTTAACGGTTTTGACGAAGACAGCGTGGCGGCGCAAAGCAGCCTGGTGCCGTTGCCGATCAATCCGGGTCTGGTGATCATCAAAGTGCCAAAAACGCTGGCACTGCTGGAACAACAACTGCTGGCGCTGCGTGAAGTGGTGACGCCGGACACGCAGATTATCGCCGGCGCGAAAGCCCGTGATATTCACACGTCAACGTTGCAACTGTTCGAGAAAATCCTCGGACCGACCAAAACCAGTCTGGCGTGGAAAAAAGCCCGTCTGATCCATTGTGAAGCCACCTTGCCTGCGCAAACCGCAGAGCCGGTGATTTCTGAGTGGGCGCTGGATGACAGTGAATTCCGTATTTCCAACCACGCGAACGTGTTCTCACGCGGCGGTCTGGATGTCGGCGCTCGCTTTTTCATGCAACATCTGCCGGAAGGCATTGAAGGGCGCATGGCGGATCTGGGCTGTGGTAACGGTGTGATCGGCATGACCGCACTGGCGCTGAACCCGGATGCGGAAATGCTGTTCGTCGATGAATCTTATATGGCGGTAGAGTCGAGCCGTATTAACGTCGAAAACAATTTGCCGCAGGATGTCAGCCGCTGTCATTTCGAAGTGAACAACATGCTGGCCGGTGTCGAGCGCGAAACACTGCACGCCGTGCTGTGTAACCCGCCGTTCCATCAGGGCACGGTCATCAGCGATGACACCGCGTGGCGCATGTTCTGCGATGCCAAACGCTGCCTGCAAACCGGCGGCGAGCTGCGTATCGTCGGCAACCGTCATCTGGATTACTACCAGAAGCTGCGTCGCCTGTTCGGCAACTGCACGACGATCGCCACCAATCAGAAATTCGTGATTTTGCGTGCCGTGAAAACGGCTGCACATCATTGATAGCTGAATTAGTCTGAAGTGCTGAAATGAAAAAGCCGCTTATCGCGGCTTTTTTTTCGTCTGTCGGTTTCTGAAATAGTTTTCTAAATTTTCAGTGCCAGCCGTGTGCCCTGATCGATAGCGCGGCGGGCGTCGAGTTCGACGGCCACGTCTGCGCCGCCAATCAGATGTACGGTTTGACCGGCCGCCTGTAACGGCTGATACAGCGCGCGCTGCGGTTCCTGTCCGGCGCAGATAATCACGTTATCCACTTCCAGACATACCGGTTCACCGTTCATTATCAGGTGCAGCCCCGCGTCGTCGATGCGTTCATAGCTGACACCACTTTGCATTTTCACGCCACGCTGCAACAGGCTGGTGCGGTGGATCCAGCCAGTGGTTTTCCCCAATCCTGCGCCGACTTTGGTGGTTTTGCGTTGCAGCAGAACGATATCCCGCGCGGCAGGTTCGGGCTGTGGCCCAAGTGGTGCCAGACCGCCACGGTGCGTCAGGCTCTGGTCGATCCCCCATTCGTGGCTGAAAGCCTGAGTGCTGAGGCTCGATGACGGGCCGGTGTGGATCAGGTATTCGGCGGTATCAAAACCAATGCCGCCCGCGCCAATAATGGCGACGCGCTGTCCGACCGGTTTTTTATCCCGCAGTACGTCGAGATAGGTCAGCACGCTCGGATGATCAATGCCCGTAATATCCGGCAGGCGCGGTGAAATACCGCAGGCGAGGATCACTTCGTCATAACCCGTTAACTGGCTGGCGCTGACGGTTTCGCCCAGGCGCAGCGTTACGCCCAGTAATGTCAGCTGGCGCGAGTAGTAACGCAGCGTCTGATAAAACTCTTCTTTGCCGGGGATCTGTTTGGCGACATTAAATTGCCCGCCGATTTCATTGTGTGCATCAAATAATGTGACGTGATGCCCGCGGCTGGCGGCGGTAGTGGCAAACGCCAGCCCGGCTGGCCCCGAGCCGACAACGGCCAGATGTTTGGTGATTTCCGCACGGGTAACCGGTAACTGCGTTTCACGGCAGGCGCGCGGATTGACCAGACAGGAAGTGACTTCACCGGCGAATATCTGATCCAGACAGGCCTGATTACAGCCGATGCAGGTGTTGATTTCATCAGCACGTCCCTGCGCGGCTTTTTCGACAAACGCAGGATCGGCAAGAAACGGGCGCGCCATTGACACCATATCCGCACAACCTTCGGCGAGAATTTTCTCCGCCACGTCAGGGTCGTTAATGCGGTTGGTGGTAATCAGCGGAATCCCCACTTTGCCCATCAGTTTTTGCGTCACCCAGCTGAACGCCGCGCGGGGCACCATGGTGGCTATGGTCGGAATGCGCGCTTCATGCCAGCCAATACCGGTGTTGATAATGCTCGCGCCTGCCTGTTCGATGCGCTGCGCCAGCATTTCGACTTCATTCCAGTCCGAGCCTTCTTCGACCAGATCCAGCATGGATAAGCGATAAATGATGATGAATTCCCGGCCACAGGTTTCGCGCACGCGGCGCACGGCTTCGGTGGCAAACCGCATGCGGTTATCGGCAGAACCGCCCCAGTTGTCCGTGCGCTGATTGGTGCGCGCGGTGAGGAACTGGTTTATCAGATAGCCTTCGGAGCCCATGATTTCCACGCCGTCATAACCCGACTCTTTGGCAAGCTGCGCGCAGCGGGCGAAATCCGCCAGTGTGGAGTCGATTTCTGCCTCGCTGAGGGCGTGAGGTGTAAAGCGGTTGATCGGCGCCTGAAGCGCTGAAGGCGCGACGGGGTGGGGCTGATAACTGTAACGTCCGGCGTGAAGGATCTGCAGGGCAATTTTGCCGCCAGCGGCATGCACCGCGTCAGTCACCACGCGGTGATGCGTGATGTGTTCCTGTTCAGCGAGAATTGAACCGCCCTGATAAACCACGCCCTGCGCGTTAGGGGAAATGCCGCCGGTGACAATCAGCCCGACGCCTGCGGCGGCACGTTCTGCATAAAAGGCCGCCAGACGTTCCGGCCCGTCCTCCCGTTCTTCCAGCCCGGTGTGCATGGAACCCATCAGCACGCGATTTTTCAGTTGGGTAAAACCTAAATCCAGCGGCGCCAGCAGGTGCGGATAAAAAAGCGAAGCGCGTTCAGTCATGGAATTCTCTTAAGTGGTCGGAGGAGATGAATTCAATTTAGCTGCTGGCAGAACAATTGGAAAGTCAGTGTGTAATGACTGTGATATGTATCACTCTGAGGAATTCGCTGAGCGTTAATTAACTATTACGCTTCTTATTACTCGCGGTTTATTAATTGGCAGAGGTGACTTTTGTCGCCGGAAAACAGCACAAGATAGCAGATGAAATACCTATTTCTTTGTTTTTACACACAATGGTCTTATTGCAGGTTGTTTATTTTTAACATTTTTTTCAGAGATTGTGGTCGTTAGGATTATTTTTAGAAAACCATATCGAATCGATTCAGTTCGGGTTAGAGCTGGACTAGGCTGGGGTTGCTTCACCCTAAAAATTCAATTCTAACCTGGATATATACTATGAATCTTATTGACCATACAGCCTGCCGCCCGTTCACCGAAGCCGGGCATTTGTCCCAGATTGCAGCCTATTATGAAGAGGGGCGTAACGTCATGTGGATGATGCTCAGGTCTTATCCACGTCCCTGTTTTAATCAGGAGCTTATCGAAGACATTATGACGCTGATGTATGCCGCGAAGGCATCCGGTCTGCGTTTTGATTTTTGGGTCACCGGCTCTTTGGTGCCCAATATGTATAATGTCGGCGGTGATCTGAGCTTCTTTGTTGATTCCATCGTCAATAATAAACGCGAAGCGTTACGTGCTTACGCCAGAGCCTGCGTGGATTGCGTTCACGCTGCCGCGCGTGGTTTTGATGTAGGCGCGATCAGTTTATCGATGATAGAAGGCACGGCACTGGGCGGCGGCTTTGAAGCCGCACTGGCACACCATTACGTGCTGGCGCAGAACACCGCCCGGATGGGGTTCCCTGAAATCGCATTTAACCTTTTCCCGGGAATGGGCGGTTATTCGCTGGTATCACGCAAAGCGGGGATGAAGCTGGCGGAGGAACTGATTTCCACCGGGGAGTCGCATACCGCCGAATGGTTTGAAAGCCGCGGGCTGGTGGACGTGTTATTCCAGCCGGGGGAAGCATTCACCGCCACGCGAACGTTCATGGATGTTTTGCGACCAAAGCTCAACGGCATCCGGGCGATGATCCGCGCACGTCAGCGTGTGCTGCAATTATCACGTTCAGAACTGATGGATATTACGGAGGATTGGGTGGATGCAGCGTTTACGCTGGAGGAGAAAGACCTGAGTTATATGGAGCGTCTGGTCATGCTGCAAAACCGGCATACGGCGTCATTGCGTAAAACCGGCTAGCAGCAGGCAGAAGCAGCCCGTCACTGGCGCTATTTCTGTTTTGCTTTATGTTTAAAAACATTGGGTGAAGCAATCATTTTTTCCTCAAGCCAGTGCTCCAGTTCATTTGCTGGCATTGGCTTGGCATATAAAAATCCCTGTTTGCTGTCCACACCGATTTCGTCAATCAGCTTCTCTTCTTCCGCCGTTTCCACACCTTCCGCCACCACCGTCAGTTGCAGCGTTTTGGCCACCGCCACAATCGCCCGTACCAGCGCCTGAGACACCGGATTATCATTGATTCCACGAATAAAGCTTTGATCCAGCTTGATGCAGTCGAGGGGGATTCTCGCCAGTTGTGACAGTGAAGAATAACCGGTGCCGAAATCATCCAGATGTACCTGTGCGCCCAGTTTATGCAACTGGTTAATCATGGTGATCGCTGCACCTTCGTCTTCCACCAGGCAACTTTCTGTCAGTTCGAAATCCAGCAGGCAGCCTTTCATGCCGGCATTTTTCATGGCATCCGACAACGTCGTGATGAATGAACTATTGTTAAGCTGTCGTCCGGAGAGGTTTACCGCCACCCGCAAATTCAGCCCTTTTTTCTGCCATTCCGTCGCCTGACGGGTGGCGGTTTCGATCACCCATTTACCGACTGGCGTGATGAGACCGGATTCTTCGGCATAGGGAATAAAGCTCTGAGGTTGGATCAGACCGCGTTCCGGAGAATTCCAGCGCAGCAGTGCCTCCACGCTTTGCACGGTACCGTAAAGCGATACTTTCGGCTGATAGTGTAAGACCAGCTGATCTTTCTCAGACAAGGCTTTGCGTAAATGTGTATCTAACCACATGTATTCAGAGGCTTTCTCATTCATCTCTGGTGAGAAAACACAGTGTACATTTTTGCCCTTTTCCTTGGCTGCATACATGGCAGTATCGGCGTTTTGCAACAGTATATCGCCGTCGGTACCGTGTTCCGGGCAAATCGCGATACCTGCTGAACAGCCGGTATACACTTCAATCAGCCCGATGCGGAATGGCAAACTGAGCCTGCGCAAAACGCGCTGACTCAGCGCTTCCAGCGCTTTTATTTCAGCATGCGTGCTGAGAATAATGAATTCATCCCCGCCGAGCCGCGCCAGTTTATCGTTGGGCGACAGGCAATCCTGAATGGCATCAGACACCGCGCGCAGCAGGTGATCACCAAACATATGTCCGTAGGCGTCGTTAACTTTTTTGAAGTTATCCAGATCCAGATAAATCAGCCCGACGTTGTTTTCACCACGCTCGATAAGTGCTCGGGCAAGGGACTCCTGCAAGGCATTACGGTTAGCGAAACCGGTGACCAGATCAGTATTTGCCAGCACGCGCAAACGCTCCTGCGCCTTGCGTTCGTCAGTGATGTCAGAGCCGGAGCAAATCAGATATTTTTGCTGTTTGCCGCTGCCGCTGTGGACGAATTTATTGCGAAACAGGAACAGGCGCTGGCCTTTGACGGTGTTGATCCAGCGTTCCACTTCATAAGATTGCTGATGCTGGAAAAAACCATTGATATTCTGACGTGAGGCCAGGCCTTCTTCCATCGACATAAAAAGGTCATAGGCGCTGCGTCCGATAACATCTTCTTCGCGCAGGCCGGTATATTCCTCGCTCAGACGGTTAAAACGATGGATTTTGCCTTCCTGATCGATAATCACGATCACGGAGTTGGCTTCAGAAACCACCTGCTCAGCAAAGGTCAGACCGACTTCAAGGTCATGGGCGACAGACTCAGTGTCCTGATAGGCGGATGCCGTACCGGCCCAGGCTTTACTGTCGATTTTTCGCCCGACAAGATACAAACGCGCAGGGGATCCGAATAGCGTGATATCCAGGGTAAAACTCGAGGTGATCCCGGTGAGTTGCCTTATTTTCCCTGCCTGCCACTGCGTCAGAGAGATAGCAATATTGACGACGCCTTTCTCTGCGGATAACTCCAGGGCATTGCTGTCTGAACCCAGTCGCCAATATGGGCGTGGTGTACCAAAGTGCAGGTACAGGAGGGAAGCATCTTGAGAGTCGACCATGAATGTTTCTCCGCAAAGAACGCTATACGCCGCCAGTGTGGCGACGGGCGACAGTCAGCACAGACGGAGCTTACTCTGTTCAGCACATTCGCCACGTTCCGTAAAAAAACGGACAGGGGCGGAATGGCGTAACACATTGAATTTAAGGTTAGCCACTGCCAGTTATATATCCAGTTACCGGACAGAAATTACTGCTCAGAACAGGCGGTCTCCGTTACCGGAATACCGCCTGAGAGAGAAGGTTTTTGATTCTCTTCCGGGCCTGATGTCAGGCCCGGAAAGTTATTTCAGCAGGAAACTGGTTTGTTTCACATCCTGAGAATCTAACCCCACGAATACATTGAACTTTCCAGGCTCTGAAGCCCATTTCAATTTATCGTTGTAGAAGCGTAAATCTTTTTCGGTGATCGTAAAGGTAACAACTTTCTCTTCGCCTGGCTGCAGGTTGATTTTCTCAAAATTCTTCAACTCTTTAACCGGACGACTGATCGATGCCGTGACATCCTGCAGGTACATCTGGACGATCGTCGCACCGCTGACTTTGCCGGTGTTTTTCACCGTCACGCTGGCGGTGAGCGGGTGTCCGGCATCCATCGTGGTGGATGACAAACTCACGTCAGACACACCGAAGCTGGTGTAGCTCAGGCCATAACCGAACGGGAACAGCGGGCCGTTGGTGATATCAAAATAACGGGTGGTGTATTTATCTGGATGCTGAGGATTAAACGGACGGCCGGTATTGAGCACGCTATTGTACAAAGGAATTTGCCCGACTGAGCGTGGGAAGGTCATCGGCAGTTTGCCTGATGGATTGTAGTCTCCAAACAGAACGTCGGCAATCGCATGTCCGCCTTCGGTGCCACTGAACCAGGTTTCCAGCATGGCATCAGAAATTTCGTTTTCCCACGACAGGGTCAGCGGACGGCCATTCATTAACACGACAACCAGCGGTTTACCGGTGGCTTTCAATGCCTTGAGCAGGTCACGCTGGCTTTGCGGAATGTTAATTTCGGAACGGCTGGACGCTTCGTGCGCCATGCCTTGTGCTTCGCCGACTACGGCGACCACAACGTCAGCTTTTTCTGCTGTTTTCACCGCTTCGTCGATCATATCCTGCGGTTTGCGTGGATCGTTGATCACCTGTTTCTCGTAAGAGTTCAGGAAATCGACCAGAGCCTGATCGTTGGTGACGTTGGCACCGCGGGCATAGAGGATAGTGCCTTTATCACCGAGCACATCTTTCATCCCCTGCAACACAGTGACTGCCTGCGCTGCCTTACCGGCTGCCGACCAACTGCCCATCACATCACGCTTGCTGTCAGCCAGCGCGCCAACGACGGCAATCGTACCTTTTTTGTTTAACGGTAACGTTTGATTGTTATTTTTCAACAGCACCAGCGAGGTCCGTGCCACTTCGCGCGCCTCCTGGCGATGCAGACGGCTTTCGGCGTTGGTGTCAGCCGGATCGCTCGACTGCGGGCCTAAATGACGATATTCATCAACAAACAGCCCCATATCCCATTTCGCGGCCAGAACATCGCGAACGGCGCGGTCAATGTCTTTCTGGCTCACCATGCCGTCGGCAAGTAACCCTTTCAGGTACTTACCGTACATATTGTCAGCCATGTCCATATCGACACCGGCTTTCAGCGCCATCGCGGCCGCCTGACGATCGTCTTCGGCTACGCCATGTTTGACCAGCCCGCCAATGGCGCCGTGGTCGCTGACAGTCAGGCCCTTGAACTGCCAGTCATCGCGCAGAATATCTTTCAGCAGCCAGGTATTCGAGGTGGCAGGAATACCGTTAACGCTGTTCAGTGCCACCATCACACCGCCGGCACCCGCATCGACTGCCGCTTTATAAGGTGGCATGTAATCGTTGAACATGCGGGTCAGGCTCATGTCCACAGTGTTGTATTCGCGGCCGCCTTCGACAGCACCGTACAACGCATAGTGTTTGACGTTTGCCATGACGGCGTCAGGGGCAGACGGATCTTTGCCCTGATAACCGGTAACCATTTCATGCGCGAGGCGCGAGGTCAGATAGGTATCTTCGCCGAAACCTTCAGAAACACGGCCCCAGCGCGGATCACGGGTGATATCGACCATCGGTGAGAACGTCATGTTCAGGCCATCGGCTGCCGTTTCCTGGGCTGAAATACGTGCGCTGGTCGCCACCGCCTGCATATCCCAGCTCGCCGCCAGACCGAGGCTGATAGGGAAAATCGTGCGCTGCCCATGCACCACGTCATAGGCATAAAACGGAGGAATTTTCAGGCGGCTGTACTGCACCTGATCCTGCATACGGCGGATATCGGGCTTAGTTACCGTGTTAAACACGCCACCGACTTTACCGGCGCGGATGTCAGCCATGATGGCTTCTTTTTGGTACTCAGGCCCCACAGTGACCAGATTCAGCTGACCGATTTTTTCATCAAGGGTCATTTTTTTCATCAAATCGGCAATGAACGCGTTGCGCTCTTTCACCTGATCCTGAGGAATGCCCGTTGTTTCAACGGCGAGAGAAGAAGCAGAACTTACCAGTAACACTAACGCGCCAAGCATGTGATGCGTATTCATCGGAATTCCTTCAACCATAAGCAGGGGAGCCAAATCAGAGAAAATTCAGCAGCCTGAAGCAAACAAAGCAATGATCATTCTAAGAAAAGTATAGAGTGAGAATCTAATACGTCCCTTCAACTATTAGCAATGAATAGTTTAGACGCCAGCACAATATCTTTTTACCTTTCGGTACATCCCGCAATTTACAGGTAATCAGAATGATAGATACAAAAAGACATTCGATGCGTCACGCAAATTTTTATATTTAGGATTACATGACATCCGGCTGAACAAATAATCATCAGAAGTAACACGGGGGGAAAGCGCGGGATAACAAAAAGGGCAGAACATGCGGTTCTGCCCTTTAATAATCTGGAATATCCGCTAAGGAAATCGGATTAATAGTAGTAAGACATATCGGTCGGGGTTTTGCTCATGACATCAAAGAAAACGTCTTTGGTGTTTGCCCAGAATTGCGCGACGGCAACGGCTTTGTAGCTCATGCCCATCAGGCTCATGACAAAGAAACAGGTCACGGTGAGGCCGATACCACTGCAAACGAATGCCATGGTATTGCGGCTGGACTGGCGACAAACAATATTAAGCTGACTGGTGCAGAACATCAAAAAAGCGCTCAGCAATTCCCAGCGCATCATTAAAATCCCGGCAGTTAATGTACCCATCTATAAAATCCTTACTTACTACAGCCACTTGCACGAAGCCAAAATCAGCCGGAAGGCTGCTACGACGGGCGGGCAATGGGCTTTACAGAAGAAATGGTGAATTACAATTATGTGACGACGGTCACATTATATCACCGGATTTTATTTTTGAGTAAAAAATGTTCGCTAATAAAAAATAGGCATAACACATCAACTTATTTTGACGATGTGTTATGAAAAGTGGAGAAATCGTGATGTATTTTGAAGAGATAATTACGCGCCGTAACCCATCACTTGTAACAGGTGCTGAGCCTGCTGCACCGCTTCCTGCCGGTGCGCAACCCCCAGCTTCTGATACAGATTACGGATATGGGTTTTGATGGTCGTTGATGCAACGTCCAGCTCACCGGCAATCTGGTCATTACTGTAGCCGGAGTAAATCAGCCCCAGAACCTGCCACTCGCGCTGCGTCAGCGGACTGGTACGGATCAGTTCCGGCACTTGCGGATGGGTCAGCAGTTTGTTCACAAAGCCTTCGTCGAAATGCGCAAACTTGTGACGGTGATGCTGGTTAATTTCGCGCAAAATCTGCTGGGCGCGGCGCTGTTCCAGTTCCGGTAGCAGATTAAGCTGGATCAACTGGCGCAGTTGTTGCGCCATCATTTCCCCTTCGATGACGAAATGACTGACAAAACCGGTACGGTTCGCCAGCGCCAGCGCTTCGATCAATGCTTTTTGGGCGTCACTTTTGCGCCCGGTTTGCCAGTAAAGTAAGTTACTCAGCAGCAAATTGCGGTTCAGATCGCTGGTCAGGCGCAACTGCCGGGCATTCTGATTCAGTTCATCGAGCACCACTTCAGCTTCATCAAACTGTTCCAGCAAAATCTGTACGCGGGCAATATTTCGCCACTGGCCTTGCTGGAAATGGTTATCTGCCATGTCCGGTTTACGCGCCTGTTGCAGCCACTGGCGTGCAGCGTTTTTATCGCCAATCATCTGCCAGTAAATCACCCGCGGCTTATCGGTATTGGTCAGCCAGTCAATGTGATACTGACCGGTTTTCAGCAACGCTTCACAGCGCTGTAAATGGTGATGGGCGTTGTCGAGCTGACCGCGTGCCAGCGAACATTTCGCCAGCATTGCCAGGCATTGCAACTGCTGTTGTGGCTGGAAATTGCTCAGCACATTAAGCCCTTCACGCGCAGCTTCTTCTGCATCATCGAGCCGCGACCATGACCACAGCAGCTGGGAACGTAAACGCAATAAAAATTCGTGCATCGGCAACTGTTCAAGATGCTGTTCGCGCACCAGTTCAAAAGCGCGATCCTGCATCTCAAACGCGGCCTGCAAAAAACCCTGAGCAATCAGAATTTCACTCTGTTGCAGCAGCGCCCATAAGGCGTAGTGATAGGCTTCATAACGGCGGGCGATTTGCTCGGTCTGCTGCATCAGCGGCAGTGCGCGGGTGAGATCCCCTTTGCAGTGCTGGATTTCACCGGTCACGGACGTGGCCACAATGCGGCTGTAATAGCTTTCATAAGGCAGATAGCGCAGCGCCTCAGTGGCCAGTTTTTCCGCCTCATCCTGACGTCCGTCGTTGATAGCTACCTGTGCCCGCAGGGCATCAAACTCGGCCGCCAGTGCCTGTTCCATCACAATATTATGCTGTTTCATTTCGCTTTCAGCGCGGGCCAGCAACACCTCGACTTCAGCATAACGGTGCTGACTTTGTGCGAGCCATGCCTGCAACAACACCAGTTTAGGATTCTGAATCAGCCGGTCATAGGGCAGAGCGGCAAGACATTCTTCCAGCAACGCCAGCTCGCTTTGATTAAACAGGGCCCAGGCATGTTGCAGCAGAATATCGCGCAGCAGATTGGTGTCTTCGGCACCCAGCGCATGATGAATGGCTTCGGCCGGAAAACCTTGTGCCAGCCAGCCTTCGGCGGCAGCGCGGTGAATGGCAGGCAGCTCAGATGCCAGTTCCCACTGACAACGCTGACGCAGGAATGTGGCAAACAGCGGGTGGAAGTTAAACCATTCGCCGCTGTCATCCATACGGTTGATGAATAATCCCTGACGTTCCAGTTCTTCCAGCCGTTGCTGACCATTTTCGCTGCCGGTCAGGCGCACAATCAGCGCATCGTTCATTGAGCGCAACAGCGAGCAGCGCAGGAGAAAATCACGCGTCGGGGCATCAACGCGATCCAGCACTTCATCCACCAGATATTCAGAAAGATGGCTGGCATTCAGCCCGGCCAGTTTGCGTGCGGACTGCTGCGTCGAATGCTGTGAAGGGTGAGAAGACTGCCGCGCCGATAACGCAATCAGTTGCAAGGCGGTGGCCCAGCCCGCGACTTCGTCGCACAGCCGGCTGCTGTCTGCCTGATCAATCGGGTCTTTCAGCCGGTTGTCGAAAAATTGCTGTGTTTCCGGATGCGTAAAGGCCAGATGCGAGGCGTTGAGTTCCAGCAGTTGATCCCGCACACGCATATTGGCGATGCCCAGCGGTGGCAGGGTGCGTGAAAGCACCACCAGTGACAGGTTTTCCGGCTGATGGCGCAGGAAAAAACGCATCCCTTCATGAATGGCGTCATTGGAAATCAGATGGTAATCGTCGATCACCAGCAGCAGCGGGCTGTGCCAGTCGGAAAGCTCCACAAAAAGCTGGGCAAACAGCGCAGGTAAACTGGCGTACTGATGCTTGAGACTCAGCGCTTCGCTTTTGATGCAATGCCCGCCGCAGGCCTGCTGTACAGCAGCAATCAGATAGCTGGCAAAGCGCTCCGGCTGATTGTCGCTTTCATCAAGAGAATACCAGCCCAGATCGCTTTTACCTGCAGCCCAGTGCGCCACCAGCGTCGTTTTCCCATAACCCGCCGGACTGGCGACCAGGGTCAGACGATAATTTGGCGCAGTCGAGAGCTTCGTCAGCAGACGTTCCCGAACCACTGTATTTTGCTGCCGCACCGGGCGGCTCAATTTTGAAGGGATCAGCATTTTTTTCGATTCTTTTGACAGAAGGACAGAGGGGACGTTATTTATTTCACAGCGTGTAATTAATCACTTTTTCTAAAGTCCTCCTTTGAAACATTGATTGCAAGAATGTTACGTTTTTACATGCCGTTAAGTTGCTCTGCATCACACTTCTTAATACAAATTTTCAGGCATCTGCCCTGAACCTCCGTCTCCTCCGGCTACGCCCCGTTTCTCCTCCCTGCCTAATCTTTTACGGGAGGATGCCGCTCACCGACATACGCGTCAGCATAGTGATAATCAACACCAGACTTTCCCTACAAATTTCCGGATAAAGAGGCATGTGATGCAGGTGACTTTAGATAAGACGCAGTTTTTAGCCGCGCTGAAACGCCAGTGGCAAGGGTTCGGTTTGCAGCAGGCACAGGATATGACACCGCACCAGTGGTGGCAGGCCACCAGTGCCGCATTATCTGAACAACTGAGCGCGCAACCGGCACCGGCGGCGGCGAAACAGCCGCAACGGCACGTTAACTATATTTCGATGGAATTCCTGATCGGGCGCCTGACCGCGAATAATCTGATCAATCTCGGCTGGTACGACACGGTCAGTCAGGCGCTGAAAGAGCAGGGTGTCGAGCTGGCCGACGTACTGGAGCAGGAAACCGATCCGGCGCTGGGCAATGGCGGATTAGGCCGTCTGGCTGCCTGTTTCCTCGATTCCATGGCGACCGTCGGGCAACCGGCCACCGGCTACGGTCTGAACTATCAGTACGGTCTTTTCCGCCAGTCGTTCAGCGAAGGCAAACAACAGGAAGCGCCGGATAACTGGCATCGCGAATGCTATCCGTGGTTCAGCCACAACAGCTCACTGTCCGTCGATGTGGCGTTTGGTGGCAAACTGACAAAAAACGAAAAGGGCGCTGAACAGTGGCATCCGGCGTTTACCCTGCGCGGTGAAGCCTGGGATCTGCCGGTGGTCGGGTACAAAAATGGCGTTACCCAGCCGCTGCGCCTGTGGCAGGCCACTGACGTGCATCCGTTCGATCTGACGCTGTTCAATGACGGTGAATTTCTTAAAGCCGAGCAAAAAGGCATTGATGCGGCAAAACTCACCAAAGTGCTGTATCCGAATGACAATCACGACGCTGGTAAACGCCTGCGCCTGATGCAGCAGTATTTCCAGTGCGCCTGCTCGGTGGCCGATATCCTGCGCCGCCATCACTTCCTTGGCCGTAAAATTGAGGATTTACCGAAATTTGAAGTCATTCAGCTCAATGACACGCACCCGACCATTGCCATTCCTGAACTGTTGCGTATTTTGCTCGACGAACACCAGCTTGAATGGGACGCCGCCTGGGCGATCACCCGCCAGACGTTCGCGTACACCAACCACACGCTGATGCCGGAAGCGCTGGAGTGCTGGGATGAAAAACTGGTGCGCAGCCTGCTGCCGCGCCATTTCTCGCTGATCAAAGCCATCAACGCCCGCTTCAAAAAAGTGGTCGAAAAACAGTGGCCGGGTGACAAAGCCGTCTGGGAAAAACTGTCTGTCCATCAGAACAAACAAGTACGGATGGCAAATCTGTGCGTGGTCAGTGGTTTTGCGGTGAACGGCGTGGCGGCGTTGCATTCCGAACTGGTGGTCAAAGACCTGTTCCCGGAATATCACCTGTTATGGCCGAATAAATTCCACAACGTGACCAACGGCATCACACCGCGCCGCTGGCTGAAACAGTGTAACCCGGCGCTGTCATCGCTGATTGATGACACCCTGAAAACCGAATGGGTGAATGACCTGGACGCGCTGAAAGGGCTGGAAAGTTCTGCGGATAATAAAAAATTCCGTCAGCGTTATCAGGCCATTAAGCGTGAGAACAAAATCAAACTGGCGCATTACGTGAAACAGGTGATGGGGCTGACCCTCAACCCTGATGCCATTTTCGACGTACAGATCAAACGTCTGCATGAATACAAACGCCAGCATCTGAATCTGCTGCACATTTTGTCGTTGTACCGTCAGTTGCGCGATAACCCGGAAATGGACCTGGTGCCGCGTGTGTTCCTGTTCGGCGCGAAAGCGGCACCGGGTTATTACCTGGCGAAAAACATCATCTATGCCATCAACAAAGTCGCGGAAAAAGTGAATAACGATCCGCTGGTGCGTGACCGCATCAAAGTGGTGTTTATTCCGGATTACCGCGTGTCCGTGGCTGAACTGATGATCCCGGCGGCTGATGTTTCCGAGCAAATTTCTACCGCTGGTAAAGAAGCTTCCGGCACCGGCAACATGAAACTGGCGCTGAACGGCGCGCTGACCGTCGGCACACTCGACGGCGCGAACGTTGAGATTGCTGAAGAGGTCGGGGAAGACAATATCTTCATCTTTGGTAACACCGTTGATCAGGTCAAAGCCTTGCAGGCGAAGGGCTACGATCCGCTTAAAATTCGCAAGAAAGACAAGCACCTGGATAAGATCCTCAAAGAACTGGAAAACGGCTTCTTCAGCAATGGCGACAAACAGGCCTTCAGCCTGATGCTCGACAGTTTGCTGGGCGGCGGCGACCCGTATCTGGTGCTGGCTGACTTTGCCGATTACTGCGCGGCACAGCAAAAAGTCGACGCGTTGTATCGCGACCAGGACGAGTGGACCCGTAAAACTATCCTCAACACGGCCCGCGTAGGGATGTTCAGTTCCGACCGCTCGATCCGCGATTATCAGCAACGGATCTGGCAGGCGAAGCGATAAGGAGCCCGCATGGAGAACAAAGCACTGGAGCAGGCCGCCAGGGAGGCGGGGATTGCTTCTGGTTTTATTAATGCGCACGGCAAACAACAGGCAATCGCTTCCGAGACCAAGCGTGAACTGTTATCGGCGATGGGCTGGGTGGCGGGCAGCCGCCGCCCGGTTGCCACGCCGGTGCCGTCGGTCAAAGTGTTTGTCACCGGCAGCCGTCTGGCATTGCCGGTCGGCGGTGAAGGCGAATATGCCTGGACTCTGAAACTGGAAAGCGGCGTGACCCAAAAGGGGCGGATCAGCGGCAAAATGACGCTGGCACTCCCGGGTAAAATTCCTGCCGGTTATCACCAGCTGACGTTGACGCAGGACGCGCAACAGTGGGAGTGTCGGGTCATTGTCGCGCCGAAACGCTGTTACGAACCGGATGCGCTGCTGGCCGGTAAAAAACTGTGGGGCGCCTGCGTGCAGCTTTATACATTGCGCTCGGAAAATAACTGGGGCATCGGTGATTTTGGCGATCTCAATCTGATGCTGAAAAACGTCGCCGAACGCGGCGGCGCGTTTGTCGGGCTTAATCCGATCCACGCGCTGTATCCGGCGAATCCGGTGGCCGCCAGCCCTTACAGTCCGTCATCCCGCCGCTGGCTAAACGTGATTTATATCGACGTCGGCGCGGTAGATGATTTCCGGCAGAGCGATGCGGCGCAACAGTGGTGGCATCAGCCGCTGACGCAGCAACGTTTGCAGGCGGTGCGCGCCAATGACTGGGTGGATTACGCCAGCGTTATGCCGCTGAAATTAGAAGGATTACGGCTGGCTTACGCGCATTTTCAGGGACGTAAGGCGCAGGATCCGCAGGTGAAATCCCTGCGCAACTTCGTCAAACAGGGCGGTGAAAGCCTGTATCTGCAGGCTGCGTTTGATGCGCTTTACGAGCATCTGGCGAAAGAAAGTGATGTGGCACTTGGCTGGAACCGCTGGCCTGAAAAATATCATGATGCCCGTGGCCCGGCCGTGCGGGCGTTCTGCGAACAACATGCGCAGGATGTGGAGTTTTATCTGTGGCTGCAATGGCTGGCGGAAACCCAGTTTACGCAGTGTTATCACACCAGCCAGCGGCACGAGATGCCGATGGGGCTTTACCGTGATCTGGCGGTCGGCGTGGTGGCAGGCGGATCCGAAACCTGGGGCGACGGCGAACTGTATTGCCTGAAAGCTTCAGTGGGTGCACCGCCGGATATTCTCGGCCCGCTCGGTCAGAACTGGGATCTGCGCCCGATGGATCCGCATGTGATGGTGAGGCGCGGCTATCAGCCTTTTATCGATCTTCTGCGTTCCAACATGACGAGTTGCGGCGCGTTGCGCATCGATCATGTGATGGCGTTACTGCGCCTGTGGTGGATCCCGGCGGGTGAAACGGCGGATAAAGGTGCGTACGTGCAATATCCGGTGGATGATCTGCTGGCCATTTTAGCCCTGGAAAGCCAGCGTCACCGTTGCATGGTGATCGGCGAAGATCTGGGCACCGTACCGGTCGAGATCGTCAGCAAACTGCGCGAAAGCGGCGTGTATTCCTACAAAGTGCTGTATTTCGAGCGCGACGAGGAAAACAACTTCCGCGCGCCGCAGTCCTATCCGGTTCAGGCGATGGCCACGATTACCACGCACGACCTGCCGACGCTGCGCGGCTACTGGCAAAGCGACGATCTGGCGCTGGGAAAATCCCTCGGTTTGTACCGCGACGAGGCTGTTTTACAGGAGCTGTACGCCGACCGCGCCCGCGCACGTCAGGGGTTGCTTGATGGTCTGCATCATTACGGCTGCATCCCGAAGAAAACCGGGCATAAAGCCGCACTGATGGAAATGACGCCAATACTCAACCGTGGTCTGCAACGTTACGTTGCTGACAGTGCCTGTGCCTTGCTCGGCCTGCAACCGGAAGACTGGCTGGACATGGGCGCACCGGTTAACGTGCCCGGTACCAGCGATGAATATCCGAACTGGCGCCGTAAGCTCTCCCATACGCTCGAAGAGATGTTTGCCGACGAGCAGGTGAATAAGCTGATTAAAGACCTCGATAAACGCCGCCGGAAAGTATCGGTGAGCTGAAGCTGAAAGGAAGGAAGTGAAAAGGGGTTCTGCCTTAGGGCAGGACCCCTTAATAAGATGGTCACCCCCACCCTGTGAGCGGTACGCTGACAGGGTGTTTTTCTTTCTGAAGGGGATCATCATGCAAAACGTTACGCTCATCGGTATTGACCTCGGCAAGCATTCGTTCCATGTCC